>JAENWK010000045.1 GCA_016650045.1 Eubacteriaceae bacterium | reverse complement strand
TCATTTTCCTGTGCTGTCAAGCTTTTTCTGAAAGTTTTTCGTGTTGGTCGATGTTCTTTTTCGCTGCCCCCGTTCGAGGCAACTTTTAAAGTATACGCTTCTATATTCTCTCTGTCAATGCTTATTTTCTTTTTATTCGATTATGTTTGCGAAAGTCAAAAGAGGCAAGACTCAATTGAGTCTTGCCTCTTAATAAATGATTAATTACTCAACTTCAGTTTCAACTCTTTTCGGTTCTTGGAGTTCCAACCCTAATACTTTACTGACTGATTTATAAACAGCACAAGTAATTCCACCATTTACACCTGCTTTTATAACGTTAAATAAAACAATCCACCATATCACAGAGAGCACAGCTTCAAGAGGCATACCATAAATAATCGGAGTTAAAATAATATTCCATAGAGCCATAGTAACGGTCATGGTAACGGCACCCAAACCCAAACCAATAATAGCACCTTTTCGCGTGCGATTATGTTTGTAGATATTTCCTGCTACTATTACAAATGAACCCGTTGCAAAGAAATGCATTAATGCACCTACTAATCCAGTTGCGCTAATCGCAACGCCCTGTATGAAACATACAACCGCGGTGATAAGCAATCCGCCTAAGGGACCAAACATAAACGTACCAATCAAAATTGGTATATCTGCGGGATCATATTCCAAATATGGAACCATAGGAATAATCGGAACATGAATCCATAAAACCAATAGTATCGACATTGCTGTCAATACTGCCATCTGTGCCAGTTGCTTTGTTTTGATTTTCATCAAAAACCTCCTTGTTGTCTGTTCAGAAAACATAAAAGCCCTTGGATTTTATTCTCCAAGGGCTTTGCGTGCAAAATTGTACGCTATTTCTTTCATCCGGACTCTACCGTCGGTTCTGGATTCTAACCAGATCGGCCTTTCGGCTCGTGGACTTAGCGCTTTCACGCATCACCACCGGTGAGGACTTACACCTCGCCCTGAAACAGACTATTTAATTATTTATATTCATTATACACCCTGACGAATTTCTTTGTCAACGATATTTTTCAGGCAATCTAACTAAACATCTTCTTCTTAAATAAAACAAAAGCAGCAACACCGGTAGCAACCAGAGCAAGTGCCACGACAAATCCAAAATTGGCCATGGGTATTCCTGATACATTCATACCGTAAAAGCTTGCAAACATGGTAGGAATGGCAGTCAGGATCGTCAGGGATGTTAAAATTTTCATCACAATATTAAGATTGTTGGAAATAATCGAAGCAAAGGCATCCATTGTGCCGCTGAGAATATTGGTGTAGATATTCGACATTTCAATGGCTTGTTGAACTTCTATTAACACATCTTCCAATAAATCTTTATCCTCCTCGTAAAGCTTGATAATTCGTCCACGTTGAAGTTTTTCCACCACTGCCTGATTGGCTTTTAATGAGATTGAAAAGAAAACCAAACTTTTTTCTAAATCAAGAAGTTGAATCACCTCGTTGTTTTTTAAGGAAATATGTAATTCCCGTTCAATATCGGTACTCATGCGATTAATGTGTCTCAAGTAAACAAGAAAACGACTGGCAATACGGTAAAGGATCTGAAAAATAAACCGCGTTCTCAAGTTTGTGAATACATTTTTAACACGCCCTTTGGCAAAATCGTCAATCAGCGTATTTCCACGTAGACAAACCGTAATAATATTATCTTCTGTTTGGATAATCCCCACAGGAATGGTGGTGTAGAGCACCATTTTTGTATTCTTTTGAACCACTGGTACATCGATGGTAATCAATGCATGGTCATTATCTTCAACTTCCACTCGGGAAATTTCTTCTTCATCCAATGCCGCTCTAAGAAAATCAGGTTCCACTCCTAATTCCTGGGTGATAAACTGAAGCTCTTCTTCGGTTGGATTAACCATATCAATCCAACTATTTTTTTCAATGGTTTCAATTTCTTCAATTTTTCCATCAATAGTTTTGTAGATTTTAATCATTGTTTTCCTCCTTAATTAAGAGCAACCAATGATCCTGTGGATATTTTGGTCGCTCGTTAGTTCATTCATTTGTTCAATGCAATTCTCTCCGGGGTCTGCGTCCATCCTATCTCACTCCTTTGTTTCGTATTTTAAAAATAAAAAAAACCACCACTAATTCACGGAGGTTTTTGCACAGCAAAAATAATAATTCCCCCAATGGTTGAGTTTTGGCACTATACAGCATAGGGCAAAACCTAACTGCATTAAGTAAAACCTTAATTCGATAGTACCTGTTAACCCATTGGCATCTCTCGATGTTTCCGGGTAGCAACCATATCCGTATAGGAGCCTCACCTAACAAAAGAAACAGTTTTTGTTTTTTTTATTATATTCATATATTTAACTATATCTTTTTGCAATCTTTTTGTCAATGGTTTTTAGGTTAAGTCTGTGTAAAAAATATTGAATTTATTTTGCTTATTCAGCTCTATTTTTTGTATAATTTAAGGCACAGGCAAATGTTCAATTAATCCTGAATTTTAAAATTATTTGATCCGAATGAAAAAGACAAAACTAAGGTATCGCCTAAAAAAGTTCAATCATCAGTAACGTTAAAAATCGAAAATTACGGAAGTGAAAAATGTTACACACACGCCCGAAAGAAGAAAAGTTAAAAGCAGTATACACAAGTCCTATTTTTGTAACTGAAACCATTGATTCAGACCTTCCCAAGTATAAACGAGGGCAAAAATCTATTGATCCTGAACTAGCCTATCACTTAATTCAGGATGAGTTATGTTGATGAATACACCATAGGTATCATTGCAATTATGGGCATCACCTACACCGGTAAATATAATGAAACCAAAGGGAAACATGGCTTCACTCATTAGAATCTCCATAGTCTCTTTATAAACAGAAACCGGGCAGGAAAAAGAGTAATTTTTCCTGCCCGGTTTTTTTTGCAATTTTAATCACATGCCTTACTTTTAAATATTACGCATTTTCATAAAGAACGCACCGCCAATAATTGCCATGCCACTTAAAAGTAGTTTTGGAAAGAGTGGGTTGCTTTCACTCGGCTCCTCTCGGGACTCCAATGTGCTTGACGAACTAGATGCCGTCTTTATTTGAGCCATAGGTAAAATAGCAAACATGTTTTCGCCATTTTCGAATGAAATAATATAATTTGGATTATGCAATGTGCCAATGTAAATATCATATTTACCAATGTCTTCTCCTGGTGTGCGACTAAGGGCTCCACTGAAAACATCTTCACTTAAGAGTCCTTCGTTATATTGTTGATTCCCTATATCACTGCCATAATCTCGCCAAACGGTATAGGTCAGTTCCGGGTCTAGTGTTCCTTCTGTTTTGGATTGGAACCAAGCTTCCACAATGACTGATATTGGTGTAATATCGTATTTTTCTTTTGAACTTATGGGATCCTCTCCCACCGTATAGTTTTCAATATTTGTACCGTTTAATCCATAAAGGTAAAAACCTTCGGATGCCCAGACATAGTATTGACCAACATCTTTAATCTTTGCTGTGGTGGTTCCATACCAGGGATTGAAAGCATCGGTTGTTTTGACTCCGATTTCTTCGCCTTTAATCACATCGTCCTCATTGTAGCTAAGATCATACCCATCCAGGAATGGATCAGCATCGTAAACTTTATTTTCGCCGTTTAATAACATTCCCACTGGTTTTGGTGTAATTTTTCCCGATAACTCCACAGTCACAGAATCTTTGTTTGGAATTGCGAGAATGGGATTGATATTTGGTAAATCCGGATTGGAAATCAAATGATAGCAAGTCGCCTTGTCTCCTGAAATTGTCACATTCTCCAGAATTATCTTATTCAATTCAACCGGTTTAACGTCCTTCGAAATAAATTTACAAGATTCAAAGGTAAACGCAACCTCACCTAAATCTTTTTCTAGAACTCCGGTATTGCTTAATCCATCAAGCACTTCCACCGGAACATTCGTGGTGCCATCATACATCTTCGTTGCTGGTTTTTTAGTGATAAAATCCGTTAATTTCAATTCAATTGGTTTTATCATGATATCTTTAGTTGCACTGTAACTTTGATAATTCGCATCGCCTTCATATTGAACCGTTACTAAATAGGTTCCCGGCTCCACTGGCGGCTTTATTGTTTCTGCTAATGGATTTCCATTAGCCAGATTTCCTTCATAGATGATTTTAATCAGTGTCGGATCAGGAGCAACATCCCCTGGCAGACCTTTCATTTCTGCTAATACTTGTGGTTCACCGTTGTAGATCACATTTTCAGAGAAAGTAATGGAATTATTATCGCCTAAAGTTAAAGCGAAAATCCCAACTGGCAGACATGTTGCAATCAAAAAAATTATTAATATCAGACTCAGTAATTGTTTTCCCGGTTTTTTCATTTGCATTTTTACTTCTTCCCCTAAAAATTATGGTACGTTTCCATTGACACAAAAATTGAAAAGGCAACTCTGTCTAATCACATCACACTGATTTTTTTTTATGCTCAAAAAAGTGAGTTTATTGGGTAACTTTTTATAAAAAAGATTACCCATCTAATCAATTATACCTTAATAATTTGATAATTCAAGAAGTACCACTATTTATTGCAATTGTTTTTTTATAGTCATTATGGCATTTTTCAAATAATGAAAACCCCTGCTGATTTCAGCAAGGGTTTTAGTTTGACCATTCCAGTTTATTGTTTTTATAAATCTGGTGTCTCAATTTCTTGTAATTGATCATTCACTTTTGGTTTCTTCAATATTGCCAGTAGAATCATCGTCACAACCGATCCGGAAATGAGTGCAATAACATATCCAAAGGGATTGCCAACCAGAGGAAATACGAAGATGCCGCCATGTGGTGCCAATAATGTACATCCGAAGAACATGGATAAACCTCCGGCAAAAGCAGCCCCGATGGCACAGGCAGGAATAACCCGGATTGGATCTTTTGATGCAAAGGGAATTGCCCCTTCCGTGATGAAGGAAAGCCCCATAACATAGTTGGTCATGCCTGCTTCTCTTTCTTTTTTGGTAAAATGATTTTTAAAGAAAGTGGTACAAAGTGCAATACCCAAAGGTGGAATCATTCCTCCAATCATGACTGCTGCCATAATATCAAACTGTCCAGTGGCCAAAGATGCCAATCCAAAAGTGTAGGCGGCCTTATTAATAGGACCACCCATATCAATGGCCATCATCCCACCAAGAACAATGCCCAAAACAATCTTGCTTGAGGCCCCCATGCCGTTGAGCATCAATGTCATCCAGCTATTAAGCGCAGCTACCGGTGGATTAATAACAAAGATAATGAGAGCACCAATAATCAGAATCCCGAAAACCGGATACAGAAGTATGGGTTTAATTCCTTCTAAGCTATTGGGAAGCTTAGAAAATACTTTTTTGAGGCCAAGAATCAGGTAACCTGCTGCAAACCCTGCCAGCAATGCTCCTAAGAACCCCGCCCCCCCGGCGAAAGCAAGCATACCGCCGACAAAACCGACAGCTAATGCGGGACGATCCCCAATACTCATAGCAATGTAACCGGCCAAAACCGGCATCATAAATGCAAAGGCGGTACCACCAACGGTTTTTAAGAAAGCCGCAAAAGGTGTATTGCTGCCGAAAGTTGCCGGATTAATGCTGTAATCATCAAATAAAAATGCCAGTGCAATAAGAATCCCGCCGCCGATAACGAAGGGCAGCATATGTGAAACCCCATTCATTAAGTCTTTGTATATTTTGCGGCTAATGCTTTCCTTTTCTCCAGAGGCTTGGGTCACCTGTGTATTTTCACCTGTCCCCTGATAAATGGGAACATTCCCGCCGAGGGCTTCCTGAATTAATTCCTTTGGTTTATGAATGCCATCGGCAACTTTTGTCTGAATCACCGGTTTACCATTAAATCGAGACATTTCAACATTGGTGTCCGCTGCTATGATAATCGCCTCTGCATTTTTGATTTCTACGGCTGTTAGCTGATTTTTCACCCCGCCGGAACCGTTGGTTTCCACTTTAATAGTGACTCCCAGCTCTTTTGCCTTATTTTCCAGGCTTTCCGCAGCCATGTAAGTGTGGGCTATGCCGGTGGGACAAGCGGTTACCGCCAAAAGTTGAAAGCCCTTTTTCCGACCCTTTTCTTTTTGTTCAGCTTCACCATATTTTTCCTGTTCTTTTTCATCAATAAACTTCAGAAAAGTTGTAATATCCGGGGCTTGAATCAATTTTTTTCGAAATTCCGGATCCATTAATATCGTCGAAAGTCGACTGAGGACTTCTAAATGCAGCTCGTTCGCTTCATTTGGTGCGGCAATGAGAAAGAAGAGATAGGCAGGTCCCCCATCCAGAGAATCAAAATCCGCCCCATCTTTTACTACCATGGCTGCAAGTCCCACATTTTTGACTGCCAATGATTTGCCATGGGGAATGGCAACGCCTTCACCAATGCCCGTACTCCCTTCTTCCTCACGTTGCATTACTGTTAATCGATACGCCTCTTTATCACTGATATTGCCAGCGGCATCCATAAGATCCACCAAGTGTTTAATCGTTTCGTCCTTTGATGCCGGCTTTCCATCGAGGTCTATGCCTTTTGAATTAAGCAGATCAATAATATGCATGTTATTTCCTCCTCATTTTTTTAACTTTATTGTGCTGGTAAATCATTTAAAATTTTCCAAACCTCATCTTTTGTCGCCAGTGCTTCGGAAAAAGCCGTGGCACTGCCGGTGGCTACCCCCATTCGGAATGCCTCCCAGAGATCTTCATTTTTAAGATAACCTGCTAAAAATCCTGCGACCATGGAATCTCCTGCACCTACGGAATTTTTAACAACCCCTTTTGGGGCCTTCATTTCATAGACATTATTATCGTTGCCAATAAGAATGGCACCCTCATCAGCCATGGAAACCAGAACATTTTGGGCGCCCATTTCCTGGAGACGTTTAGCTGATTTAATTATCTCTTCCCGATTTTTCAGGGTCACTCCAAATATTTCCCCAAGCTCGTGGTTGTTGGGTTTAATGAGAAATGGCTCATATTTTATGACCTTCACTAAAAGTTCTCCGGTGGCATCCACCACAATTTTTATACCCCGATTTTCTAAAATCTTCATGATATTTTCATAAGTATCCTCAGGCAGAGCCTTGGGAATGCTTCCCGCCAAAACCAGGATATCCCCCTTTTTAAGCAGTTCCAGCTTTTCAAATAGTTTTGCAATTTCTTTTTTTGTGATATCAGGACCCTGTCCATTAATTTCACTTTCTTTATTTGCTTTTACCTTCACGTTAATCCGTGAGATTCCGGATTTTAATTTTACGAAATCGGTTATGCAACCAAATGCTTTTATCCTTCGCTGAATTTCATTTCCGGTAAATCCGCCAACAAAGCCTAATGCAACGTTTTCAATGGCCAGATTTTTTAAAACCATGGAAACATTGATCCCCTTTCCGCCTGGGAAAATATGCTCCCATTCACTCCGATTAACCTCACCTTCGTGAAAGTCGCTGAGACCGACTATATAATCCAAAGAAGGGTTAAAGGTTACCGTAAATATCATTGTCTATCCACCTCCCATATTTTTGTGCGTTTTCCATAGGATGTATAAGGAATCATTGTGGTTATGATTTCCCCATCTTCCAGGTCACCAAAGGTTACCGGCGCAATCTGATTGAATTTTGAAGGATCCGCTAAAATATATGCCACTTTGGATCTTCCGAAGGCTTTCCGTTTTACCTGGGCCTCGGTTGGATCCGGAGTGCTGAAGCCGGCACCTAAATCTATCCCATTAGTTCCAAAAAAGCCCTTGGTAAAATGATATTTTTGAAGAAATGCCAAAGCTTCACTTCCTACCACGGCATCAGTGATGGGTTTAATTTCGCCGCCAATAATGATGGTTCGGCATCCCTGTTGCACCAGTTTTTTTGCAATGCTCATTCCGTTGGTAACATAAACTGCTCCCTGTTCGGTAATGGCGTTCACCATTGCTTCGGTGGTGGTTCCTGCGTCAATGAACACAAAATCATTCTTTTCAATGAGGGAAGCGGCAAATCTTCCGATGCGTTTTTTTTCTTCACGATAATGGTCTTCTTTAAACTGAACATCATAATCCATAATGGCAAAGCTGCCACCCACGGCGGTAGCCCCACCATGCACTTTTTTAAGTTTCCCGCTATCGCTAAGGGTTGTTAAATCTCTTCGTATGGTGGATTCAGAAATATTCAGGGTTTCGGATAACTCGGTGACTTTCACTACCCGTTTTTCTTCGATTAATTCTAATATTTTCCCAAATCGTTCTTCTGTAATCATTTTCACACCTCTTTAATCGCATAATATCACCATATTCAGTCATTGTCAATCATTATTTATCATGTTCAGTCATTTTAATTCAATATTGTGCATCCATTTAAGACATAAAAAAAACCGGTTATCAACAAAATGGGTTGATAACCGTTCAAACTGTGGATAACTTTATTTCCTACAATAGGATTTCCCAATTTTTTTTTTCTTGTGGAATTCACCATTTACACTAAGAATTTAATATTTTCCGGTTTGTTTTTATTGGAAAACTCAAACCCTTGTTGAATGGTATTTTCGATCATTTCGCCATCGAGATTCATCAATCTGAATAAATTGCGTATTAGAAAATAAATCATTGCGCGTCCGGTGAACTTAATTTCTTTTTCATAGAAATTAACAAAAAGTTCTTTTCTGGCCCCGTACTCTGATCGGGCAATGACTGACAGATCGGCCTCAATATAGTTTTTGTTTAGAAAATCCAGGCAGGAACGATTTAATGTATTTGTAATACTCGTCCGTCCGCGGGGATTCACATTTTTAATAAGCACTTCATAATACAGAGTTTTATTATGTTCATTGTTTAAAATGGCTTCATAATATAAAACCAGGGCATAACAATATTTGGTGAAAAGATTGAGATGCGCTGAAGTAACTGACACATAGTCATATAACGCAAGAAAAAACACATTATAAATATCGGTGATCATATCATCCTTTTTTTTGTAATAGTAGGTAATTGTTCCCAGCTTTACATTGGCATGATCGGCAATATCTTGTATTCCTGTTTTATTATAACCATGTTCATAGAAGAGGATCTTCGCTGAATTTATAATATTTTGTTTTGTTTGGCTTCCTTTTTTTGATGTTGCCATTATGTTGCCTTTCTTTAAATAAATTAGATATCTGTGCCTTAATCTTAATTCTTACCTGTCATCTTACAAAAAGTTGCGGCAAATGTCAATATAAAGTTTTAGAATGGTTCTAATTTATCTAACTACTTTCAAGTTTCTATATTAATAATAAAGTTTCTCTGTTGAGCAGATTAATTCCCGGAACGGCTTCTAGGGTTGCCACGGCTTTTTTCAGAACTTCATCTTCAACACGCATAATGATAATAGCATTATCCGTTTTTTTAGGCAAGAAAGAATAGGCGTAAATAATATTAATTTTTTCCTTGGTCAGGGCATCCACTAAGATACTCAGGCCTCCTGCTTGATCTGAAATCTCGGCCGCAAGCACCGGTGTTAATGTGCTCATGATATCATGCTTCTTAAGAACTTCAATACCTCTGTCTGTTTCTTGTAAAATCAAACGAACAATCCCATAATCCATTGTTTCAGCAATATTTAAAGAACGAATATTGATATTATTTTCTGCCAGAATTTTAAGCAAATTGTTAAGACGGCCTTCATGGTTTTCCATGAATATTGATACTTGTCGGATCATAATGTTCCTCCTATATTTTTCTTAAATCAATAACCCGTTGGCTTTTTCCTTCACTTCTTGGAAGACTTTTAGGCTCAACAAGGGATATTTTAGCATTAATACCTGTCACCGAATTAATCCGATCTTTAATGCGACGCTCAAGCTTTTCCAGATTACTAATTTTATCTGAGAACATGGTTTCACTCAGTTCTACCTTAATCTCAATAGTATCCAGAGATCCATCTCTTCTAACCACTATTTGATAATGGGGCTCTACTTCACCGATTTCGAGTAGAACGCTTTCGATTTGGGTTGGGAATACATTAACCCCACGGATAATGAGCATATCATCGGTTCGTCCCTGTAAACGGCTGATCCTCAAATGGGTTCGTCCACAGCTACAAGGCTCATCAATGATCCTGGTAATATCCCTGGTTCGGTAGCGAAGAATAGGAATCCCTTCCTTCGTAATAGTAGTGATCACCAACTCACCCTGGGAACCATGAGGAAGCACCTTAAGTGTGACAGGATCAATAATTTCCGGAATAAAGTGATCCTCCCAGATATGAAGACCATTTTGGCATTCACATTCAATGGCAACTCCTGGTCCCATGATTTCAGATAATCCATAAATATCGTAAGCCTTGATTTTCAGCTTTCTCTCAATGTCTTTGCGGATATTTTCAGACCATGGTTCCGCACCAAAAATACCAATCTGTAACTTCAAGGATTCCGGGTCAATGTCCATATCATTCAAAACTTCTGCCAGGTAAATGGCATAGGAAGGGGTACAGGTCATGACGGTGGAACCAAAATCCCTCATAATCATAATCTGTTTTGCGGTATTTCCACCTGAAATTGGAATAATGGAAGCACCCAAACGTTCGGCCCCATAATGAACCCCTAGACCTCCGGTAAATAAACCGTATCCATAGGCATTTTGAATCACAGAGTGTGGACGGGCCCCTGCGGCCACCAGCGAACGAGCCATCAGTTCGGACCAGGTGGCAATATCATTTCTGGTATATCCTACCACCGTGGGCTTTCCTGTGGTTCCTGAAGAAGCGTGGATCCGGACTATCTGCTCCAACGGCACGGTGAAAAGCCCATAGGGATAGTTGTCTCTCAAATCAACCTTTGTGGTGAAAGGCAGTTTTTGAAGATCCGAAAGAGACCTCACATCCTCTGGCATAATGCCATTTTCCTGAAACTTATTTCGATAAAATGGCACGTCATGATAAATTCGGGCAACCATTCGTTTTAATCGCTCCAATTGCAACTCCTGCAATTTTTCTCTGGGCATACATTCATAGCTCTTGTTCCAATACATTTTTTTCCTCCTGAATTATCCTGATTATATCATTTGTACCGATACTTCTTAAATATAATAAAAAGACCCATCCTTATAAAAGGACGAGCCTTACTCGCGGTACCACCTAATTTGATTATTTAATAATCCACTTTATTTTAGAACACTCCCACCATAGTGGTCTATGTTCATCACCCCTGTAATAACGGAAGGGTCACCGGATCTGCCTAATATAGACCTTCTAAATCCTATTCAGCAAAACAACTCCTGAGGGAACTTCATTTTCATGGTTATCACCGGGTTTCACCAGTCCCGACTCTCTGCAGACTCTTATGAAAATTACTTTACTCAATCACAGTTTTTAACTATATACTTAATTATATTACTAACTTTTTAATATTGTCAAGAAATTTTTAGACTTTGGGGTTTACATCCTGTATTATGGATTTTTTTGCAAGATGATATACTTCAACAATTGAGGCAACCCATACAGCGATAGCTCCAAAGAATTTATTGATTTCCGGTATGCCAGGGTTATAAATATTTAAGTGAGAGGTTATATATCCAAAGGCAAACATCCACAATAACATGAGCAGTCCTCTGGTAGATCGTCCCATAAAAACATAACCAGAGCTTGGTATAATGATGTTTGATATTACAATCATCCACATTTTCAATTTTTTATTTTTCAATATATTCATTAAACCCTCTCCAAGATTTTAATAACCCTCTGGACGAGGCCAGTTAGAAATTTCTTTTAACATAAATGTATCATAATCCAGAAATTTTGAGCGATAATAAATAAACCATAGTGATGCCAATAAATAGAATGTAAATCCTGCCACCAGATTAATCCAATAACCAAAATACATTCCAAATAAAGTTGCTCCCGATAAAATCAATACGATGATCGAAGGTATCGGATGCCACTGGGCCTGATAACCTCTTTTAATACTTCCAATGGGATACATTTTGCGAAATTTAATCATCATATACGCCGTTAATATGTAGACTAAAAGGGCTGAAAAGATTGAGAATGTAATGACTTGGTCCAACAAGCCGGTAAAACCAAATGCTAATGAAATCGGCAACAAAAATAGAATGGCTATGTATGGTGTTTTGTATTTTGGATGAAGTAATGCAAAAGATTCTGGAATAAGAGTATCTCTTGCCATGGAATACCAGGCTCTGCTGGCATCTGCAATACATCCGTTGGCGCTGGCCAAACACGCAAGCATTGTTCCCATGAATAATATGTTAATGATAATCGGTTTGTTCGTTGCAATCGCTGCATCAAATAGAGGATAGGTTGACTTAGCAAGAACCGATGCCCCAACTAATCCTGACGAAACAAACCATGTTATGGTTGCTCCAATGATTAATGTGATTAAGCCCGTGATTGCTCCTAATGGTAGGGCACATCCGGTTGATTTGCATTCTTCGGCAACAAGAACTGTTCCCTCTATTCCTAAATAAAACCAGCACCCAAACTGTAATGCCCCTAAAATTCCCATGGCTCCATAGGGAAGGCCATTGGTTAACGCATTTAGATTTAACATACTTTCTGTCGGCGAATAAAATTTTGTAGTCAATAAAAGTATGATGATGGTTAAAAATGCGATACCTGTTAATATAATATTTAAGTTTAGTGTAGCATGGACCCCTCTGTAATTCAAATAGGTTAATAGCAATAAACTTAAAATAATATAGGGAAGGGCCTGTACTTCAGGACTCAAGGTTTTTAATATTTCCCCTACAACCAGGGCATCGGCGGCTTCAAGCATGACATATTCAAAAACCAGCATCAGTCCAACATTAAAAGCTGCTACCGGTCCTAAAAGATATTTTGCCATTGCATATTGACCCCCAGCTTCAGGAATGACCGAACCCATTTCAGTATTGATCATAATCAAGCATACATATAATATCCCTATTGTCCAACATGCGATAATTGATCCCAGGGACCCTCCCTTGGCGATGGTAAAATTCCACCCCATAAATTGGCCAACTAAAACAATCCCTACCCCTAATGCCCATACGTGTAGAGGACCGAGAACTTTTGGTAAGTGAGATTCATTATTTTTTTCCATCACAAAGCCTGCCTTTCAAAGAAAGAATCATTAGTTTTCATTTTTGTAGTTTCCTTTTCTAACACGCACAATATCCACAATAAATAAAACCACAATAAATGCACACAATCCCCAAGCAACGTAGTTCATCACACCCCAAAAGCTCATTTATTATCCCCCTGTTTATTTTCTTCAGTTGGATAAATATAATCAATCATTACTTTTAATCCTTTATCCGAACGATTTAACATGTATAACAAATATATAGCCAACCCAAGAAATGTTGTAATTAATGTCTTTATATGAATCGTATAATCCAACCCACCAATTATGTTATTTTTAAGCAACATGGCACTCAGTAATGTCGCAAAACATAAAAGCATAATGAACAGGGAATCAAATATTTCCACAACCAGATTCTTTTCTTTTGTTTCTTCCATTTCTTTCATTTCTTTCATTTCTTTCATTTCTTTCATTTCTTTCATTTCTTTCATTTCTTTCATTTCTTTCATTTCTTTCATTTCTTTCATTTCTTTCATTTCTTTCATTTCTTTCATTTCTTTCATTTCTTTC
>JAENWK010000145.1 GCA_016650045.1 Eubacteriaceae bacterium | reverse complement strand
CAAAAAAAGCGGCCAGATTTGTGGCTAAAGGAAGACTCGTTTTAGAACCAAAAGAAGAAATCAAACTGTAAAGAAACGCTGGAGGTAGACTAATCAATCACATAATCAAAGAGAAATCATTTTATAAAATGATGGCCGCCATCGCCATTCCCATCACATTGCAAAGCCTGATCACCATCGGAGTGAACATGACCGACACGATGATGGTGGGATCGCTTGGGGAAATGCAGCTGTCAGCGGCTTCCCTGGCCAATCAGTTCATCGTGATTTTTACGATCTGCTGCATGGGCATTGGCATGGGTGCCTCGGTGATGACGTCACGTTTCTGGGGCATGGGCGATTTACAGTCGCTAAGAAAATCAATGACCATCATGCTGCGAATCTGCGTTTTGTTCAGCCTGGTGTTTTCCCTGGTGACCTTTTTCGCACCGGAGGCGGTTATGGGCATCTACACCACGGATCCGACTATTATTAAGTATGGCGCCCAATATTTTAAATGGGCGGTCCCCTGTTATGCCCTGCAGGGGTTAGCTTTGACATCCACCATTGTTTTGCGCAGCGTCGGTCAGGTGAGACTTCCGCTGTATTCATCCATTGGTGCTTTCATCATTAATATTTTCTTTAATTACCTGTTTATTTTCGGGAATTTCGGGGCGCCCCAAATGGGCATTGAAGGTTCATCCCTGTCCACACTCATTGCCAGAATCTTTGAATTTTCATTTATCTGCGGTTATTTGTTTTTTGTTGATAAAAAAATTCGCTATCGTCTCAGCCATTTATGGCTGCAATGCCGGGATATTTCAAAGGAATATTTTCAGTTTGCCATTCCCGTCCTGGTCAGTGACGCCCTACTGGCATTTGGCAACAGCGCCGTCGCCATGGTTATCGGCAGACTGGGGGTCAGCTTTGTTTCAGCCAATGCCATCACCATGGTCACCCAGCAGCTCAGCACTGTTTTTATCCAGGGCGTTTCCAATGCCAGTGCCATTATGACGGGCCACACCCTGGGCCGCGGGGAACGCGAAACTGCCCAGCAGCAAGGGGTGACCTTTCTATATATTGGCATTGCCATCGGCGTTTTAGGAGCTCTGCTGATATGGCTGTTCAGCACCCCGATGATCAACTGCTACAACATTTCGGAAGAAACCAGGCAGCTGACTTATCAGCTCATGGCAGCAGTGGGTTTTATCATTATCTTTCAATCAACCAACAGTATCTTAACCAAAGGGGTACTTCGTGGCGGTGGGGATACGCAGTTCTTGATGGTGGCTGATATTATTTTCCTATGGGTTGCCTCCATTCCTCTCGGGGCTTTGGCAGGTTTAGTTTGGCACCTGCCGGCATTTTGGATATACACTCTGCTGAAAATTGATCAGGTTTTGAAATCTGTCTGGTGTATCTATCGATTACGCAGTAAAAAGTGGATTAAGAAAATTGTCGCCTTTCCGCTGAATAAAAAGTTGTAAAATGAATGCGATCTAAAAAGGGGACCTGCCTGGCAGGTCCCCTTTTTAAATTTGTCCGTTATTTTGAGATAAATACTGTATTATGGGAATGAATTGTTTTGGAGGGACCAAATGTTCCCCGATTATTTTCTCCATCCAGACCATATCATACCAGGTGCCGAATTTATAGCCACACTTGGTAAAATGTCCGACGGTTTTGTATCCCATATGCTTGTGAAAATCTACGCTGTCAGGATTGGGATAGGCAATACAGGCATTGAGGTTAATGATGTTTTGCTTTTTGAGTATTTTTTCTAAAGTGCTGTAAAGTTTTTTCCCAATCCCCTTTGCTTTAAAGTCCTGATGTACATAAACGGTCACTTCTACAGCCCAATCATAGGCGGCTCGGTTCTTGAAGGTTGATGCATAGGCATAGCCAAGGATTCTGTTTTCAAGGACAGCAACCAAATATGGATATTTAGTTAGCGTGTTTCGCATTCGTTCGACAAAGTCGTCTACCGTTGGAATATCATATTCAAAGCTAACGGTTGTATCCGTCACATAAGGTGCATAAATGCCAAGAATTTCTTTTGCATCATCCGCGGTTGCCATTCGGATGACGATCGATTCACTATTCATTTTAGTTGCCTCCAGTCTGACACATGGTTAATATGAGGGTGACAAATATTTTTAAAATTACTAACACTGTCTTTTTTCTCTTTGTTCGCTGATTCGATCTAAATCACTCAGTCGAAGGATTCCATAGAAATTTTCTTTGTCTCATGACCTGAAAAATGGAGGTCAGGTGTTTTGATACTCACCTTAGTTCCTTCAGGAACTGATTTTGTAATAAACACGTTGCTGCCAATGACAGCACCTTTTCCAACAATTGTATCACTATCCAAAATTTTCCGATTGCCTGCCTGATGTTTCAACGCCAAAGTGATCTGTTTCGTCAAGCTTTCCATGATACAAATCAAAGAATCAGCCGCCGCTCACAGGTGGGAACAACAAAAGTTCATCACCTTCCTCAAGCACGGTATCGAGTCCCTGAAGCACTCCGATGACATGGCCATTAACGAACATTGCTATCCCGGGATTAATATTTTCGTCACAATCAAATATTTTATTTTGAAAGGGTTCCCCATAGAGCTCAGATAGTTTTTTGAGGGCGGCGGCAATCGTTGCCGCCCCTTCAATTTCAATAATTTGCTTCTTATTGCCTCCAACCAGTTCTCTCAGACTTAAAATGGTATGTACATGCACCTTTACCATTGGCTACACTATTCCTGGTTTCGTTTCTTGAGGACCATTACCGCTTCCTCAAGCCCAAGCTCTTTAAGTTTCTCGCTGGTCGGTATACCCTCACGTGTCCAATTCCGCGCATCATAATATTCATTGAGCATAAAATCAAGCTCGCCTTTAGTGATTATCTGACCTTTGGAACCGCCTTCCTTAATCACTTCGGTCATGATCCTTTCCGGGAAAGTATCATCGGCTCGGGTGAATCCTGCTGTGATGTTAAAAACTCTTGCAAGGTTATTCACTCTTTCACCAACTCTGCTGACATCTTCCTTTGTGAGACCAATACCAGTGGCTCCATTCACCATGTCAGCGGTATTCTGCTCAGCAATGGCCGGCAGCGCCATGTCCATAAGGAAGCCACACATCGTCGGACAATCAGTGGTAGCACATCTGATATCCTGGTTCCATTTCGTCAGCCAACCCTTTCCCTCCGGAGTAAACCGGTCATATGGATTCGGTACAGGGATTCCGAAAATTTCCTGAAATGCATATCCTCGATTGTGGT
>JAENWK010000067.1 GCA_016650045.1 Eubacteriaceae bacterium | reverse complement strand
CTCAATAATTTTCAAAGGAATCTTTGCAAAAATTCCTTTTTCCTCGTATATCGTTTTTCCGGTAGAACTCTGAAAAACATATTTTTCATGGATAAAACAGCCATCGGTATCCACCAGATGAATGATCTGATAAATATCATTTGATTTAAGTTTATATTGTTTGATTTCTCCATCGATTCTTTCTTTGATTCGTTCCTTAATATTACGGGTGGAAACACCAGGCATTGTAGTAATATCTTCCCGGATAATGAGAAACTTAATCTTTTTCTGATCTGTTAATTTATTCAGTATTCCACTAAGTGAATCTTCATCAGTTATGCCTTCAACAATGAACAAAACAACCTTTTTTCTACTCATCTTTGAATAACCCGCCGGCCTTTCTAAACGCTTTACGGATAGTGACCGTATCGGTTTCCACATAAAGTTGTTCATCTTCACCGCCTAAAAGAATGGATCGCAGATAAACATCTCGTAAATTATTTGTTCTCTTGATGTTTTGAATGTGTATGTATCTGTTGTCCCTGTTTGATGTCGTAAATAAAATATTTTTTGAATCTAAAACTTCCAGTGGCCTTAAATTATGAGATGTGAAAATAAGCTGACCCTTTCCCCCATCATCAATCACTTTAAGAATTTCACCAAGCAAAAATTCAAAGATACCGGAATCTAACTCATCCACAAACATACAGTATGATGGCAGGTTATATACGGCAATAAGACTGCTTAGGATGGATATAATTTTTACAATGCCCTCGGATTCATTCTTGAGGGATACCCGTTTCCCTTCTCTCACAGAAATGAGTTCCACTTGTATTTTTTTTTCTCCGTTTTTTGAAAACTCCGATGATTTTTCAAAGACTTCCAAAAACATACCAGGAATCAGTTTTTCCAAAACAACATTAATCTGACCGATGATTTGCGTGATTAATTGATTTTCCCTTTCACCAATAAAAATGGTTCCTGTTAGAGCAATGGGATATTCTCCCTGGGTAGATTTTTCTTTTGAATCAATTCTAAAGCTGAAGGGAATCACAAGATTCATAAGAATGCTTCCTAAGCGGTTATTTTCAATAACACATAGATTTCGTCGGGCAAACATTTGTAAAGCAGAAAGTATTCTTGCACCTTGCTGATCCTGATGATCCTCCAGATAATTCAGAAGAATTTCCATGACCTCTGCTCCAAACAAACAGGAGGTATTTCGCTCATTTGCTAAGGCAAGAGCGATTTTAACGGCAACACTTTTAGGGGATTGAGGACTTAAAAGATTTTTATATTTATTTTTAGGCGAAAATTCCACATTCTTTTTCAAGTCAATCTCAATAAGAGTGATCCTAGAGTTTCGGACGCCTTTTATCTTGTTTAAGGATTTATAAGAAAGCTTCTCTGTCACTACCCGAAGTATTCCATCTTCTATTTTTTTCAGAATAAGATCATAATAAACCAAATAGGATTCGTTATTTTGATTTATAAAAAAAACAACACCAAGAGACCCGATTTCCTCATCACAATCAATAAGTTCCCAGGCATCCTGAGACAGTGATTCTCCAGAAAGAGCTTTTTTTAGCACAGCTGCCATATTAATCAAAGTCGTTTTTCCCGAACCATTTTGTCCATAAATTCCGAGGATTTCTGATTTTTCATCATAATACTTTTTGCTTTTGTAATTCGGAAAATCGGCTACTCCAATTTTTACATTCTTTATATTTTTTATGGTAATGCTTTGAATTCTTACGATGGTATTCATTCTTTTCACCTTTGTTTTTCTTTTTATCTAAATTATAACATAATAGAAAAATAATGCAATCGAAATGATATTTGACATATAATATACTTAAATAATATTTAAAATATAATAAAAGGATCGTTGAAACATGAATCCCGGGTGAAGGTCCATGTCATCTACAATGGCCATGGGAATACCGGACTTCTGGTTTAAGCAAATTGAAGTGAAGGATGACGATTGGAACATGAATGCGCTTTGGCATGAATTGAATTTCCTCCAATGTGCGGTTATCATACTCTTGAACTACCCACGACTGAAGTCACGGGATTCGATTGAGGTCCTTTCGGACCGGACATTTTCCTGCTTCATTGACATGGAAATTTTTATTTAAATAAAAGATTGTTGCAGCTTTCACATCGGTCGTTCGAAATCGGGTTCTGTGCTGAACAGACATTGCAGTAGATGATCTACCCCATCGCCAAATCAAACGTTACCTCAAAAAAAACGGCGAATCTGGGGCATTTGAAAATGTGTAAAGCTGCCGATTAAAGTTGAAAAATGTTGATAAATAAATTAAATAATGATATCATAAACTTATGACAGCATTAGTGAATAAGGAGAAGTGAACTATGATTTACATATTTATGGGACTTTTAGCATTTCTTCTTTTTGCAGCCTATGACATTAACAGTGTGACATCAAAAAAAAATAGTATCAAGAGCTTCTTTTTTTTAGGTTCTTTCCTTTTAATCGTTGCAACATCGGGAATTATTATTGAATCATTTCATGGCATTCAATGGGATTTGGGATGGATGAGCATTTTTGGAATTTGCTCATTAATTTTTCTCATCTTGTTGATCTATACACTTTTCTTTGCATTGCCCTTCAATGAGACTTATGTAAAAAGCAACGCGACCCCAAAGGTCTACCAGGACGGATTTTATGCCCTGTGCAGGCATCCCGGCGTTTTATGGTTTATAGGATTTTATTTATTTTTATGGCTTACATTAAAAATCCCTTTATTATTGTTGGCAGGAATCATTTTTAGCGGCTTTAATGTCATGTATGTTATTTTTCAGGATCACTGGACGTTCCCACGAGTCTTTGAGGATTATGATGAGTATAAGAAAATGACACCTTTTATTATTCCAAATTTCAAAAGCATAAAACGTTGTCTGCAGACATTGCAGTAAGAAAGAGAGCAACTGGTGAAATTTGAAGAGAAGTTGAAAAATGGACAGTATGAAATGTTATGGCAGGAGTATTGTGGTTTTTTAGATCTGGATATGGATTCTTACATGTCCATACAAAATCGCCTGATGTTGGAACAAATTTCGCTTTGGAGCAATTGTGAACTAGGCAAACAAATTCTCGATGGAAAAAAACCTGAGACTATTGACGAATACAGAAAAATGATGCCTTTATCCACCTATGGCGACTATGCTGATATTTTATTGCAAAAAAAAGGTGAAATGCTCCCTGATCAACCGGTGATATGGATCCAAACCACCTGGGAAGGTGGAAAGCAGCCGATCAAGATGGCCCCTTATACCAAGAGCATGCTGGATACCTACCGCAGTAATATGGTTGCGTGCTTGATGCTTTCCACCAGCAGTGAAAAAGAAAAATTTGATGTTCGGGTCACAGACAAAATTCTTTACGGATTGGCGCCTCTTCCCTATGCGACTGGGTTGTTCCCGTTGCTGTTAAATGAAGAAATCGCCATAGAATTCTTGCCGCCTGTCAGAGAAGCAGAAAAAATGTCCTTTAGTGAATGCAACAAAGCAGGGTTCAAACTTGGGCTCGAAAAAAATATTGACTATTTCTTTGGTTTAGGAAGTGTGGCCTATTTTATCAGTCTTAGCTTGTCTTCCATGAGCAAGACTTCCTCACAATCCAGCACAACCAATGATGCCAAAAGCAGTAAAACAACGTATTCCCTACCCATGCTGGGGAAATTGATTTTGGCAAAATATCGCTGCAAAAAAGAAAATAGAAATTTAAAACCCAAAGATTTATTTAAACTGAAAGGTTTTATGGTTGCCGGCACGGATAACCATTGTTATAAAGATGACCTGGAAGATCTATGGGGCATTCGTCCCATGGAGATATTTGCCGGAACAGAGCCTTCCTGTATCGGAACTGAAACCTGGACAAGGAACGGGATGTACTTCTTTCCTGACGCCTGTTTTTACGAATTTATTCCTGAAGATGAAATGAACCGAAGTCTTGACGATGACAGCTATCAGCCAAAAACCTATCTGATGAATGAAGTCATTCCGGGAGAAATGTATGAATTGGTGATTTCTGTACTTAAAGGCGGAGCCTTTATGCGGTACCGGGTCGGTGATGTTTATCGCTGCATGGGGCTGGAAAATGACGAAGACAAGACCAGGATTCCCCGTTTTAAATATATCGACAGGGTTCCCACCATCATTGATATTGCCGGCTTCACACGGATTTCAGAACGTTCGATTAAAAGTGCCGTCGATCTATCAGGCCTTGACATCCAGGAATGGATTGCGGTGAAGGAATATAATAAACAAAATCGTCCCTTGATGCACATGTATGTTGAAATCAGCACGTCTTCCATTTCCAGTTGTGGCCTCAGCAAGGAAATACTCAAAGAGCATTTAACTGTTTATTTCAAATATGTTGATCATGATTATAAAGACTTAAAGCATATTTTAGGAATGGAACCATTAGAGATTACCATTTTAAAAAGTGGGACGTTTGAAGAATATGAAAAACAAACAGGTAGAAAAATGAGGCATATCAATCCATCGATCTATCATATTAAGGAACTTTTATCCATTGAAAAACAAAATTTTGCGGTTAATAATAACAGGCGAGGCGTATGATGGATAGTTTTGTATTCATTCCCGTCATCGCTTTATGTTGTTACACCTTTTTGCTGTTGTCATTTTTAGCTGCAAAAAAAAATAAACTAATCAACTCATTTTTGCTTTTTTTATCCGCAATGATTTTATGGACAGGCGGTTCTCTCTGCATGAGAATGCAATTATGGCCGACCCTCAACTTCTGGTACGACGTCTCCATGCTCGGTTTAACCTTAATGCCCATTGCTTTTTTTATTTTTATTGTTGAATTTATAGGGCTAAAAGATCGATTCTTCAAACTATTTTATTTGGTGATTATCGCTTTTGTGAATATCATCAATATTACGACAGGCTTTTTTCTCAGTGCCCCGCAAGCCTTAACCGCACCCGATGGAAAAGCAAGCTTTGTCTATAGTATTTCCTGGCCAATGACAATCTTATTTGCTGTTTGTGCCGCCATTACATTTCATTCGCTGTATTTATTATTTAAATACAGCAAAACCAATGAAATGGCCAAAAAACAGTTTACGCCCATCGTCCGGGGAGTTTTTATTTTAGTTATTGGTCATCTTGCCCTGTTTGTTCCATTATTTAAAGGGTTTCCAACGGATATCCTATCCGGGGTTTGTTTTGCGTTTTTCCTGTTTTACGCATTATATCAGCGCCGATTATTTAAATTAACGCTCTTGGTGTCACGAGGCAGTTGCTATGCCATTGCAGCAGGGTTATCGCTGTTGCTGTTTTCAAATTTTATTGGTTTATTTCAATCATTTATTGACAATAATCTGGCAAACTTTCAAGATCACAGTATGTTAATCATTGCAGTCTTTTTTACGATGGCGACTTTCCTGATCTATCAGGGGATGAAGAAATTTATTGATAAAGTTTTTATAAAAGACGAAATTCTTCAAGCAGAAAATTTAAAAGAGTTTAGTTTGACGGTTTCAAAAAGTTTGAATGTCAATGAGATTCTGAAAGCATTAGTGGATGTCATTCAAAAAACAATTGCAGTAGACAAAATATATATTTGTATTAGAAACGAGAAAAACGATTCCTTTGTTATGGCACACAGCACCAGTGCCCTTGATAAAAAGATGGTTTGCATACGCAAAGACAACCCGATTGTTTCATTGTTATCCAACAACGCCGGTTGTCTGTTAATGAAAGATTTCAAACGGAATGTTGCCTACAAATCCATGTGGGAAGATGAGAAAAAACAATTTTCGGATTTAAAAATCGAGTGTTTTGTATCACTGAAAGATGCCTCTGAACTGGTGGGAATCGTATTGCTTTCCGGAAAAGATAAACATAGCAGTTTTACCGATAATGATACTAATTTCCTGGGCTATGTGGATTCCATTGGATCCATTGCGGTTAGTAATTCAAGACTATACGAAAAGGCATACCTGGAAGCTCGCACTGATGAACTGACCGGGCTGTTAAATCGCAAATATTTTTATGAAACCATCCAGTATGAATATGAAAACAACAGAGGCCAATCTTTGGCATTGATCATCCTGAATATTGATGATTTCAAACTATATAACCAATTGTATGGCACTAAGGAGGGAGATATCGCCCTTCAGAAGATCTCCAGGATTATTCAGGCCAGTGTCGGCAGCAATGGCTATGTGTCAAGATACAGCGGGAAAGAGTTTGCCATTATTCTTCCTTTTTATGATTTATTAGAAGCAAAGAATCTGGCTGAAATTATCCGTTTACAAATATCGGATATGAATATACGTGTCGCAGAGTACAGCTTTAAAAAGCTGACATTAAGCGGAGGCATCTGTTCCATTCCCTATGCGGCCAGCAGTGTAAAAGAATTGATCGACAATGCTGACAGAGCCATTTATCATGTGAAAAGAAATGGTAAAAATGCCATTATGACCTACTCTGAACGCGATCAAAATCATGTTGCCGGGAACGTTACCACTGATACCCTCGGGCAAAAGGAGAATGTCTACTCCGATTATGAAACAACTATTTATGCACTGACCGCGGCCATTGATACCAAAGACCACTATACTTTCGATCATTCGAATAATGTCGCATATTATGCCGTAGAACTTGCCTACGCCTATGGAATGAATAAAGAAACGGCCAATAACATTAGGGAATCCGCATTGCTCCATGATGTGGGCAAGATTGGTATCCCGGAACATATTTTTAATAAACCCGGCCCACTGACAGCCAAAGAATATGAAATTATGAAGGGGCATGTGGAAAATTCCATTGGAATCATTCGTCACCTTCCCTCCCTTGATTATGTCATCCCGGCCGTGATCGGCCATCACGAACGTTATGATGGCCAAGGCTATCCAAGAAGGATTTCTAAAGAGGACATTCCTGTTTCGGCAAGAATTTTATGTATTGCCGACGCCTTTGATGCCATGATATCCGTGCGTTCCTATAAAAAACCTTATTCTGTGAGGCATTCATTAGAGATTATTAATGACGAAGCAGGCCTGCAATTTGATCCTATATTGGCACATGTTTTTATCGATGCGGTAAATAATGGATTAATAAAGGTTCAAATTGCAGGCTAACGGGTCTGAGAAAATTCATGGAATCTGACTTTTGTAACTTCTTGCTTTTATCGCATACAATTAACAGCCCAGACAATGTCTGGGCTGTTTGCTGTTTTAGTTTAGAATATGTGTTTTAAAAATCAATCGATCCTTTTCACACCAAGGAAAGCGGTTATAAAAGCATCCATCTTTTTCGCATCAGACTTTGAAAATGAAGAATTAAAGAATTAAAGAATTAAACTTCTAACATTAGCCATCTCAATCCCTTGGCAATGCGATACATGGTGTCTTCAAAATGGTTTCCCGGCGTAAAATCAAAGACCGTATCCGAGCCCAGACTCTGCATGTGATTCTGAGCCTTATGGGTGAGTTCCTCCACGACCGCAAACCGTTGATTCCGATTGATTTTCTCCCGGTCTCCCAGGGAAAAATACACCCGGTCGGGATTCTGCATGGGTTGGTTTGCCATCATAAACTCCAAAAATTCATCATACCATAAGGATCCGGATATGGACCCAATCCGATTAAAAATGGCAGTGTTGTACATCGCATACAATGCAAACAAACCCGCCAGTGAATACCCGGCCAGAATCCGGGTGGATGGCATAAAATCAATACTATCTTCCACCGTCGGGATAATGAGTTCGGTCAGTTCCTTTAAATAAGCGTCTGCCCCGCCGGTGAAATCCTCACCGCCGCGAAAAGCTCTTTTCGCTGCCCAGGGGGATAAATCGCGGTTCCAGTCCACCCCATCAATTGCCACCAGCACTGTATTCATATCTGCCAGTTCCACAGCCAGCTGTTCCATGTCTTCAGAGTTCATGTGCATATATACAATAGGGCCTTTTTCAAAATCAATATCAGAAAAAATTGAAATCCGACGATTCCCAATTTCCATGATCCGTTTCTCCATTTTAATACCTCAATTTTATCTTGAATTTTGTAACTTTTTTGAGGATCTATTGATTTTTTTTTAATCTCCTCAAGTAATGCCAATACCTGATCATCTGAAATAATTGCGGTACGGCCAGGACACGGAGATTCGATAAATCCGGATTATCCGTAAATACCTTAGTGATCCCCTGACCCGTATTTCTCAGGGCCCCGGAGACTAACCGAAGGGTCGGGGTTATCCCTGTTGCTGTTTTCAAATTTTATTGGTTTATTTCAATCATTTATTGATAATAATCTGGCGAACTTTCAAGATCACAGTGTGTTAATCATTGCTGTCTTTTTTACGATCACAGGTCCCGGAACGTTACCACTGATACCCTCGGGCAAAAGGAGAATGTCTACTCCGCAAACAGCCCAAACAATGTCTGGGCTGTTTGCGGTTTTAGTTTGGAATATGTGTTTTAAAAATCAATCGATCCTTTTCACACCAAGGAAAGCGG
>JAENWK010000063.1 GCA_016650045.1 Eubacteriaceae bacterium | reverse complement strand
TACGTGCCAGGGATTGGGAAGAATTCAAAAAGTTGCTTGTGGATACTGATTATTATCGAATATTGGAGATTCATAAAGACATTGAATCGGATCGGGATTTAATTGTAATTGAAAAAAGTTTGGATCGTTACTACTATGATTTACTTAGAAACAGATTATTAAAACTAAATAAAAAGCAGAATCTGGAGCTAATTAAGGCCCAGCGACATAACATCGATTTACTTAATTTATTGTGGATTTATCGTGGTAAGAAGTTCTACAATCTGTCACGAGAAGAGATTATCGCCTATTCATTAAGGGGTGGACTGGAGATTAATGAAAATCAATTAATGGCCCTAATAGGGGCAAATGATTTTCTGGAATTGAAGGAGCGGCTTGGTAATTCTGAATATGCTTTTCTTTTTAATCACACCAAAACCATTGACCTATTTATGGAACGTCGCCGAGAGCGTTATCTCTACTTTATGTATTTAAAGCTCTTTGGGGATGTAGATGGCGGTTTAGGTCGTGTGGTTGCATATATTCGTCTTCTGGATTTTGAAATTGAAGACATTACCTCAGTTATTGAGAGTAAAAGATATCGCCTGGGACAGGAAGAAACAAAAAAATATTTAATCAGACCCATTGATTAGGATGTGAAAGGATGTATTCTATGGCAATTGAAAATGTGATTATGACGAATGTGGTTGGAAAAATTAACTATGTTGATAAATTTACTAAAGACATTTTTCTTTTCAATGACATTCAGATTGTAGATGCCATGAATGAGATTGATTCCGGCCGGTTTATTCTTCCAATTCTTGAAGAAAATATCGACGAACTGCTGGGATTTGCACAACTCACGTCTGGTGAATCCATGATGGATGAAAAGAATTTTGTTTTAACAGTTAAAAAGTTAAACGATCTATACAAAGGCTCACTAAATTTAGACATGGAGTCCTTAGCTAAGGCAGATAATGATCTCGATCAGGCACTATCTGTAGCAAAAGAATTTGAGGGCAATCTTGAAATTGAGTATGGTAAGCTTAACGACCTGTACTCAAAAATTGAAATCCTTGAAAAAAGCAGAAGAGCTTATTCATATTTAGATGAACTGGATGTGAAAATGAGTGAGCTTGATAATCTTGAAAATTTTTCATACAGTCTGGGCTCAGTTACCAAAGATAACGCGGCTCGTCTTAAAAGTATTTATAATAGCGTTACTTCTCTTGTTTTCCATGTTGGAAATCAAGAAAATAAAGAAGAAGTATTTTTGATTATCTCACCAAAAGATTTAGAAATTGAATCCCAAAGAATTTTAAAAGCCCTTAATTTTAAACCAATTGAAGGTTTTGATCCTAAATATTCAAAAACTCCCAGTGAAACAATAGATCTGTTAACCAGCGAAATAAACAATCTGAACGAAAAATCCAAAGATCAGAGCAAAAAGTTGAACATGCATCTAGAAGAATATCGGAATGAAGCGGTTGTTAGCTTTAATACTATCAGTCTTTACGCGAATCTGACTATTATTAAAAAGAGTATGGCTTTTAGTGAAGAAAATTTTTATTTTTCAGGCTGGATTTCAAAAAAAGACAAAAAGAGGATGGAAGCCATTGCAGCAAAATATCCGGATATCATCATCATGTTTTCCGATACAGATGATGGCATCAGGAATCCACCCACAAAAATGAAAAATAATTGGCTGTTTCGGCCGTTTGAAGCGATTGTTAAATTGTATGGGGTGCCCTCATACAATGAGCTGGACCCAACCCCTTTTTTAAGCATTACATATATGTTTTGCTTTGGATTTATGTTTGGTGATGTAGGGCAGGGACTTTTCCTGGCTATTGCTGGGTTTATCCTGGGTAAAAGGGGAGTGGAGCTTGGGAAGGTGCTCTTTCGCTTAGGTATTTGCTCGACATTCTTTGGCTTTATGTATGGAAGCTTTTTTGGATTTGAAAATGTGATCCAAGCGGTTTTGGTCAGACCATTTGAAGAAGTCAATACGATGCTCTTTACAGCTATTGGTATAGGTATTTTAATGCTTTTCGTAGCCTATATTTATAGCATCATTAATAAACTTAAAAAAAAAGAAATCAAAGAAGGTGTGTTTGGAAAAAACGGCATTTGTGGTTTTATACTTTATGTGTCCCTTCTGGGTCTTGTTGTATTAAACATAGTGAATTTTAGTCTTGCATATATACTGATTCCTGTGTTAATTGGTCTTGTTATTCTAATGATATTTTTGGTTCTCGTAAGAGAACCACTGTCAAACTATATTTTAAAGCGCAATAAGCTTTATGAAGAAAGTGCGTCTGAATACTATGTTGAAAGTGGCTTCGAATTACTTGAAATGATTTTAGGTATGTTTAGCAATACTGTTTCTTTTATTCGTATTGGTGCCTTTGCACTCACTCATGTAGGGTTGTTTATGGCCTTTCAAACCTTGGCAACCATGGCTCAAAACGGCTTAATTAGTGTCGGAGTTCTTGTTTTCGCAAACGTATTAATTATTGTTCTTGAAGGTCTTATTGTATCAATTCAGGCATTGAGACTACAATTTTATGAATTGTTCAGTAAATATTATACTGGAGACGGGGTCGAATTTAAATCGGTTGACCTGCAAATTAATTTATTCTAAGGAGATCACAAAATGAATGTATTAACTCTAATTACAATTGGCACAGCTTTACTTGTTTTAGCAACCATTACTACTGGTGTTTATCTTTTCTATAATGGCTGCGATGAAAAAAGCACAAAACTGAAGAAATTTTTACGACTGAATCTCTCTACCTTTATTCCGCTTTTAGGAGCCGCATTTGTATTTATGATACCAGGGGTTGTATCTGCTGCAACTGCAGGCGGTTCAGGTGTCATGACAGATATTGGTCTTGGCTATATTGCCGTTGCAATTTCTACTGGATTTGCCTGTATTGGTTCCGGTTATGCCGTTGGAGTCGTTGGATCAGCAGCCCTTGGTGCAGTATCTGAAGATCCTAAAATTTTAGGGAAAACTTTGATATTTGTTGGTCTTGCTGAAGGTATCGCAATTTACGGCTTAGTTATTTCAATCATGATTTTAGGAAGTTTATAAAAATGAAATCTTATGTTATCAGTGAGAACCACGATTCTTTTTTAGGAATGCAGCTGGCTGGCATCGAAGGGATTTATCTAAAAACAAAAATCGAAATAGAAGAAGCATTTAGAGAAGCGTTAAATAATAAGGATATTGGGATCATCTTTCTAACAGAAAAAGCGTATCTCATGATGGAAGAACTTGTTTTAGAATCAAAGAAAAAGTATTTTTCACCATTGATTACGATTATTCCTGATCGATACGGTTATGAGAGAAATGAAGGAATGATTACACGGTATATAAAAGAATCTGTGGGATTGTAAGGATGTGATAAAATGATTTCAGTTGAAGAAAAACTAAAGGTATTTACCCAGTATCTTTTAAAAAAAGAACGAACCTGGGGAAAGGATATCATCAACGAGGCGAAAAATAATCAACGAGAATTACTGGAAGCCTCACGCTTGAAAGTAGCAAAAGAAAAGCATGCCATTGAAGAGCGAAGCTATCATACAATTTTCAGAGATAAAAATAAAATTATTGCAGCAGGAAAAAATAAGGCAAAAAGTTTGGAGTTAGAAGAAAAGAATCGCATGTTAATGGATTTCAATCAAATAATTCTAGAAAACGCTAAGGACTATCTGACAAAAGATATTTATAACAACTACCTTAGCAAATGTGCTGATAAAATTCCAGAAGTATTTAAGGAAAAAAAAGATCTTATTGTTATTGCAAATGAACCTGAGATTCCCCGGATTAAAGGATACATCGACGAAAAACTTTCTGATTATTCTGTGAAATACCAAGTTCAGACAAAAGATATCATCGGCGGTATGATTGTAGAAGATGCGGACAGACGAATTCGATGCGATTTTACCGTTGATAATCTTATAAAAACCAATTATAAGCTCATTGGAATGACACTTAATGGGTTTATGGAAAAGCAGGTGAGTTAAATGGCAGAAACCGAACAGCACGAAGGAAAAGGCATAATTTCTGCCATAAACGGTCCAGTTATCAAAGGGACAAACATGACCACCTTTAAAATGCGTGAAATGGTGATGGTGGGAAAAAATCGGCTTATTGGAGAAGTAATTGTTTTAGATGGGAATATTGGAACCATTCAAGTTTATGAAGAAACCGAAGGATTGAAAACCGGTGAAGAAATTACACCTACAGGACGTCCACTCAGCCTTAAATTGGGACCGGGCATGTTAAAAAACATGTTTGACGGTATCCAGCGTCCATTGGAAAAAATTCTGGAAATTTCACCGATTTTTATACCTGAGGGCATTGGTTTAATGTCCATTGATGAAAAAAAGCTTTGGGATGTGACAATTAGTGTAAAGATCGGGGATGTTCTATTACCAGGAACTATCTTTGGATCCGTTCAGGAAACAAAAGTTATCGAAAACCGATTAATGGTCCCACCAAATATCTCAGGAAAAGTTATTGAGGTTTCCCCCATTGGAAGCTATACTATTAATGATGTACTGGTAAAAATACAAGATGAGAAAAATGAAATACATGAACTGAAAATGGCTCATGAATGGCCAGTACGGACACCACGCCCTTCTGCTTATCGCCAAGAAACCCTGGTGCCCCTTATTACCGGTCAACGGGTTATAGATATCTTTTTTCCCATTGCCAAAGGTGGCACCACAGCTATTCCCGGCGGTTTTGGTACCGGAAAAACAATAACTCAGCATCAGCTTGCCAAATGGTCTGACGCTGATATTATCGTTTATATTGGGTGTGGTGAACGTGGCAATGAAATGACTGAAGTTATTGAAGACTTTCCAAAGATAATTGATCCAAAGTCAGGACAATCTATTATGGAGCGTACGGTTCTTATTGCAAACACCTCTAATATGCCTGTTGCCGCACGTGAAGCCAGTATTTACACAGGGGTTACCATAGCTGAATACTTTAGAGATATGGGCTATGCAGTGGCGATGATGGCAGATTCAACTTCACGCTGGGCAGAAGCTTTGCGCGAGATTTCAGGACGGCTGGAAGAAATGCCGGCAGAAGAAGGTTATCCGGCCTACTTACCTTCTCGTATTGCAGAATTTTATGAACGTGCAGGAAGCTTCGAAACCCTTGGCGGAGATGAGGGTTCGATTACTATTATTGGTGCTGTCTCTCCGGCTGGTGGTGATTTCTCTGAGCCAGTAACCGAAAACACCAAGCGTTTTGTTAATGTCTTTTTAGCTCTGGATAAAAACTTGGCATATGCCCGTCATTATCCTGCGATTAACTGGCTGGAAAGTTATAGCGGTTATATAAAAATACTATCTGATTGGTATGAAGATAATGTCGCTCCGGATTGCATTAGCCTGAGGAATAAAATGCTTGAACTATTATATGAAGAAAACAAACTCCAGGAAATGGTTATGCTAGTCGGGGAAGATGTCCTTCCTGATGATCAACGATGGGTTCTTGAAATCGCTAAAATTGTTAAAGTTGGCTATCTTCAACAAAACGCCTACGATAAAGAGGATACCTATGTGCCGTTAGAAAAACAGTATGCTATGCTAAAATCCATCGAATATCTCTATGAGAAAGGTCGTTCCGGGTTAAAACTGGGTATTCCAACCTCTCAGCTTAAAGATTCCGATATCTTCAGCCAATTTATTAAAATGAAATATACCATTCCAAACGATGATCTTAGTGGCATCGACCGATTGAAAGAAACCGTTGATATTTATTATGATGAACTTTTCAAAAAATATGAGAATTAAGGGGGGAAACAATGAAAAGAGATTATTTAAAAATTGATAAGGTTATTGGTCCCCTAATTCAGATATCCGATGTGGATGACGTATTTTACGGGGAAGTAGTTGACATCGTTGATAATATCACCGGTAAAGTTAAAAAAGGCAAAGTCATCAAAATTGAAGGAAAAAATGTTGTGATCCAGGTTTTTCAAAGTACTTCAGGATTAGCCGCCGGAAATAGCACCATTAAATTTACCGGTGAATCTTTTCAATTGCCCATGTCTCTGGATTTACAGGGCCGTATTTTTAATGGAATCGGAGAACCCATAGACAATGGTAGCGATGTTTTTAGCATGGTTGAAGCTAATATAAACGGAAGACCTATTAATCCCACGGCAAGGGAATATCCGAGAGATTTCATTCAAACCGGGATTTCATCGATTGATACTCTGGCAACCTTGATTCGAGGACAAAAACTCCCGATTTTTTCAGGGAATGGTTTAACTCACAATGAGCTGGCAGCACAGATTGTAAAACAAGCCCAATTAGGGGACAATGTGGACGAAGCATTTGGAATCGTTTTTGCAGCCATTGGTGTTAAGCATGATGACGAAAATTTTTTCAGGAAAAGCTTTGACGAGGCCAACGTTATGGATCGTGTGGTTATGTTTGTTAACTATGCCGATGATCCCGTTGCAGAAAGAATCACAACTCCGCGTTGTGCATTAACTGCTGCCGAATATCTTGCATTTGAAAAAAATATGCATATTCTGGTTGTTATGACAGATATTACCAGCTATTGTGAGGCCCTTCGAGAAATTTCATCTGCACGGGAAGAGGTACCCAGTCGAAAAGGATATCCCGGCTATATGTATTCTGATTTAGCTTCGCTTTATGAGCGAGCAGGAATGCTGAAAGATCGGAAAGGTTCCATCACCTTATTACCAATATTAACCATGCCAAACGATGATATAACCCACCCAATAGCCGATTTAACCGGTTATATTACCGAAGGACAGATCGTTCTGGGGCGCGATCTTTTTCAAAGAAGCATTTATCCTCCGGTAGCTGTTTTACCTTCATTGTCCCGATTAATGAAAGATGGCATTGGGGAAGGATTTACTCGTGAAGATCACGCAGATGTTGCCAATCAGCTCTTTGCTTCATACTCCAGAGTCCAGGAAGTCAGGGATTTATCGCAGATTATCGGGGAAGATGATTTGAGCGATACTGATAAAAAATTCATGGATTTTGGCCGGGCCTTTGAAGCACAGTTTTTAAATCAGGCGTTTGACGAAAGTCGAGATATCTTAGAGAGTCTTGATTTGGGGTGGCATCTCCTATCCATATTGCCACTTTCTGAACTCGATCGATTAAGCCCTGAAAACATTGATAAATACTTTCCTAAAGAAAAGTAGGTGAGAGCATGGCTATTAAAACGACTCCTACCAAGGCTAATCTCATAAAGTCAAAAGATCGGCTTAATTTTTCTAAAAAAGGATATGATCTTTTAGATAAAAAAAGAACCATATTGATCCAGGAAATTATGCAGCTGGTAAAGGAATCTGAACTTATTGAAAAAGAAATCAGAAATCTTTTTCAGGAAGCATATGAGGCATTGCAAGAGACATCTATCAGTATCGGTTTAAACCATTTAGAGGAATTTGCATTATCAGTAACTCCGGAGATTCCCTTTGATATTCGTGCCAGAAGTGTTATGGGCGTAGATATTCCTGAAGTGATCTATACAAAATCAACTGAAAAGTTGTTACCCTACGGCTTTTATGAGAATAATCCGGCATTGGACATAACCATCAAAAAATTTAATGATGTTAAATATTTGTCCTACCAGTTAGCACAAATTGAAACCACAGCTTATAAGCTTTCTCTGGAAATAAAAAAGACCCAGAAAAGTGCAAATGCTTTGGATAAAATTCGAATTCCACAATTAAAAGAAGAAATAAAATTTATCGAGGACACCATAGAGGAAAAGGAACGGGAAGAGTTTTTTAGACTTAAAAAAATCAAAAGCAAACGATAAAACCAATTTAAATGAGAAATGATTTTGGACGTGTATTGTCGATATACAAAAGCCGGACATCAATTGATGTCCGGCTTTTGATTTTGAGTGAAGTTGAAAAGTAAGTCTCAGGGATAATGGTAATATCGGATGTCGGCATCATGGCGAATGGTTGATAGCCTGTACGAGTATGCAGCAGACAACGATTTACTATTGCCTATGGATGGGTTTTGATTAGATTGTTTTATTAGCTGGGGTTATAAATTTCTTCTTTGGGGATGATAACAATATTTGAGTTTTTTAAAACATCAATGGCTTTTTCCTGATCATCCACTTTTAATATAATGAGGGGTGAACCAACATTACTTGGCATAACGAAGGAATAGACATATTCAATATTAACATCATTTTTATAAAGCACATTAAAAACATCATGAAAACTGCCAACCTTATCTGAAGGTTCTACTGCTAAAACCATACTTTGCTTGACAACATGTCCAGCATTTTTCAGAGCGATTACACCCTCTTCAGGTTTGTCAACCACCACCCGTAAGATACCAAATTCAGCACTATCAAAAACCGAGATTGCTCTGATATCCACAGAGGCATCTTTTAATACTTGTGTAATTTTACTAAGATGTCCCTTTTTATTTTCAATAAAAACAGATAACTGATTAATTAACATTGTGAACCTCCTATAATTTTTCGGATCTTAAATCAATAACACGTTTTGCTTTGCCTTCGGAGCGGGCAAGACTTTTGGGCTCAACCAAATGAATTCCTGCGTGGATGCCAAGAATGGTATGAAGCTTCATACCAATTTCCTGATAGAGTCGATCCAAAAGAGTAACAGAATCCAGGAGATGGTGATCATTAACTTCTACGTCGATTTCAATACGATCAAGATAGCCTTTTTTAAGCACGCGAATCTGGTAGTTTGAGCCAATGCCCTGGATGCCCAGGAGAACACCTTCAATCTGTGATGGGAAGACATTAACCCCACCAATAATAAGCATATCATCAGTTCGACCTGTGATTTTTGCCATACGAGCAGAGGTTCGGCCACAATCACAAGGTGAGAAATCCAGCCGCGTGATATCTTTGGTACGGTAGCGAATTAAAGGGAGTGCTTCTTTAGTAATAGGCGTAATGACCAGTTCGCCGGTGGATCCTTCAGGAAGAACCTCAAGGGTTTCAGGATCAATAATTTCGGCAATAAAATGATCTTCACAAATGTGCATGCCTTTAAGGGCCAGGCATTCCCCAGAAATACCTGGGCCAATGAGTTCACTCATTCCATAATTTTCAGTGGAAAAAATGCCCCAGGCTTCATTTAACTTCGACCGCATTTCTTCGGTAGACCCTTCTCCGCCAAAGAGTCCATATTTTAAGAAGAGATCATTTTTGGGATCAATGCCCATTTCATAAGCGACTTCTGCAATATGTAAGGCATAGGAAGGGGTAGCCACAAGAGCCGTTGTCTGGAAATCCTGCATAATCATAATTTGCTTTTGGGTATTACCGCTGGACATGGGAATGACCCCAGCCCCTACCTTTTCTAATCCCTGCTGTAAGCCAAAAGCTCCGGTAAAAAGGCCGAATCCAAAAGAAATTTGGGCGGTATCAGCATTGGTAACGCCACCCATGGTAACAATTCTGGCTATGAGCTCAGTCCAGACTTT
>JAENWK010000196.1 GCA_016650045.1 Eubacteriaceae bacterium | reverse complement strand
GTCGACTTGGCTTATATGGATTTTCGGGAAATTGCCTGGTATCTTTGGCATATTTTTATTAACCTGAATAATGATTTTATTGCACATCTCGGAAACCATGCCATTAACACTGGCTCCCTGTGGTCCAAACCACATGTATCCTTCTTCATCCATTTCTGATGCGCCAGTGATCATGCCTGTGACCTTACGAACGTCATTTAGAAAATATTTAGTTTTAGTAAAACAAACGGAAGCATATTCGATCATTCCTTTATTGGCCATAGGTCGTTCCAGAGGGGGTCTTGTAAAATAAGTACAATATTCAATATGTCCTTTAAACTTTGGATCCACGAGAAAAGGTATTGGAGCTCCAATGTTTGTTCCGCAAAAGCTAACTCCTTCAAGTTCTTCATATCTGTCGCATAAAGCATTCATTGTATATGCCGGTGTTGCCGTAGCAGGTCCAACAAACCATGATTCACCAGACTCAACCAATTTTACGGCTTCCTCAACACTTTTGAGTTTAGATTTGTATTCTTCTTGAATATTCATATCTACATTTCTCCTTTTCAATTATGGTTATGGTTAACTTTATTTATGACTAATTTTAAGTGCTACTCTTTTTTATTTTCAATAAGAGTATCAAAAAAATCCTTGAATACTGCAATCATTTCATCATTGTTTTTATATCGGATATCGACAGCGTCTACATCCAGAGACATCATAGGAACTCCATATTTGTCCTGGACCATGTCTTTTACAATTTTTTCAGCAGCCCAGCAATGCTTGCATCCGACATGTCCAACATACATTGCAACATCAATATCATACGCCTCCATGGCATCATCCACCAAATGAATGTAATCTTCAACAGGGCCTGATGAACCGTGAATCATTGGCAGTGCCAATGCTTTTTTCGCACTGATATAACAAATTTCATCAATGTCAGTTGTCCCATTAAACAAATCAGTTTCCTGATATCCAAACGCTTCCATGACGACAATGGCACCGTATGTTTTTTCCATATAATGCAAAGCCGAAAGATTACACCAAAGCATGTTCTGCAGCCATAAAACTCTGAAATTTTCTTTCTTTACCGCACCCATTTTATGATCAACGATATGTTTTGCAACGGCATACTGGGCTTCCATGCATTTTAGCATTTCCGGGTGTCCTGCCATAGCGGGAATCAGCTGATTCAGGAAAAGAAGTGCCCCAGGAAGCGGACAAGGATGATTTTTTCGTAAGTCAGAAATTTGTTTCATCAAGATCATTGTCTTGTCTGAAATTTCCATTATCTCTTTCAATTTATCCATATTCAGCTTTGTACCGGTTAAATCTTCTAAAAATGTGATAATTTCTTTGTTTTGATCTGCGATATACCTATAACCCGTTTCATCTTTACGATAGGGTATATCCATACAATAACTTGGAACACCAAGATGTTTATCAATCGCTGGATAAGCAACCCGGGACGAGTCACAGGGTACCGTTGAATAAATAAAAGCATCCGGCTTCTCCGGTATATCGCCTGATAAAACCGTTCCTAAATCAACCTTGTCAATTCCGCACATACTTGCGGCGACATGCTCTTCGGCGATATCAATATATTTAGCAGCAAGTTCCGGAGTGGTGCATAAACGTGTTGGCAGCATATCCAGAAGCATCGGTGTACAATCAAAAGCATAAAGCAGCTCCATTGGCACACATGCACCCATATAGACTAATTTTTTTCCTAATGCTTTTGCATTGTGCACTTCATTCCAATAGACTTTTTGGATATCAAACATCCACAGATTTTCCGGATGCTTCTGACCCACATAATTGACTGCCGCGTCTGCGGAATCAGATATGTCTTTGAAAAGATCAAATTTTTCAGCCATTTACTTTTCTCCTCCTTCAATCATTTCAATAAATGCTCCTGCCCGCACAGCAAGCTGTCCGGAACTCGTCATGATTTCTTCGCGTTCCAGTGTAATCATTGGGATGTTTGCGGCTTTGAATTTATCTTCAAAGAACACGCTTTCTCCTCCCCAGATTTCACAATATTTCATGCG
>JAENWK010000013.1 GCA_016650045.1 Eubacteriaceae bacterium | reverse complement strand
CGTTCATAACTTTTTTTTGATTTTTCCCCCATGGACAAGGTGATGGCACAATCAGCAAAATTTTTCTTAATTTCCTGGATAATGGCAACCACTCGATCGTCATCAAAGTAAGGATCTTCTCCTCCCTGAAGGACAAATGTTCGAAATCCTAAAGCATAACCAGTTTTACAACAGTTAAAGATCTGGTCTTCTGTAAGGCGATACCGATGAACCTGATCATTACTTTTTCGAATCCCACAATAATAGCAATCATTTTTACAATAATTACTAAATTCAATGAGTCCTCGTGTATAGATCCCATTATCAAAGGTGTTTTTGGCAACCTCACTGGCTTTTTGAGCGAGATCCTGCCTCAGTTCAACCGTATTATTTTCCAGAAGCCACAGAATCTCCTTTGCCTCAAGGGTTTGTTCCCGGGCAAGCTTTTCAACAAGTTTATTCACTGGCTTCTTCCAGGTTTTCTGAAAATTTCGGAAGTTTGGAATACACGGTTTTAATACTGATCCCGGTAATCATTCCTAATTTTCCTGCAAGGGAACTGATTACATCCGTTGGCGCATCAATGACCACACTAATCACAGAAATATTTCTTTCACGGTATGGAATTCCCATCCGTCCCACGATATACTTGCCATAATCGTGTAAAATATTGTTTAATTTTTCCACAGCCTCTTCATTCTCAACCACAATGCCTATGAGTCCTATTCTTTTTTCCATTTCTTGCCCTCCCTTTTTTGAATTTTTTTGTTCTTTAAACAAGCAAAAAAAATCCCTGTACCAATGGTACAGGGAAAACACGTTAAAGCCCGAACCCATTGCTCACCACAATGTATTTAGGTTAAATTCACATGATTCTCTCGCCTTTCCACTGGGGACAAACCCTCATGGCATCAGTACGATAACTTTGTTGTATTCGTTTTTCTTTGCAGTTTGTTATGAGATTTGAGTAAACCCAATCTTTTAACTCACTGAATGTTGTAATGGATATCACATCATAAATTAAGATGCAAGTTTTTTTATGTTTATGATTTTCATCTAAGTTTATGTATAAATAATCCACTTCTTAACTTTGGTTCAAACCAAGTGGATTTTGGCGGCATAAGTAAATCGGCATCGGCGATGTTCATGAGTTCTTCAATGGAGGTTGGATACATGGAAAATGCCAATGCCATATCTTCGTTGGCACGACGTTCCAGCTCTTTTAAACCACGTATACCACCAACAAAATCGATACGTTTGTCAGTACGAATATCCCCAATACCTAAAATGGGAATCAGTACATTATCCTGGAGAATGGCTACATCCAATGACTCCACAAGATTATCAGGATCATAAACCCCTTCCTTGACTGTGAGTAAATACCATTTTCCTTCAACATAGAGACCAAAAGACCCTTTTTGAGGTGGTTTTACCGGTTCTGACCCTTTTTCTTCAATGTCAAATTTTTCAGATAGCTTTTCTAAAAATTCTTCAACCCTTAAACCATTGAGATCTTTCACCACACGGTTATAATCCATTATCTGGAGCTGTTCATCTGGGAATAATACTGAAAGAAAATAATTGAATTCTTCTTTTCCTGTATAGTCAGGGTTTGCTTCTCGGCGCATAAGGCCTACCTTTACAGCAGAGGCAGAACGGTGGTGTCCATCAGCGATGTACAGATTCTTTACACCTTTAAAATTTTCGACTAAACCACTGATTACAGCCTCATCATCAACAACCCAGGCCCGATGGGTAATCCCCTCTTCCGATACAAAATCATACACCGGGGTATGGGCTTCTCGCCAGGTATCCACAAGGGTATTAATAGGGACCTGTCCACGATAAGTCAGAAAAATAGGCCCTGTATTGGCATTAGTGGCATCCACATGCTTAATCCGATCTTCTTCTTTATCTGCCCGGGTGAGTTCATGTTTTTTGATGGTGTTATCAACATATTCATCAATGGAGGTACAAACCACTAAACCAACCTGGCTTCTGCCATCCATTACCAATTCATAAATGTAAAAGCAATCCTGGGTGTCCTGGGTTATGACATTCCGGTAGAAAAGCTTTTCTAAATTTTTTCTAGCTGTTTCATAAACTAGGGGGTCATCCATTTTCATTCGATCATCCAAGGTTGTTTCGGGGCGATCTACCCGTAAAAAAGAATCAAGCTTTCCTCGAACTGCTGCATTGGCTTCTGCTCGATTGTAAACATCATAGGGTAGTGCGGCAACATCTGCTGCTTTTTCGGGAAAGGGCCGAACAGCTTTAAAAGGTTTAATTGTTGACATTTTTTCCTCCAAATTTTTAAATAAAGAAGTGCCTGTTGCAAAATCAAGTGTGCCCTGTTGCAAAATACCAATGGGTGGACCCTGAGTTCCCACACCCAAAGGGTGTGGGAACTCAGGAATGATAATGATAACAGCAATAACAGACACTTAGTCAGATTTTTTTAACAGCCACTTCTTTTATAGTGTTAGTTTATTTAATAATACGAACCCGGGTAACACCTTCAATGTTTTTCAGGGCTATTTTTACTTCTTCGCCAACATTACTGTCAACATCCATCATAGTATAAGCCCATGATCCGCGATTTTTATTGGTCATAACTGATATATTAATGTTGTTATCAGCCAAAATCTTTGTAATCTGACCCAGCATATTAGTAACATTTGCATGATTAACGGTAAGACGATTAATACTCTCACAAACGCCCATATTGCAATCCGGATAATTAACAGAGTTAATAATATTCCCATTTTCCAAGTATTCTTTTAGGGAATGAATAGCCATTTCAGCACAGTTTTCTTCGCTTTCTGGTGTAGATGCACCTAAATGAGGAATGTTAATAACATTCTTCATTTTAAGAAGACGTTCATTTGGAAAATCAGTGATATATGTTGCCACAATGCCTTCTTCTATAGCATTCTCTAATGCTTCATAATTCACAAGTCCGCCTCTTGCAAAGTTCAGAAGACGTAAGCCTTCCTTTGTTTCTTTTAATAAACCGGCATTGACATAGTCTTTGGTTTCATCCATAAAAGGAATATGCAGTGAAATATAATCGCAATTTTTAAAAATTTCTTCTTTACTCACTGCGCGTCTTACTTTTCTGCTCAAGCCCCAGGCGTTGTCAATGGAAATAAAAGGATCAAAACCATAAACCTTCATGCCAAAATCGATGGCCATATTTGCAACAAGAACACCAATGGCACCTAAACCAATAACTCCCATTTTTTTGCCGTAAAGCTCTGGTCCGCCAAAAGCGCTTTTGCCTTTTTCAACTAAGGCGGGAACATCATCACCTTTATCTTCCAGAGTTTTTGCCCAAGCGATGCCATCAACGACTTTACGTGAAGAAATGAGCATTCCTGCAATGACCAATTCTTTTACCGCATTGGCATTGGCTCCTGGAGAATTACAGACAACAATTCCTTGTTTTGAACATTTATCCAGTGGAATATTGTTCACACCGGCTCCGGCACGACCAACAAATTTAACACTGGCTGGAATATCCATATCATGCATTTTATAACTTCTTAATAAAATAGCATCAGAGTTCTCAGGCTGATCCAGAACAGTATAATTTTCGCCTAATAATTTCAGGCCCTTTTTAGATATATTATTGAGAGTTTGTACTTTATAATTCAATGTAATATTTCCTTTCACATGGAAAATGTCTATGCATTTTCACTTTCAAATTTTTTCATGAAGTTAATAAGGGTTTCAACACCTGCCAGTGGCATGGCATTGTAAATACTGGCACGCATTCCCCCAACACTTCGATGACCCTTTAAGTTTTCCAAACCAACTTTTTTGCTTTCTTTAACAAAGAGCGCATCTAATTCATCTGAACCTGTAATAAAAGTCACATTCATTAATGAACGATCTTCGGGAACAACGGTTCCTTTATAAAGCTTGCTGTTATCAATATAGTCATAAAGCAATTGAGCTTTTTCTTTGTTGGCTTTTTCCATACCCGCAACACCGCCATTGGCCTTAACCCATTCATAAACTAGTTTACAGACATAAATTGCAAAGCATGGTGGTGTATTATAGCTTGAATCGTTATCGGCATGGATTTTATAATTGAGCATGGTTGGTGTGAAATCTTTGGCATGTCCTAATAAGTCTTTACGAATAATCACAGCCGTTACACCTGCTGGTCCCATGTTCTTTTGGGCCCCGGCATAAATCAAACCAAATTTTGATACATCATATACTTCGGATAATATATTGGAAGACATATCTCCAACCAAAGGTACATTACCAGTTTCTGGTAAATTTTCTGGTTTAAAGCGTGTTCCGAAAATGGTATTGTTGACGCAAATATGAAAAAAATCAGCATCCGGTGTGAAATCCTTGGAATCCACTTTTGGAATATAGGAAAAGGTTTTATCTTCAGAAGACGCAATAACCTTTGCTTCTCCATAACGAGCCGATTCTTGATATGCTTTTTTTGCCCAGCTTCCGGTAATCATAAAATCACATTTATTACTCTTAGCTAAGAGATTTAATGGAACCATTGAAAATTGGGTAGAGGCCCCACCCTGTAAAAACAGGATTTCGTAGTTATCTGGTACATTCATCAGTTCTTTAAATAAACTTTTTGCCTCATGAAGAATATCAATAAAATAAGACGAACGATGACTCATCTCCATAACAGACATTCCTGAATCTCCGTATGATACCATTTCATCAGCTGCCTTTTGTAATACCTCAATAGGTAAGGCAGATGGTCCTGCTGAAAAATTATACACTCTTTTCACGTTTAATTTCCTCCTTAAAATAATTTTATGGTGTGATTTGTAATTCTAAAAAAATTACTTCCTGATATTATATGTTAAAATATTAACAATTGCAAGATCTTGAATGAAAATTCAGGTAAATTTCAGCACTTGTCAATTTCTTATCATCACTCAATGGTAACAATGGTTTTTGCCGAGGTGATGGACTTCACCAATGCCGGGGTTAAATTAGACTGAATTGGTAATTCGTATTCACCCGGTCCCAAATTGGCACAATCAACATAGGCCTCAGTTTGAGCAGGATTCAGAGCATTCAAAACACTGCTTGCCCCTTCCAATTTCAATAACACCTTGGAATCTTTCATTTTTGAAACAACTAAACCAGCACCCAGATTTTTAACACTTATTTTATCCAAAGTAAAGCTTCTTTCTATAGTGTTTTCAATGTTAACGGTCACTTTTACCTGATCATTGCCATTCTGAAGATAGCAGCCTTCTGGCGGAGTCAAACTAACATCTTTTGAAAATGTTTTGGCTTGCCCCGATACGTCAATGGCGTTCATAGTAATGGCATCAATCTGATCAAGGACTTCCTGTTTTGCACCAATCATGACTTTTGAGGGCTCAACCAAAACTTGTGAGACGACATAACCATTGGCGGTTTGTCCAGAGGTTGCAGTAATCACACCGACTTCTTTCATTTTTCCGAGAATAATCTCTGCTGTGACTACGCTTGGTGAAAATTCAACATCATTAATCCGGTTTCCTGATGAATCATAGGCCATAACCTGTAAATGTTCAATGGTATCTGACTTCAGGTTACTAACATTAGCTGTTCCAGTGGTTTTAGCAATTCTTGCAATGGATTCTTCAGGGCCCTGGACTTCAACCTTTTCTAAAGATTTTGCAGAAATCACGACCGCATCATTTGCCGGTTGACCTTCTACCACTACACCAACTTCAAGATTTTCTTTAATAATATTATCCACCACAATCTGTAAGGATGTCGGATTCACACTATCTATAATGACTGAATTAGGTAGTCCCTTCACTGCAATTTCCAAGTCGTAGGTTCCCTTGGTATTGATATCGCCTAAATTAACCTCTGCTGAGATTTCCTTGGTATTAATTTTCCTGAGATTTTTATCGGTTCCCTTTATTCGAAGATTAAGATAATAACTTTTATCTTCGGCTAAAACGAGCTTTTTAGCAGCCAACCCATCCTCATTGGTTAAAGTAATGGGAATACTGTTAAAATCCTGGTTCACAATGACATTCGAATTGCCATTCACCATGAACCATAGTAATACAGCGATACCCAAGGCCAGAAATATGCGTATGACCTTTTCATGCACCGGTACTTTCTTTTTTATTTTCATCTAATTTCTCCCAAAATTTATGTAGCCAGGTATTATTTTTTCCATCATCTTTTACTGTGAAATTATCCAAAATCATTTGTTTAAGCACCTCTGGATTCACATCTTGAAACAACGTTCCATTGTCAGCATATGAAACCTGACCTGTTTCTTCAGACACTATGATGACAATGGCATCTGATTTTTCTGTCATTCCAAGCCCGGCTCGATGTCGTGTTCCTAATGCACTGCCCAGATCCCGATTATCCGATAAAGGCAGCAAACATCCAGCCGCACGGATTCGTCCGGTTCCAAATTTAAGAATCACTGCACCATCATGTAATGGACGGTTGGTTGTAAAAATATTCTCAATGAGTTCATTACTAATATCAGCATCTAATTGGATACCGGTGTTGACAATATTCTTAAGCCCTGTATGCTTTTCGAGAACAATAAGGGCTCCAATTTCTTCTTTCGCCAAGTTGCCAACGGCTTCAATAAGCTCTTCCGCATCCTTTTCCAAAGAATCGATTGAGGGTCTTTTTAGTATATCCCTAAAAAGTTGATTGTTTCCTAACTGCTCAAGGGCTGACCGGAATTCAGGTTGGAACACAACCACAATAAAAATAAAGGCCCAGGTGAATACGCTGGTAATCATTAAATTTAATGTCGTAAAACCTAACCACGCACTGAGTGGTGCAAGGAATAATAAAAGCATAAGACCCTTAAATACCTGTTCTGCCTGGGTACCTCGTATCCATAACAATACACGATAGACAATATAGGTAATAATAAAAACCTCAATGACACTTCCAATGGTTATTCTTGATTGTATATATAATAATAGCTCTTCCATTTGCAATCCTTTTTTTTAAATTCTCCTACATTATACACCAACAATGCCTAACAGTGAAATAGAAAATGGATTTTTTCATTTTTATTACAGTCGTCATTAAGAAAAATCTTTAAGGGAGTCTTTCGAATATCATGATAAAATTATAAGCAAATGAAAACTCCACCAAATCTTAAATGAAGAATAAGGAGCAATTTTTTGAAAAACCATTTATTCTATTTATTACCTAAAAGCGATACTGTATTTTTAACAAATACTGATTCTTTTCATCAAGCCTATAATCTCTTTATCCTTACAAACTATGCGGCTCTGCCTGTGATTAATAAAAAAGGACAATATATTGGAACCATTTGTGAAGGTGACCTTTTAAGAGTTCAGTCATTAAGCCTTACTCACCCCAAAATTAATTTGGATACTTTTGAAATTAAGGACATTGAATTTAAAACAAAAATTCAGGTTGCCCGAGTGAATGAAAGCTTTGAACATTTGGTTGATCTTGCTGTATGCCAAAACTTCATTCCTTTAGTTGATGACCAAGGGGTATTTATTGGTATTTTAAGGCGTCAGGAATTAATTAAGGAACTCATTAGCTTTTTATCAAATAAAGTTGCTGAACAAAATTGAGCCACTTTAAAAGAGGCCAAAGTCTCTTGTTTTGCTCAAATCAATTTTTTCAGTCTATTGAAAATCTGTTGTCCACTACTGGGATAACAGATCTCTTCAGCCTGTAGCAGGGCTTTTAGCTCAATACAAAAATCCATTGCACCTATTTCTTTCATTTCATCCCCAATACAGAAAAATCCTAGGGCCTTTAATAATTCTTCATCCTTTTTGACCTTCCTATCCCTCATCTATTTTCATCATTTATTACATTTCATAGAAAATGATGCCGCAAACCTTTGAATGCATACGTCTTTTTCATTTTTTCAACCAGCATTTATTAAATTCATCAACTAGCTATTTTTATTTTTTTCTGATTCCAGTCGGAGTTCTTCTTTTAATCGCCATTCAGTTCGCATTTCTTCTTGAATTCGTTCGTGTTCGGCTTTGAGATCGCTGCGGTTCTCATGAAGAATTCTAAGAAACTCGGGCATTTTTGGTTCTTCTCCTACTTCCAAGTTGGTTCCCATGGTGCTCATATAACATTGTCGTTGTCCCGGTCCCTGAAATTCAACAAAATAAATGCTTTGGTTTTTATCCAGAATCAATGTTCCGTTCTGAACCATAACCTGAATCGTCAAACCAAAAATAGAGGCTTTTACATTCGATGTTGTCCATCCGGTAAAGCTCATGCCATCATATTTAGGCAGCAAATGATTCATTTTTTTAAAAAATTCCTTTTCCAATCGCCAGTCATCATTTATGGAAATTGTCACGGCTGAAGTTCGTTCAGGAATTTGGATATGGATAAAGCCGTCCTTTAGTCTTACTTCATTTACATAATCTTTAACCTGTTCGGTTATATCAATCAGTTGTTCATTGCTGGTGATTTCTATGTCAATAATTTTCATGCGATTTTCCTCCAAAATTTCATTGCTTTTCTTTTATCGTGGGCAAAAATAATATTGGAATCCTTGTCATCCCAGCGATTCCTTTCATTATAAACCATAAGTTTAAAAAAAACAAAAACATATCCATCCAACCTCTATAAATATTTGTCTTTCACAAAAATATAATAAATATGACGTATTTATCTATGAGATATTATAATGTTATGATAGAATAATTCATAAACTTAAACTTAGAAAGGAATTATTTATGTATTATAACTTTAGCCTCCTCTTTACTTATTTTTTACTTTATGCAATCATCGGTTGGAGCTGTGAGGTTGTCTATTGTTCAATTCTCGAAAAAAAGTTCACTAATCGGGGGTTTTTAAATGGGCCCTATTGCCCAATTTATGGGGTTGGTGCCATTATTATTGTGTTTTTCCTAGGCCCCTATATTCATAATCCAGTGGAAGTATTTTTAATTGGAATGATCACCACCAGTGTTCTGGAATATACTACCAGTTGGGGAATGGAAAAAACATTCCATGCTAAATGGTGGGACTATTCTACCTATAAGTTTAATATTAACGGGCGGATCTGTTTGAAAAACTCTGTCCTCTTTGGTGTAATGTCTCTGGTACTGATGTACTTGTTACATCCTTTTCTGCAGGGACTAATCCAAAACATTTCACAATTTTTGCTAGTAATCATAGCCACTGCTGCTGCCGTTTTATTTACAGCTGATGTTGTTGAATCTACTCGTGAAACCTTGGACTTCAACAAAAAACTGGGAACTATTTACGAAGCCACCACTGAATTTAAAAATGCCCTGAAAGACAAAGGCATTAACACCGCCCATGACCTCAGCGTAAAAGTCAAGGATTTGAAAATCGAAACCCTTTCGGGCGCCAATGAAAAAATTTCTGATGCCAAAGATTCTGCTCATAGTGTGATAACAAACCTTAGAAATCGAATCCTAGTCAATAAACGATTTAATCGCTACACCCATCGACGGATTCTTAATGCATTCCCACATATGGCTCATCGTAAACACCCTGATTCATTAGAAGTATACAAAGTCTTTTTGGAGGAAGATAAATAAACGCCATGATAATTCTTAGTACTTCCCAAGAAAATAATAAACTCCTCTGTTAAAAAAAATACCCAAGGAGGGTTGAATTATGTTATACCACAGCGAACTCAATTTAATAAGTCAACTTGCTGCTTTGGATCTTCCAACAGATCCTGCTACACTTCCTGACTATACTTTAGGTCAAATGGTGGAGGCACTGTTAGCAAAAGTTGATACCCTGGGCGGAGATGCCGCCATGTCTTCAAAAGAGTGGTTAGCATCATTGCGCCTGATGAAAGAGAATCCGCGGCTTACCCCTTTAAAAGTTCTTGCCTATACCAATCAACCAGAAAACGGCCTGGTGGGCTATTGCTTTTCTGATCTTACCCCGGATAGCGGCATCGTTGCCTTTCGCGGCACCACAGGGATTGGCTGGATTGATAATATTAGAGGCGGTTTTATTTGTGATACGCCGCAGCAGCTTAAGGCCTTAGAATATTACCATTTGGTTGATACGACCTTTCATTTTGACCATTACACCATGACGGGTCATTCCAAGGGTGGTAATAATGGGCAGTATATTACTATTGTGGATGGGGCGAAGGTTTCTGATTGTGTGACGTTCAACAGTCAGGGGTTTTCTTCTGAATTCATTCGAAAATACGCTCTTCAGATTAAAGAAAATAAAATTAAGATTGTCGCCTTTGAATCTGCCTGGGATGTAGTGAATATTCTGCTAAACAGCATTGCCGGCAAGCGTGTGGTTGTCGGCACTGAATCCAAACTTCCTCAGAATAATCATCCTCCCAATAGTCTTTTAGATAAAAGCGGCGATATTCGAAAACTGGATCAGCGCCATCCATTATATGTGGGATTCCAGGGACTTACTATGAGTCTCACCTTAATGGCCTCTAAAGCAAAACAGCAGCTGGAGAAGAATCGAAATGAAAAAAACAATTCTGAACATAATAACACAAAAAAAAATAAGGGTTAAACCCTTTATTTTTTTACCTTTTACTCTTCTGCCAGATTTCCAAGCCGTTCATTTGTAATCTTGCGAAATACTGAATAGAATACTGCAAACGTTGGGATTCCCAAAATAATTCCCAGGAACCCGAACAGACTTCCACCGATAAACATACCAATGAGAACCCAAAGTCCGGAAAGGCCAACTGAATTTCCAACCACCCTGGGATAAATGAAATTGTTATCGATTTGTTGTAAAACGATGATAACAACGATGAATATTAAACAATACCAAGGGTTTACCACCAATAGAATGAATGCGCTGGGTACTGCACCCAAAAATGCTCCAAGCACAGGGATAATACTGGTAATCCCTATGAGAACACCAATAAGCAATGCATATGGTATTTGGAGAATAGCCAGCACAATCGTTACCATTGTTCCTAATATCAGGGCCTCTGTCAATTGTCCGGCAATGAAACCATGAAATATACGATTGGCCGTCACGCTAACGTCTTCGATGAAATCTGCCCGATCTTTAGGGACGTAGGCAAGCATGAGTTTATTTTTTAAGGCCCAAAGTTTTTCTTTATCTGATAGTAAATAAATGGAAATAATGATTCCTAAAAAGCTGTTAAATACTCCGACGGTTACAGTTTTAGTGACATCGAATATCTCAGGAACCAGATTAATAATGGTAGTGACCAATTGATCCATTAAAACATTCCATTGTTCAACAATTTGATTCCATGTATTGTCAGGTATTTTGAAAAACGCAAGTATATTATCCGTCAAATTATTTAGTGAAACAATATAATCCGGAAGTCTTTCAAAGAGGGTATTCATACTGCTGCTTAATTGGGGAATAATAAAGGTCATAATACCGGCGATTGCTCCCAGAATTAATAGAAACGTACATGTAATCGCCAAAACGCGTTTGACTTTTATCATGTTTTTTCCTTTTTTACTCTTGATGTTATCCAAAAATTTGAACAAATGTTTTTCTAAAAATGTCATCGGTATATTAAGAACAAAGGCCACGCCCACGCCAATAAACACCGGAGTAATAATAGAAATAAAAACACCTAACACTCCCAAAAGAGGGCTAATATTGATAAGTGCTACAAAAACGCAAATGCCTATGATAATTAGCAGCAAATAACTCCTAAATGTTTTTTCGCTCATCTCGTGCTCTGAATCCTGTTGCTTATTATTAGTCTCCAATCATGTACCGCCTTTCTAAGATTTATCTATTATACCATGGGTGAAGTTATTTAACTTTAAAATATTATTTTCAACTTAGCTTAGTTTTTTAATGAAAATGAATTTTTCACATAATAAAGCGCCGCTTTTTAACATCAAAGCGGCGCTTTATTTTTCAGTTAAATCTGGTTTATTTTCAAAACTTATAATGGCTTAATTATGGTTATCTCAGCAATAGGTAGGGGTTTAGTTTCAAGCTGCATAACATTGATAATCCCTTATCGACCGTATCTTTTGCGATCCAATTCTGATAACAATTTCTTTCGGATGCGAATATCAGTTGGTGTTAATTCCACTAATTCATCATCGTTAATAAATTCTAAAGCTTGTTCCAAGGTCAATACTTTTGGCTCAATTAATTTTAAAGCCTCATCTGTACCGGAAGAACGAACATTGGTCATTTTCTTATTTTTAGTCGGATTAACGGTCATATCATCAGCTCGGTTATTTATTCCAATAACCATACCTTCGTAGACTCTGGTTCCTGCTCCAACCATCATTTCACCACGATCACTTAAATTAAACAGTGAATATGCCATGGTTTCTCCATTAAACTGGGAAATAAGCACGCCATTCTGACGCTGTGGAATATCACCCTTATGGTCTTCAAATGCTGCAAAACGGCGAACTAACGTTCCTTCACCATGGGTATCATTAATGAATTCACTTTGATAACCCAGTAAACCACGAGTTGGAACTAAAAACTCCAGTCGGGACCAACCTTCATCACTGTACATTCCCTCCATACGTCCTTTTCGGACATTTAGTTTGGAAATGACCGTGCCTGTATATTTTTCAGGTACTGTTATAATGACACTTTCAATCGGTTCTAGAAGTTTTCCATTTTCATCACGGTGCATAATTACTTCCGGTTTGGAAACAGCAACTTCATAACCTTCACGTCGCATGTTTTCCAAAAGAATTGACAAATGAAGTTCTCCACGTCCTGAAACCTTAAAGCCATCAGTGGTATCTTCTAAATCTTCAACCAATAATCCAACATTGACTTCAAGTTCTTTTGCAAGACGTGCGCGAATATGTCGAGTCGTAACAAATTTTCCAGACTCACCGGCAAAAGGAGATTTATTTACAAGAAAGTTCATTGAAAGTGTTGGCTGTTCAATCTCGATGAGTTCCATGGGTTGAACCTGATTGATTTCCCCAATGGTTTCTCCAATAGAAATATCAGGGATTCCTGATATAACAACAATATCCCCTGATTTGGCTTCTTTAACTTCCACACGGGCTAAACCACGGTAAACAAAGACCTGATTTATTTTTTCTTTCTTAAAGGTGCCATCCTGCTTAGCGACTTCAATTTGATCACCGGCATGAATGGTTCCTGAATAGATTTTACCAATCCCCAAACGTCCAATGTAATCATCATAGGCAAGGGTTGAAACCTGCATTTGCAAAGGCTCAAGGCTTGTATCATCCTGTAAACCTACATGCTCAACAATGGTTTCAAAAAGTGGCTGTAAGTCCTTCTGTTCATCAGCCATATCTCTGATGGCAGTCCCTTCTTTAGCAACTCCATAAAGAACTGGAAAATCCAATTGTTCATCAGTAGCTTTAAGCTCAACAAAAAGGTCGAATACCATATCAACTACTTCTTCCGCACGTTGATCCTTTTTGTCGATTTTATTAACAAAAAGAATTGGGTTTAATCCCTTTTCCAATGATTTATTGAGTACAAAACGGGTTTGAGGCATAGGACCTTCGCTGGAGTCGACTAAAAGAACAACCGTATCGACTGTTTTTAGGATTCGTTCAACCTCTGATGAAAAGTCGGCATGTCCTGGGGTATCAACAATATTAATTTTAATATCCTTATACATAATGGAACAGTTTTTGGAGTAAATGGTAATTCCACGTTCACGTTCTAGATCATTGCTGTCCATAACGCAGTCCACGACCTCCTGATTTTCTCTAAAAACATTACTTTGTCCTAAAAGGGCATCTACTAAGGTAGATTTTCCGGCATCGACGTGGGCGATGACTGCAATGTTGATAATGGATTGCTTGTTATTCATAAATTCCTGCTTTCTTAATTTATTATAGCGTAACACTGAAAAGTCCTGCAACATTGAATGTCGCAGGACTTTGAAAAAGTCTGATATTAACGTTTTGAAAACTGTGGAGCACGACGAGCTTTTTTAAGACCGTATTTTTTTCTTTCAACCATTCTGGAGTCACGGGTTAAGTATCCGGCACGTTTAAGTGCTGGTCTCAGGTTAATATCTACTTCAAGCAATGCACGGGAAATCCCATGTCGGATCGCTCCGGCTTGTCCTGTAAATCCGCCGCCATGAACATTGACAATCACATCGAATGTGTCTAGTGTGTCTGTTAATGTTAATGGTTGTTTTGCAATAACCTTTAGTGTTTCCATACCGAAAAATTCATCCATATCACGTCCGTTAATGGTGAATTTACCAGTTCCTGGTAATAAACGAACTCGGGCAACCGAGGTTTTTCTTCTTCCAGTTCCTAAATATTGTACTTTAGCCATTCTCTATTTTCTCCTTCTCAGCGTTAAAATTCGTATACTTCTGGCAATTGAGCAGCATGTGGATGTTCGGTACCAGCATAAACTTTAAGTTTTGTAGCAACCTTGTCACCCAACTTGTTGTGTGGGATCATACCCTTTACTGCTTTAAAAATCAAAAGCTCTGGTTTTTCAGCTAAGAATTTTCTGTAGGTCATTTCTTTTAACCCACCACAATATCCAGAATAAGTTTTATATAATTTCTGATCTAGCTTGTTTCCTGTTAACACAATCTTTTCTGCATTAATAATAATAACAAAATCTCCGGTGTCCATGTGTGGGGAAAACATTGGTTTGTTTTTCCCTCGTAAAATATTAGCAACTTCCGTCGCTAATCGTCCTAAAACCTTACCTTCTGCATCAATAACATACCATTTACGGTCTATTTCATGAGACTTGGCCATAATTGTGGCGTTCGCATTCATCTCAAAAGTCCTCCTCAGTTCAATAATATTCTTTATAATTTCATTTTGGTTTTTCCGACAAAGTGGGATTCATCGGAAATCGTATTCGTATGTATCGGGGCTAGTGATACATTAACGTCCACCATTAATTCTATAGCATCTTACCGGGTGTGTCAAGTTTTTTGTTGTGTTTTTTAATAATTTTTTCTAATAAAATACTTCTTTTAAATAAAGCCCCTGGGCTGGTGCGGTAATCCCAGCTTTGCTCCGATCCATTCCCTGGATGATTCCTGAAATGGACCTGGGAGGCAGTCGATGAGAACCCACCTCATAAAGTGTCCCTACCATAATTCGTACCATATTATATAAAAAACCATTTCCTTTAAAGGTCATTTCATAAAGATCATTTTTCTTTTCAAAGGAAATTCGTTCGATTGTTCTGACCGTTGTTTTTACTGAACTTCCACTGGCCATAAAAGCTTTAAAATCATGCTCCCCAATAAAATATCCTGCGGCTTCTTCCATGGCGTCCCAATCTAAAGATTGGGTTACATGAAAGGCCAGATCTGAATTGAAAGGGCTGCCAACATTGGACTCATAGATTTTATAGAGGTAACACTTTCCATTTGCATTATAACGGCTGTGAAAATCCATATCGCATTCTTTGCTTGAAAGAATACGGATATCAACTGGCAACTTTGTGTTGATTGCTCTGAAAAATTGCTCTGGCGGAATAGATGATGCTGTGAAAAAATTTGCGCACTGCCCTAAAGCATGTACCCGGGCATCGGTGCGACCAGATCCTATGAGATTCACTATTTCACCTGTTAATTCCGAAATAGCTGTTGTTATGACTTCTTGAACTGTTATCCCGTTAGGCTGAATTTGCCAACCACAATACTCAGTTCCTTGATAGCTAATAATCAACTGTATGTTTTTCATGTTTTTCATGTTTTCCTTGTTTTCCTTGTTTTCCTTGTTTTCTTGTTTTCTTGTTTTCTTGTTTTCTTGTTTTCTTGTTTTCGTTACAATGGAAACAACAGTGGAATATTAATTATGGTTGTTGCCAGAAAACCGGCAATCATAAGAAACATCACCACAAAAGCAACCACATCACGACGAGCAAATATGAGTTGTTTCATCCGTGTTCTATTTTCCCCACCACGGTAGCAGCGTGCTTCCATTGCGGTAGCGAGTTCATCTGCTCGACGAAAAGCTGAAATAAATAATGGTACTAAAATTGGAATAAGATTTTTAGCCCGTGAAATAATATTTCCGGTTTCAAAATTTGCACCTCTGGCTTTTTGCGCCTTCATAATTCGGTCGGTTTCTTCCATTAATGTTGGAATAAAACGAAGTGCGATGGACATCATCATTGCCAATTCGTGGGCAAAACGTCTCACAAAAGGAATGAATTTCATACACCATTCCATACCATCAGTTAAATCAATGGGTGCGGTGGTTAATGTCATTATGCTTGTTCCAATCACCAGAAATATTAATCGCAGTGCCATGAAAACCGCTATTTTTACTCCTTCCAGAGTGATATTAACGGGCCCAAAGGAAGCAATCACTGCACCAGGTGTCATAAACAGATTTAAGATTACCGTCAATAATATAATGAGCACTAAACCTTTTATCCCCCGGAGAATATAGCCCACAGGGATTTTAGACATAAGAATAATGACTCCCAATAAAAGAAATGCGGCCAAATATCCCCAAAGATTATTAATGAAAAATAATATGACAACAAAAGCTGTTGTCAATAGTATTTTTGTCCGAGGATCCAATTTATGAATAATGGATCCAGTTGGATAAAATTGTCCAATTGTTACATCTTTTAACATTTATTTATCCTCTTATGACCCTGAGAATTTCATTCTTAGCAGCTTCCACTGTAAAAATATCTTCTCTAATTTCTGGATATTTCTTTTTGAGTCGTCGCATGAGATACGTCACCTCAGGCACAGCCAATCCAATTTTTTCCAAAGTTTCAATCTCAGTAAATACTCGATTCGGAGTATCAAAATAAACAATCTTTCCTTCGTTCATAACCAAAATCTTTTCCACCAGTTTTCCAATATCCTCCATACTATGGGATACCAGAATAACTGTATTCTTGTTTTTCTGATGCATGGTTTTAATCTGGGCTAAAATCTCATCTCGTCCTCTTGGATCAAGACCCGCTGTGGGTTCATCAAGAATAAGCACTGATGGTTCCATGGCTAAAACACCTGCTATGGCCACACGACGCATTTGTCCTCCTGAAAGTTCAAAGGGAGATTTATCTTTAACCTCATCATAGTCTAAACCTACCATTTTAATGGAATTTCGGACCCGGTCATCCACTTCTTCTTCTGTCAGCCCTTGATTTTTCGGACCAAAGGCAACATCTTTATGAACCGTTTCTTCAAAGAGTTGATGCTCAGGATACTGAAACACAAGTCCAATGCGATGGCGTAATTGAATCAATTCAGATTTTTTTTGAGCGAAAATATCCATGCCATCTACGATCACTGTGCCGGAAGTAGGGTTTAATAATCCGTTAAGATGTTGGATCAATGTTGATTTACCGGAGCCCGTATGACCAATAATGCCTATAAAACTTCCATCTTCAATGGTAATGTTAATATCGTCAAGTGCCTGGAATTCAAAAGGAGATCCCTGAGAATAAATATGTGTTAAATTCTTTATTTCTACTGGCATAGCGCTTCCACCATTTCATCAATACTAAGAATATTATCCCGAATGTTTATTCCTTCATTTCTAAGCTCATAGGCAAGCTCGGTCATTGGCGGTACATCCAAACCTATTTTTTTAAGTGCCTGAACATTTTTAAAGATGGTTTCGGGCGTCCCTTCCATGACAATCTTTCCTTTATCTAAAACAATAATGCGATCAGCACCAATAATTTCACTCATATAATGGGTAATATGAATCACGGTCATGTTCTTATCTTGATTTAATTTTCTAATGGTTGTCATGACTTCACGTCGTCCAGAAGGATCCAGCATTGCCGTAGGTTCATCAAAAATAATGCATTCGGGTTCCATTGCAAGAATCCCGGCAATAGCTATGCGTTGTTTTTGTCCTCCGGATAGCTGGTGGGGCTTTTGATGGGCATAAGCTTGCATTTCAACAATAGCCAAAGCCTGATCAACCCTTGTTCTTATTTCAAGAGGTGGAACCCCAAGATTTTCCGGTCCAAATGCCACATCATCTTCAACAATGGTGGCAACTAATTGATTATCAGGGTTTTGAAAAACCATTCCAGCAGTTTGGCGTATATCCCATAGATGTTCCTGATCTTTGGTATTAAAACCATTCACCCAAACATCCCCCTGGGTAGGAAAAATAATGGCGTTAAATAATTTAGCGAGGGTTGATTTTCCAGAACCATTATGGCCGATAATCCCCACAAATTCACCCTTATTTATATGAAAATCGACCCCGTCAAGGGCGATGACATTTTCTTCTTCATTGTTATGAGGATATACAAAACGAACATTTTGCACCTCAATCATTTTTTTTTCTGTTTCCATTGTCACTTTCTTTTCACCTACTTTGGTGTTTATCACTGGCATTTTTAAATACAAGAAAAGGATTAAGCGTAATAAAACATCTTAATCCCCTTCTCATTTAAGTTATACTAATTCAATTATGGCCATTTCTGCGCCGTCGCCGCGACGTGGTCCAACACGATAAATTCGTGTGTAACCGCCGGGTCGTTCATTGTATTTAGGTGCTATTTCGTCAAACAATTTTTTTACTACAACTTCTTGTGTAATATAAGCAATTGCTTGTCGTCTGGCATGTAAGTCGCCTCTTTTACCAAGTGTGACCATTTTATCAGCTAATCTTTTTACTTCCTTTGCTCTAGTTACGGTTGTTTGAATCTTACCGTGTTCTAAAAGGGCAGTTGTAAGATTACGCAATAATGCTCTACGTTGATCAGAGGGACGGCCTAGTTTTCGATATCCCGCCATAGTATTATTACTCCTTTGCCTTTTCTTCTTCTTGACTCAAGGACAATCCAATTTCTGCTAGTTTGTGCTTGATTTCATTGAGTGATTTACGTCCAAGGTTACGAACTTTAATCATATCCTCTTCGCTTTTTTGTGTTAATTTTTCAACAGTGTCAATATTGGCACGTCTTAAACAATTGCTGGATCTTACTGAAAGTTCTAATTCTTCAATCGACATTTCTCGAATGCGTTCCTTTTCACTTTCTTCTTTTTCTACCATGATTTCCACAGTGGAGGCATGTTCAGTCAAATTGATGAACAGGTTAAGATGTTCGCTTAGAACCTTAGCCGCTAGGGATAATGCCTCTTCTGGAGTCGTTGTACCATCGGTCCAGATGTCCAATGTCAGTTTATCAAAATCTGTGATTTGTCCCACACGGGTATTTTCCACAAGGAAAATAACCTTTTTAATCGGGGAAAAAATCGAATCCATAGGAATAGTCCCAATGGGCATTCCCGGGTATTTATTTTTATCTGCGGCAACGTATCCTCTTCCTTTTTCAATGCGCATTTCCATATTAAGAGTTGCGCCCTTAGCTAAGGTTGCAATGTGCATTTCAGGATTGAGAATATCCACATCAGAATCGGCAAGAATATCACCAGCTGTGATGACGCCTTCTTCTGAAGATTCAATATAGATGATTTTTGGTTCATCCACATAAATTGCAGCTGCCAGACCTTTAAGGTTCAAGAGGATCTCGATGACATCCTCTTTAACTCCGGGAATGGTGGAAAACTCATGTAACACGCCTTCGATTTTAACAGATGTTACAGCGACCCCTGGAAGGGATGACAACATAATTCTTCTTAGACTATTGCCAAGTGTTGTACCATAACCTCTTTCCAAAGGTTCAATTACAAAACGTCCATAGGTTTCATCATCTGTTTTATCAATAATTTCAATGATTGGTTTTTCAAATTCGATCATTTATTCAAGACCCTCCTACTTATTTTAAATCCATCCATTAACATGAGGGTTAATTGGTTCCCGAACATGTATCTATTTAGAATATAATTCAACAATAAGATGTTCAGCAATTTCAATATCTAAGTCTTCAACTGCCGGTCTGCCAATAATTTTTCCTGATAGTGTTTCTAAATCATTTGATAACCATGGTGCGATTGTTCTGCTTTCAGTGACTTCAAGGATATCTTTGAATTTTTGAGATTTCTTACTTTTGGGTCGAACTTCAATCACATCACCTTCTTTGATAATGTATGATGGAATGTTCAGTTTTCTTCCATTAACAAGGAAATGTTCATGATCAACTAATTGACGTGCTTCTTTACGTGAAGTTGCCAAACCCAGTCGATAAACAACATTATCCAAACGCGATTCTAAATGGATTAATAAGTTATGTCCGGTAATTCCTTTTTGCTTTTCAGCTATTTCAAAATAGCCTCTGAATTGTTTTTCAAGAACCCCATAAATACGTTTTGCTTTTTGCTTTTCACGTAATTGGAGACCATATTCTGATATTTTTGTTCTTCTTTTACCATGTTGACCTGGTGGTGTTGGACGTCTTTCGAACGCACATTTATTGGTTGAGTAGCAACGTTCGCCTTTTAGGTACAGTTTTGTGCCTTCTCTTCGACATTGTCTACATGATGCTTCTATATTTCTTGACATTATATTCGCCCTCCCATTATACTCGTCGTCGCTTAGGTGGTCGACAACCGTTATGTGGAATTGGTGTTACATCACGGATTAATGTGATTTCCAATCCAGCTGCCTGTAAAGCTCGAATAGCAGCTTCACGTCCAGAACCTGGACCTCTAACTAAAACTTCAACGCTTTTCATACCGTGTTCCATGGCCGCTTTAGCTGCTTCTTCTGCTGCCATTTGTGACGCAAAAGGAGTACTTTTTCGAGAACCCTTGAAACCTAAACCGCCTGAGCTTGCCCAGGTTATTGCGTTACCTGCCATATCAGTAATGGTAACTATGGTGTTATTGAAAGAAGATTGAATATGGGCTTGGCCACGTTCTATGTTCTTTTTAACTTTTTTTACTTTTCTTCTTGCTTTTTTTACTGCCATTTTTTAAGCCCTCCTATTTCTTTCTTCCAACGGTTCGTTTAGGACCTTTACGGGTTCTAGCATTCGTTTTTGTCTTTTGCCCTCTTACAGGAAGACCTCGACGATGACGTATCCCTCGATAGGATCCAATTTCAATAAGTCGCTTAATGTTTAGGTTTACTTCTCTACGAAGATCACCTTCAACAGTGTATTTTTCATCAAGAATATTTCTTAAATCATTGATTTCTGTTTCAGTCAGATCCTTTATTCTGGTATCTGGGTTGATATTCAAGGCTTTTAAGATCGTAAGTGACCTTGAATGTCCAATACCATAAATATAAGTTAATCCAATTTCTACCCGCTTATCTCGGGGCAAATCGACTCCGGCAATTCTTGCCATAGGTTGTATACCTCCTAAATTAGTTTTCAAATACTGGGTGTAAAATCGTGTTAGTGATGTAACCCCATTTTATTTCCAGTGAAGCATTTCGCTTTATGTGATGAACATGGCTGAAATTGCCGCGACCATGTTCTTTTTTTCTGTTTTTGACGATTTTAACCTTGTCTTTGTTTGTGCTTAGGATTTTCACAAATCACCATAACACGACCATTTCTCTTAATAACTTTACATTTTTCACAAATCGGTTTTACTGATGCTCTAACTTTCATTTGTAATATCCTCCTTTATGATTTCCCTTTTCCACGCCATACGATACGCCCACGGGTCAAATCATATGGGGATAATTCAACAACTACCTTATCTCCAGGTAAAATTCGAATATAGTTCATACGTAGCTTACCTGAAATATGAGCGGTTATCTGATGTCCATTTTCCAATTCCACTATAAAAATAGTATTGGGCAAGGACTCAATAACAGATCCTTCAACCTCGATAACATCTTTCTTGGCCATTGATCAAACCTCCTCACGATTCTCATTCCCTACACCATCTGGTGTGTGATAGGACTCGAGTATTTTTCTTATCTCAGCGTTTGTTATCTTGTTTCCATTTAATATTTTTTCTTGAAGTTCTTTGACAATGTGATTGGTCTTCGCTAGGTGTTTAATCTTTTTTTTCTTCGGATTATTCACTTTACGAAGCTTACCATTACATACAAGGATAAAATTTTCATCCACCACTTGTACAACCACCATAAACTGACCCTTATCACGGCCAGCAGTAGAGCGGACCACCTGTCCGATTTTAAAATCATTCATTTACTCACCAACCTGAAGTACTGTCAGAAGTTCAGGTTCACCGGTTCCGGTAATAAGCAGTGTGTGCTCAAAATGGGAAGAAAGCTTACCATCCGTTGTGACAACGGTCCAATCATCATCCAGCATTATAACATCATATGTTCCAACGTTCACCATTGGTTCAATGGCTAATGTCATCCCTGATCTCAGTCGTGGACCCCGACCTTTTGCTCCATAATTTGGAATAGGCGGATCTTCATGCATTTTACTGCCAACACCATGTCCGACAAAGTCGCGAACAACGGAAAATCCATTATCTTCAACATAAGTCTGAATGGCATTGGAAATATCCGACAATCGATACCCATCCCTGGCAAAAGCAATACCTCTATAAAAAGATTCCCTGGTGACATCAATGAGTCTTTGGGCTTCTTCTGAGATAGTGCCAACACCATGAGTAACTGCCGCATCACCTACATAACCCTTGAAGGTAGCACCAATATCGATGCTGATAATATCTCCTTCAAGAAGTCTTCGCTTTTGTGGTATCCCATGAACAACTTGTTCGTTCACAGAAGCACAAATGGAATTTGGAAATCCATCATAGCCCTTAAACGTTGGTAATGCGCCAGCATCTCGAATATATTTTTCGACAGCTTGGTCCAATTCTTGGGTAGTTACCCCAGGTTTGATCATTTTACCCACAAGGGCGTGAGCGCCGGCAACAATGCCGCCGGCTTGTCTCATGAGATCAACTTCCTTATGGGATTTTATGGTTATCATGCTTAGTTAACTCCACTCAGGACTTTCTTGATGTCTTTGAAGACATCACTCATATGCTGCAGTCCATTAATATTAATAATCTTTTGTTTATCTTCATAAAATTCAATCAAAGGCATTGTTTCATCTTGATAGATTTGAATCCGCTTTTGTACCGTTTCGATTTTATCATCGTCACGTTGATATAAAGCCGTACCATCAAAATCACAAATTCCCTCAATCTTTGGTTTATTGTATTTTAAATGATAGGTTTCATGGCATTTAGGGCAAATTCTACGATTGGTAACACGTTCAATCAAAATATCCAAAGGAACCTCAAGATTAATCGCCAAAGTCAATTCACAATCTTTTTTTGCATTAATGTCACAAAGTGCCCCTGCCTGAAATACAGTCCGCGGAAATCCATCCAATAAATAGCCATAGCCGGTACTTAAGACATCCTCATAGGTGAGGCGCTCTTCAACCATTTCAACGACGAGTTCATCTGGAACAAGAAGTCCTTTGTGCATGTACTCTTTAGCTTTTTGACCAAGGGGAGTATCATTTTTCATGTTTTCTCTGAAAATATCTCCGGTTGAAATATGGGGGATATTGTAGGTTTCGCAAATGCGTTTTGCCTGTGTCCCTTTACCTGCACCCGGAGGTCCTAATAATACAATTCTCATTTCTCATTTTTCTCCAGTTCATTTTTATGATTTTAAAAATCCCTGATGGTGTCTCATCATCATTTCAGACTCAATTTGTTTTACTGTTTCCAAAGCTACCCCAACAATAATCAAAAGACTTGTACCACCAAATTGAAGATTTACACCCATGATATTTCCTATAAAAATAGGAATAACAGCAATGACTGCTAAAAATGTCCCACCGAATAAAGTTAATCGGTTCATAATTCTTGTAAAATATTCAACAGTGGGTTTTCCCGGTCTAATCCCTGGAACGTAACCGCCCTGTTTTTTAATGTTTTCTGCAACATCATAGGGATTAAACGTTACTGCCGTATAAAAATACGTAAATGCAATAATTAATATAACATAAATGATATTTGTCATCCAAGATCCCCAGGCAAAATTGGTTCCAACCCAATTTGCAAAATCAGAACCTTGAAAAAAGCTTGCAAGCGTTGCAGGAAATAATGTTAGCGAGCTGGCAAAGATAATAGGAATTACCCCAGCCATGTTCACACGCATTGGAATATGCGTACTTTGACCACCATACATTTTTCTGCCAACAACACGTTTTGCATATTGAACTGGAATTTTTCGTTGACCTTCTTGAACTGCCACCACAGCGAATACAACCACAACAATGAAAACAATGAATATGAACAAGCTGATAATTGATAGGGTGCCAACAGTCACATATTTGTACATTTGCAAAATTCCACTTGGAATACGTGAAATAATACTAACGAAAATAATCAGTGAAATGCCATTTCCAATGCCATTTTCAGTAATTTGTTCTCCTAAATACATCAGGAACGCCGTTCCTGCCGTGATACTTAAGACAACAACAAATATGGTGAACGGTGTCTTTTGAAGTAAAAGGTCACCGAAGGATAGGCTCATGCCCAGAGCCTGGATTAAAGCTAAAAAGATGGTTAGATATCTCGTATACTGTGCAAGTTTCTTACGACCTTCTTCCCCTTCTTTTTGCAGTCTTTCCAGAGCTGGAATGGCAAAGGCCAAAAGATTCATAATAATCGATGCGTTAATATAGGGAGTGATACTCATGGCGAAAATGGTGAAATTACCAAAGTTCCCTCCAGAAATAATATCAAACAGGCCAAAAATTCCACCGCTGTTGACGAGCTGACTTAACTGAGCAGTATCAATGAAAGGAACCGGTATATAGGCTCCCAATCGATAAATAAACAGTAATGCCAGTGTTATAGCAATCTTTCGTCTAAGATCTGGAATTTTCCAAGCATCCCTCAAGGTAGAGATCATATTAGATCACCTCTACCTTTCCTCCTCCAGCGAGAATCTTAGCCTCAGCTGATTTGCTGATTTTATGTGCTTTTATGGTAAAAGCTTTCTCAACTTCCCCGTTACCAAGGATTTTCAATCCATCACGTAATTTACGGATGAAACCATATTCAAGTAATAATTCAGGTGTAATCACTGTGTCAGCATCAAACGCATTTAACTCTCCAACATTGACGATGGAAAATGTTTTCTTAAATCGTGCATTTGAAAAACCACGTTTTGGTAAACGTCTGGCTAAGGGCATTTGCCCTCCTTCAAAACCAGGTCTTACTCCCCCGCCTGAACGAGATTTTTGACCATCTTGTCCACGACCAGCAGTTTTTCCAAGACCAGAACCAGTACCGCGTCCCTTACGTTTTGGTGTCTTTTTAGAACCGGGTGCTGGACTTAAAGTATGTAACTTCATATTGACACCTCCTATACTTCTTTAACTGTGAGCATGAAATCTGTTAAATGAATCATGCCACGAATTTGTGGAGTATCATTATGTATCACAGTCTGTCTAATTTTTTTAAGGCCTAAAGCTTCAATGTTCGCACGTTGTTTTTTATTGCGACCAATAAGGCTTTTTATCAATGTAATTTCTAATTTCTTAGCCATAATGATTCCTCCTAACCTAAGATTTCTTCAGGCTTTTTACCACGTTTAGCTGCAACCTCTTCAAGGGTTGTTAGTCCAGCAAGTCCTGCCATTGTAGCATTGACCATATTACGGGCATTGTTTGATCCCAAAGATTTTGTACGTATATCTCTGATACCAGCTAATTCAAGTACAGCACGAACCGGACCACCAGCAATAACGCCAGTACCTTTTCCAGCAGGTTTAAGTAGTACATGACCTGCGCCGGATTCACCGTTAATTAAATGTGGTATCGTTGTTCCAACCATTGGCACTTTAATTAATGCTTTCTTTGCTGCGTCAATACCTTTACGGATTGCATCTGGAATTTCCATTGCTTTTCCTTTACCAACGCCAACATGACCATTTTCGTCTCCAACAATCACAAGACAACTGAATCTGAAGTTACGACCGCCCTTAACAACCTTTGTAACTCGGTTAATGGAGACAACTTTTTCCTTCAAATCTAATGTACTTGGATCGATTTTTTTGTTTTGCATCAAATGACCTCCTTTACTTAGAATTTCAGGCCGGCTTCACGAGCGCCGTCAGCCAATTCTTTTACTCTACCATGGTAAACATAACCGCCTCTATCGAAAACAACGGCTTCAATCCCTTTTTCAAGGGCTCTTTTCGCAACTGCCTGACCTACAGCTTTAGCAGCTGCTTTATCTCCTCCGTTTGTTACCTGACCCTTAAGATCCGCATCAATGGAAGAAGCTGAAACCAATGTGATACCTTTAGTATCATCAACAATTTGAGCATAAATATTTTTATTACTTCTAAATACGTTTAAGCGCGGTCTAACTTCAGTACCAGAAATCTTATTTCTGACCCGATAATGACGTGCAATACGCAATTTATTTTTAATTGGTTTTTTAATCATCGAATTTCACTCCCTTCGTTATCTTTGTCTGGCTAACAGGTTTTATTTCCCTGTTTTACCTTCTTTACGTCTGACGATTTCATCGGAATAACGTACGCCATGACCCTTGTAAGGTTCTGGTGGACGTTTTGCACGGATATTGGCAGCATGAGCTCCAACCGCTTCCTTGCTGATTCCTTTAACAAGTACTTTGGTATTTGTTAAAGGAATGGTTTCAATGCCTTCTGGATCTTCCATTTCTACTGAATGTGAAAAACCGAGGTTCATAACCAATTTATTCCCTTTTTTCTCTGCTCTATAACCTACGCCACTGATTTCCAATCTTTTTTCAAAGCCAGTATTTACGCCAGTAACCATATTATTAATCAAAGCACGTGTTAAACCATGTAATGATTTATGCAGCTTACTTTCGGATGGTCGCGTGACAATAACTTCTTTTTCTTGGACATCGATGATCATATCAGGATGAAATGTTCTAACCAGTTGTCCCAGAGGACCTTTAACAGTTAGGGTATGACCATCCTTTTTAACGTCTACGCCCTGGAGGATCACAACAGGTGCTTTCCCTATTCTTGACATCTTTCTACCTCCTGTCTTAAATTGTTACCAAACGTAACATATCACTTCGCCGCCAACGCCGGCTTTTCTTGCTTTTTTATCTGTCATTACGCCTTTTGATGTAGAAACAATCGCAATACCCAGACCATTTAAGACCTTAGGCACTTCTTCTTTTCCTGCATAAACGCGAAGACCAGGTTTAGAAATTCTCTTTATCCCTGCAACGACACGGCTTTTATTTTCTCCGTATTTCAGAGTGATTTTAATCATCCCCTGTTTTTCATCGCTGATGTAATCTACTTTATTTATATATCCTTCTTCTAATAGAATTTGAGCAATTGCTTTCTTTTCTTTAGAAGCTGGCATTTCAACAACTTTATGACCTGCATCATTTGCATTTCTGATGCGTGTTAACATATCCGCAATGGGATCAGTCATGACCATACTCAGTACCTCCTTTTCTCTTTGCTAGTTTGTTTTTACCAGCTTGCTTTTCTTACTCCGGGGATTTCCCCTTTATATGCTAATTCTCTGAAACAAATACGACAAACACCAAATTTTTTTAAAACAGAATGTGGTCGTCCACATATTCGGCATCGGGTATATTCTTGTGTTGAATATTTTTGTTTCTTCTGTTGTTTTTCTTTCATCGATTTTTTTGCCACTATACGATCCTCCTTATGCTCTACTGAATGGAATGCCAAGCAGTCTTAACAGTTCGTGAGCTTCTTCATCTGTTTTTGCCGTTGTGACAAACATAATGTCCATTCCTCTGACTTGTTCTACTTTATCGTAGTCAATTTCAGGGAAAATGAGTTGTTCTTTAATCCCAAAGGCATAATTCCCTCGGCCATCAAATGATTTATTTGACAAGCCTCTGAAGTCACGGACTCTAGGAAGGGCAACATTGAATAACTTATCAGTAAATTCATACATCCGGACACTTCTTAAAGTTACTTTCGCTCCAATGTTCATGCCTTCTCGGACTTTAAAGTTGGCAACTGATTTCTTTGCCTTAGTGATCACTGGTCGTTGACCCGCAATAATACCAAGGTCTATCACAGCAGCTTCCAAAGCTTTAGAGTTTTCTTTGCAATCTCCTAAACCCATGTTGAGAACAACTTTTTCAAGTTTAGGAACTTCCATGATATTTTTATATTGAAATTTTTCCATCATCGCTGGAACTACTTCAGTAAGGTATTTATCTTTTAATCTGGGCATATTTGTCCTCCTTCCCGAAATTAATTGCTAAATGTTTCGTTACATTTTTTACAAAATCTAACTTTTTTTCCATCATTTAAAAATTTATGACCAGTTCTCACACCTTTTTCACATTTAGCACAGTATATTAACACGTTAGAAGCTTCCAATTTGCCTTCTTGTTGTGTAATACCACCCTGTTGCATTTGTTGTGTTGGTTTTTGATGTTTAGTGACCATATTTACATTTTCCACAAGGACTTTTGCATCTTTAGGATAAGCTTGAATTACTTTTCCTTTTTTGCCTTTGTCCTTACCGGAAATAACCATTACGATATCATCTTTTTTAATATGCATCTTTCATTTCCTCCTAATTAAAGTACTTCAGGAGCCAAAGATACGATTTTCATGTATTTCTTGTCCCTTAGCTCTCTTGCGACAGGTCCAAAAATTCGTGTACCTTTTGGGTTTTTATCATCCTTTATAAGAACCGCTGCATTTTGGTCGAACTTGATGTAACTTCCATCATCCCTTCGGATTCCACTTTTTGTTCTAACGACAACAGCTTTTACGACATCGCCCTTTTTAACTTCGCCACCTGGTGCTGCACTTTTAACAGCGCACACGATAACATCACCAATATTTGCATATCGACGACCGGAACCACCAAGAACTCGGATGCATAGTAATTCCTTTGCACCGGTATTATCAGCTACTTTTAGTCTAGTTTCCTGTTGAATCATCCGAAATACCTCCTTTTGTGCACTTGCTTATAGTGCTTTCTCTATAATTTCTATTAATCTCCAGCGTTTATCTTTGCTGAGGGGTCTTGTTTCCATTATTTTAACGGTATCCCCTTCGTTACATGCGTTTTGTTCGTCATGGGCTTTGAACTTTACAGTCTTTTTTACTCGCTTTTGATATAACGGATGTTTGACAAAAGACTCAACAGCAACCACAATGGTTTTATCCATTTTGTCACTGACAACCTTACCGACTCGAGTTTTTCTGTAACTTCTTTCTTCCATAAGCTAAACCTCCTTATCTATTGGTTTACTATGCTTCAGCAGACTGCATTGCACGTTCTTGCATAATTGTCTTAATCCGTGCGTAAGTCTTTTTAACCTCTTTGATGCGCATTGGGTTTTCCAACTGGCCGGTGGCATGTTGGAATCTCAAGTTGAATAATTCTTCCTTGAGATCTCCCAATTTTGTTTCTAATTCTAAAGTCGTTAATTCTCTTAATTCACTTGGTTTCATGACTCATCACCCACTTCTAGTTCTTCTTGATCTTTACGAGTGATAAATTTTGTTTTAATTGGCAGTTTATGCTGGGCAAGACGCATGGCTTCCCGGGCGATATCCTCAGGAATTCCTGCAATCTCAAACATAACTCTGCCTGGTTTTACCACTGCAACCCAAAACTCTGGAGAACCTTTACCGGAACCCATACGAGTTTCTGCTGGTTTTTGTGTAACAGGCTTGTCTGGGAAGATTTTGATCCAAACCTTACCACCCCTTTTAATATATCTGGTCATGGCAACACGGGCTGCTTCAATTTGGTTAGCAGTGATCCATGCTGGCTCAAGGGCTTGTATAGCATAATCTCCGTAAGTAATTTTGTTACCGCGAAGTGCTTTTCCCTTCATGCGACCTCTATGTTGTTTTCTACGCTTTACACGTTTAGGCATTAACATATGCGTTATCCTCCTCTCTTAGTTTTCTGTCCTTTTAGTAGGAGCTTTTCGATGAGTTTGCTTTTTAGCTTTAGCATCGTCTTCGGCTGCAATAGCAAGAACATCTTCACGTCCAGTTAAAATTTCACCTTTATTAACCCAAACCTTAACCCCTAATTTACCATAGGTGGTATCTGCTTCCGCAAAACCATAGTTGATATCAGCTCGTAATGTTTGCAATGGTACATTGCCTTGGGAATAATGTTCATTTCTCGCCATTTCAGCACCATTCAATCGACCTGCAACTGCAGTTTTGATACCTTTGGCACCAGCACGCATAGTACGTTGCATTGTTTGTTTCATGGCACGTCGGAAAGAAATCCGTCGTTCTAATTGCGCAGCGATATTTTCTGCAATAAGCTGTGCATCAGTATCAACATTTTTAACTTCTACGATGTTGATGAACACAGTTTTCTTAGTCATTTTCTCAAGTTCCAGACGTAATGCATCAATACCCGCACCACCTCGACCTATGATCATTCCTGGTTTTGCGGTATAGATATGAATCTTTACCTTGCTACCAAAACGCTCAATGACAATTTTAGAAATACCTGCCTGGTACTGATTTACTTTAATATATTTACGAATATCATGATCTTCAATCAAACAATCTGCAAAATCTTTATCATTTGCAAACCATTTTGCATTCCAGTCCTTAATAATCCCAACTCTTAATCCATGAGGATTGACTTTTTGGCCCAAATATATTTCCTCCTTACTACTCTTTTTCTTTTAATACGGCTGTAATATGAGACGATCTTTTTCTAATAACTGTTGCACGTCCCTGTGCACCCGCTCTAAATCTTTTTAATGTTGGTCCCTGATTTGCAAATATCTGATCGACATACAAGTTTTCAGGATTCAAATTAAAATTATTTTCAGCATTTGCCAAAGCAGATTTAACAACTTTGTCAATAATCTTTGCTGCCTTGTTAGGGGTTAATGCTAAAATGCTTAATGCTTCGCCCATGCTTTTTCCTCGAATTAAATCAGCTACTAATTTAGCTTTTCTGGATGAAACACGTACATATTTGGCTGTCGCTCTTGCTTCCATTGGTTTACCTCCTTTTGGCTATCTTAATTTAGATTTCTTTTCTCCAGCATGACCTCTAAAGGTTCTGGTTGGCGCAAACTCTCCGAGTTTGTGTCCTACCATATCCTCGGTAACATACACTGGTACATGTTTTCTACCATCGTGAACTGCAATAGTGTGTCCTACCATTTGTGGGAAAAGTGTGGAGCTTCTAGACCAAGTCTTTAGCACGTTTTTTTCACCTTTTTCGTTCATGGCTTCTATTCGTTTAAGTAACTTAGCGTCAACAAAAGGTCCTTTTTTTAATGATCTACCCATAATTCAACCTCCTCTCGATTATTTAGCTTATGATTGAATGATTATTTCTTATTTCTTGATCTTACGATATATTTATCGGAAGGTTTGTTTTTCTTACGTGTTTTATAACCCATTGTTGGTTTACCCCAAGGTGTTACCGGTCCGGATCGCCCAATTGGAGCTTTTCCTTCACCACCACCGTGTGGATGATCATTAGGATTCATAACTGAACCACGAACTGTTGGTCGGATGCCCATATGTCTTTTACGACCGGCTTTACCAATACGAACATGTTGATGATCCAAGTTTCCAACCTGGCCAATGGTAGCACGACATTCAATTCGCACCATTCTCATTTCGCCAGAGGGTAAACGCAGTGTTGCATAATTACCTTCTTTGGCCATTAGCTGAGCGCTTCCGCCTGCTGAACGAACCATTTGTGCACCCTTACCAGCTTTTAACTCAATATTGTGAACGGTTGAACCAACTGGAATGTTTTTCAGTGGTAAACAGTTCCCAATAGTGATATCTGATTCAGGTCCAGAGAAAATAACATCTCCAACCTTTAGTTTAAGTGGAGCAATGATATATCGTTTTTCACCATCAAGATAGTGAATCAGTGCAATATTTGAGCTTCTGTTTGGATCATACTCAATACCAGCAACTTTTCCGGGGATATCATCTTTATTTCTTTTGAAATCAATGATTCTGTATTTTCTTTTAGCCCCACCACCTTGATGTCTAACGGTGATACGACCGTAATTATTACGGCCACCATGCTTTTTAACTGGTTCAAGCAGTGCTTTTTCAGGCTCAAACTTGGTGACTTCTTCGAATGTATTAACACTCATATTTCTACGTCCTGGGGACGTCGGTTTATACTTTCTAATACCCATTATTCGCAACCTCCTTTTTTGTATGCTTCTCGGGTTGTCATTTCGCAGATGTTTTTACACACCTTCGAAGAATTGGATGCCTTTGCTGCTTGGTGTTAGCTTAACAATGGCTTTTTTCCAATCGGATCTTCGACCAACGAAACGTCCGGTTCTTTTTAGCTTGCCTTTCATATTCATGGTGCTTACTTTTTCAACTTTTACACCGAATATTACTTCAACAGCATTTTTTATTTCAATTTTATTAGCTCTTTTATCCACTTTAAAAGTGAATTTTTTTACTTCTGCATCAGCCATACTACGTTCTGTAATAATTGGCTTCATGATAATATCGCGAGGATTTTTCATTATGCGTATACCTCCTCAATCTTTTCTAGTGCTTCCTGAGTCATTATCAACACATCGTATTTTAACATGTCATACACGTTAAGTTCATTGACTGTGGTGGTAGCGATTTTAGGAATATTATTTGCTGACTTAAAAATACTATTATTGTTTTCAGGAAGTACAATCAACGCTTTTTCAGCATTAATATTTTTTAATACCGCAATCATTTCTTTTGTTTTTGGAACATCCATAACCAATTGATTCAAAACTCGAATTTCATTTTCTTGAGCTTTTGCTGAAAATACTGATTTCATGGCTAAGGCTTTAACCTTTTTGTTAACTTTTTTGCTGTAGTCTCTTGATTTTGGTGCGAAAATCACACCGCCACCCTTCCACAATGGAGATCTGATAGTACCGGCACGAGCCCGGCCTGTTCCTTTTTGTTTCCAGGGTTTACGACCGCCGCCGCGAACTTCTGAACGAGTTTTGGCAGAACGTGTTCCCTGTCGTCTATTTGCAAGCAGTGCAACCACTACTTCATGTACTACATATTCGTTGGGTTCGATTCCGAAGATTCCTTCGCTTAATTCGACGTCACCAACAACATTTCCTTTTACATCTAATATGTCAATTTTAGGCATTTGAATTCCTCCTTTCAGGCTTGATTTTTCTATGCTTTAACGCTGGTTTTAATAGTGACGAGCGCTCCTCTGATTCCTGGTACCGCACCTCTTATTAAAAGTACATTGTTTTCAACATCAACTTTAACCACTTCCAAATTAATTGCGGATACATTTTTGTTCCCCATTTGACCTGGAAGTTTTTTACCTTTAAATACTCTTGAAGGTGAAGATGATGCCCCCATGGAACCTGGTCTTCGATGATATTTGGAACCATGAGCCATCGGTCCTCTGGATTGGTTATGTCGTTTAATAACCCCCTGGAATCCCTTACCCTTTGATTTACCTGAAATATCAACACGATCTCCAGCTTCAAACATATCAGCCTGAATTAGTTGTCCAGTTGCATAGCTTGCATAATCATCAAGCTTAAACTCACGGATCACTTTTTTATATTCAATACTGTGTTTGTCATAATGACCTTTTAAAGGTTTTGTCATTCGTCGTTCTTTCACTTGACCAAAAGCCAATTGAAGCGCTTCATAACCATCAACTTCGATGGTTTTCTTTTGAAGCACAACACAAGGTCCTGCTTCTACAACGGTAACTGGAATGACTGTACCATTTTCTGTGAAAATCTGGGTCATTCCAACTTTTCTTCCGATAATTGCTTTTTTCATACTTTCCTCCTAAATATCATTGGATTGCCGGGCAATCATAATACCATTGGGGTCTATAGTTTAATTTCTATATCAACGCCTGCTGGTAAGTTCAATCTCATTAATGCGTCTACGGTTTTTGGTGTTGGATTTAAAATGTCAATCAATCGTTTGTGTGTACGCATTTCAAATTGCTCTCTGGAATCCTTGTACTTATGAACTGCTCGCAGAATTGTAATGATTTCTCTGTCTGTTGGCAGTGGTATTGGACCAGAGACAGTTGCACCTGTTCTCTTTGCTGTTTCAACAATTCGTTCAGCTGATTGATCTAATATTTTATGATCAAACGCTTTTAACCTGATTCTAATCTTTTGTTTTGCCATACCTAAATTTTACCTCCTTTTTGATTTTTTTCAAACTAATTTAGGTACTCCAATCACTTGTCAACCCATCCGGGTGTTTCATCATAATTTTTTTCAAAATGAACACCGTCATTTTGTGATTATTCTATGAATTTTCGTGATTGTCGTCCGATTCTAAGATCGAGACGTACTCCGTGGGAATTAACCTGTCTAAGGTGACAGCAACCTCTCACTTCATCGCAGAGTGTTAACCTTTCACATTATACAAGAAAAAAACGCCTTTAGCAAGCGTTTTTTCAAGTTTTTTTACTTTATTTTAATATTTTTTCTGGTACCAAGTCTAAAAAATAAATTCCTGTTCCCTGGAGCCCTAAATGCGCTGCTAAAACACAGCCAATCGGTACTGGTTCAATTTTTTCAATCCCCATCAGTCTTAGGGCATTTTCATATTCCTCAACTGGTTTCATTGAACCTGTATAGGCGATACCAACGGTTTGATTAAGATATTGGCCAATATTTTTAGACACCTTTTCAATAATCGTATTTTGAGCTTTTTTATTTCCTCTAACTTTTCCAATGATTTTAAGTTCCCCTTCCTCAACCGATACAATGGGATGAATTTTCAGGAATCCTCCGACCACTGCGGTTCCTCGAGAAACCCGCCCACCTCGATACAACCAGTTTAAATCTTCAATACTGAAATAAAAATGGGTGTGGGGAATTAATTTTATTGTTACTTCAAATAAATAGTCAAGGTCTTTTCCCTGATCAATGAGTTTCAACAATTCTACTGCAATGAGGGCAATACCGCCGCCACTTTGAAGACTATCAACAATTTTGCATTTAAAGTCAGGATATCTTTCCTGAATATCCTTCATAACCAGACGGGCTGTTTCATAACTGCCTGACAGCTTTGATGTGAACGCCAGGTAAAGACACTCAACATTATTCTTTGCACATTCTTCAAAATATTCAAGAAAATCTCCAGGATTTACCTGAGAAGTGGTTGGTATAATCCCTTGTTCCATAAATTTATTCATTCCATCCAAATCAATTTCTCGTTTGTCCCGATATACTTTTCCTTCTATAATAACATTTAGCGAAACCATATCCAAACTGGGATGATTTATATAGTCTTTTGGTAAATCACACATACTATCAACTAAAAGTTTTACCATTTAATACTTCTTTCCAATTCTATTTGTTAGAATCATTATATTTTTTCTCGTATATCTCTTTTATCTGATCCAAACTTTCAAATATTTCTTCTCGGGAATAATTTTGTTTCTGTAAATAGTCATCGCTCATTTTAATGACTTCTGAATAGAATTTTTCCGCTAATTTTAAATGTTCAAGTTTAGGATCTTTTTCAATGATATCAAATAAAGCATTTTCGGCTTCATTTATTTTTTCATCATAAATCATTTCCTGAAAACGAAAATACAAATAATCATCTTCAATAAACTCCCCTTGTTCTTCCTGAATTTCATACTTAACTTTTTCTTTTCGAAAAATTCCAATGGCAAATTTTGAAAAGTTTTCAATTTCTCGTATTATGAAATCTTTTTGAAACATTTTATCTTCACTTCCTAGTTAATTGATATTTTAATAAATAATACCACAAATAATAGCTCTTTTTCTGTTAAATATTATTTTTGATAATTTTTTCTATTAAAAAACCGTCCCTCGGTAAGGGACGGTTTAATTATTAATAGATATTTAACTTATATTGGACTCAGCTTCCAGATTTTTCAGAAATTCTATATCTACCTGGATATTTCTTTCAAAATCTATATTTGCTTCGTTATCACTCGTCCGCTAACGCTCCTACTCGCTACCAATTTTTTTCAAAAATTGGACTCAGCTTCAGTCTAAGATAATCTTTGCGACAACTCCAGACCCAACAGTTCTACCACCTTCACGGATAGCAAAACGTAAGCCTTCTTCAATAGCGATTGGTGTGATCAGGGTAATTTCCATTTGAACATTATCCCCTGGCATTACCATTTCTACGCCTTCTGGTAAT
>JAENWK010000172.1 GCA_016650045.1 Eubacteriaceae bacterium | reverse complement strand
GATTTTGCGGCGATTCACAGAACCAAAGAAAAGATCAGTCAAAAATATTTCCGGTAAAAACCTTAAAATTCAAAGCATTATGTTTGGATTAAATACCATCAGTTGGACGCGGTTTACCTTAACGCTCTTTTTGTTGTGTTGTATTTATTACATTGTCGTTTTCATCCGAGCCTGGCTTAACCGCTCAGGCCGGGCATCCGGCTTCCTTTTTGAGAATGCCGACGAGTCCGAAGTACATCCAGAAGGATTACTACCCGTTTTAGTTTCTTCTTCTGATTATCCCAATGAACTTATCCCGTTTCCCCATCTGGAAGATGTTCCATTGGCTGTGGACTTTTACCAGGACAATGGTATTGATGAAGGCTACAACATCGAACAATTTTATGAAGAGCACTTTTCCTCTCATCCCGAAATCCTTGGAAACATTCAGTTTCAACAATAAATAATCATTATTCCATCATTTTTAAAACTACAATCAAATGAAAAAAAGCATTCAAAGTTTTTTCAATCGGGCGAAAGCTCTGTTAGCAGCCTTTATTCTTGGTATTTATTCTGCCGCAGCCCAGTCAGCTGCCGGAATTGATCAGGCAACCGCCGAAGTGAGTTCATACGTTGAGCCAATCTCGAACCTGATTATTGCCATTGGTGCCGTGGTCGGACTGATCGGCGGAGTTAGGGTGTATATCAAATGGCAGAGTGGGGATCAGGACACCCAGAAAGCCATCATGGGCTGGTTTGGTGCCTGTTTATTTCTGGTTCTGGTAGGAGTAGTCATCAAAGCATTTTTTGCCTGATGCTCTCCTATCCAATCAAAAAAGTAGATACCCGGCTTTATATCAAAGGGCTTTCCGGCCCTTTGGTTTTCCAGGCCCTGTATGGGATTATCGCTACTTTCTTTTTGTTCTCGGGACTTTACATCCTGGTTGGTGTTTTTCCGGCGGTATTAATTGGCGTACCAGGTTTCTTCGGATATCTCTACCGGTTAAATACCATTCAAAAGAAGTATGGTCCGGAGGGTTGGGGTAAAAAACAGACCGCCCGGAAACTACCCCAGTTTATAAGTTGCAAACGACGAATCCATCAAAACTATTCAAAATGAAGATAAAAAATCTGGAAAGCATACTTCCTGTTTTAGGCTTTAATTCCGACGTGCTGGTCTCCAATAACCTGGATTTGACCATCGGCTTCAAATTGCAGCTTCCTGAAATCCTTTCATGCAGCAGTGAAAAAATCTACATGCTTCATGATACTTTTCAACGGATGATCAGCCTACTGCCAGCCGGAAGTTTTCTGCACAAACAGGATTTTTTCCTGATTGAAGATTTTCAATCCGGAGAGAAGGCAGATCAAACTATTTCGACCCGGAAAGATAGCCTGGATTCTTCCTATCAGAAACATTTTGATGGAAGACAATACCTCAAACATGAATGTTGCCTGTACATCAGTTTGTTGAACAAAGGCCTTCTGAAAAACTACCTCGAATCCTCTCTGATCTTATCAAAGAGAGAGCGCAACCTGGAAAAACTACAGTACGATAAAATAAGTGAACTGCGAACCAATATGATGGCCATTTTCTCCCAAAATGGGATAGCTTGTGAACTTATCACTAAAGAACAAGCCATTGGTGATGAACATTCATTGGGACTGATCGAGCGCTTTCTGAGCTTGAATTTTAATGAAAACCATCCGGCATTGGGAGGAATAGATTTCCGTGACCGGTTGAAGGTAATGGATCAGTTTGTGGAGATTCTCAGTCTGAGCGATTATTCCCATGTTCCAAGTGAAATCAGGCCCGAAAATGAACATCCGCAATCCGGACTACCCGTTTCGTTGGTTTATCCGGTGACGTTTAACCTGCCATTTTCGCACATCACCAACCAGTTTATCTACATTCCGGAGCAACAGGAGATCAAAGGCTTTCTGGAAAGCAGCTACAAAAAGATATTCAGTCTTTCCAAGTTCTCATCAGAGAATAAGGTCAATGCCGGGCTGATTGAATCCTTTCTGGACCAGGTACAAACCTCCGGTGAAAAGATCGTGAAGACCCACTTTAATGTGATGCTTTTTGATTCATCACTGAAAGACTTAAAGCAGCATAAGAGTGAAACCAGTTCCGCCTTTTCGATGATGAACTGCTTTCCGTATCAGCACACCCATGATCTGCCAATGCTTTTTTTCTCCTGCGTGCCTTTTTCAACACAGCTTCCGGAGACAGAACTCTTCATAACCCAGGTTCCTCAGGCATGTTGCCTGACCAACTTCGAAGGAGAGATGAAAAATAGTTCATCTGATTTTACCATTCAACTTTCCAACAGGCTGGAAGGATGTCCGATGAAGATTGACATTTCGGATGAGCCGATGCATAAACACCTGATCCATAACCGCAACAAGATCATTATTGGTGGTTCAGGCTCCGGAAAATCGTTTTTCACCAACCATTTGCTGCGCCAGTATGCCGAGAGTGGCAATTGCCACATCGTTTTACTTGATGTCGGCAGAAGTTATGAGCTGCTAACCATCTACCTCAATGAACGGCTCAAAGAACAGGGTGGCGCGATGATGGTAGAGTTTACCACGGAAAATCCTATCTCGTTCAATCCATTTATTTTGGAAGGAGAACTTGATATTGAGCGAAAACAAACCATCCTTTCGGTTCTCTATACCATTTACAAGGAAAACCTGTCGGAGAT
>JAENWK010000179.1 GCA_016650045.1 Eubacteriaceae bacterium | reverse complement strand
CGGCGGCCGAATTAAATTTCGGGCGAAATTGAATCACGCAGTTGATGAAGTGATGCCCTATCTCAATGCTGAGATTAAAACCGGTCTTTACATTCCATCAGCCAAAACCTTCACCTACAAAATCGAAAGTCATATTATTAACATTAAAGATGATCGACTCACCTGTACCCAATTGACTAATGAAGCCCAATGCTATGAAATGATTGATCATATCAAAGATCTTGTCAATGATACCTGGGAACGTCGCGATAGTATTACTCCCTTTGAGGAAACGAGAGAGCGTCCCAATGCTATTCAATTGTATAAACTTTTACCTAAAACTAACTGCAAGGCATGCGGTGAAGCCACCTGTATGGCCTTTGCATCCAAATTGATTTTAGGAACTTGTCGCCTTTATCAGTGTTCACTGGTAAAAGAAGAACCATATATTGACAATTTCAAAACCCTGGAATCGCATTTACAACTTTTAGGTTATGAAACAGAAGTAGATTAAACCTTTTAATAGCAGAAACAAATTTTCAAATTACTTTGTATATAAATAGAGGCATCAATTCTTTTGAATTGATGCCTCTATTTATATACTTATTTTACTAAAATTGCATCAAATATTTCACAGGTTTTATCCGCAACTTCTTTAACATATGCCAAGTGTTCTTCAGTAAGATTCCGGGTGGACAACGGTTTTCCCAGAGCCGCATCCTGGCCAATAATCTCAGCAACATCAATACTGCCGGCAACCGCACTGCTGTATTTTTCAATGGCACGCTTGGCACAGCATTTAGAACACCCGTCCACTGCAATGGTGGGATATTTTTCTGCAAATTCCCGTTCGCCGCCATCTCCGGCAATAAAAAGAGGTAAGCAGAGGGTCGACACCATGCCGGGTCTTAATTCTTCCAGCATTTTACGAACAACTAAACGAGAAATTGTTCCGCCTAAACATTCTTCTCCACTGCAACCAACAACGCCAATTTTTTTATCAACCATTTTATATCACCTCTTCTTGCATTTCATTGGCTGTTTTGACCATGATCTCTGCCAATTCGTCAACAAACTTCCAGCCATCCTCGGTAAGATAGGTTCCTGTTCCATGATCTTCCCCACGATGGGGTTTAATGAAATCCGGAACCTTATAGCTGTATTCTACCTCACCTCCGGCTGCTTCCACACTTTTTTTCGCACAATATTTAGGACAGCCATCCATGGTAATACATCTTGCCCCCACTATTTTTTTCACCACTTCATCATCTCCTGTGACAACATGTGCCAGACAAAGGGTTTCAGTGTCATTGGGCAATTGTTCCTGGGTTACCTTAAGGACAGATTCTCTTGCCAACAAACCAAGTACTTTTCCAACCCCGCTACAGGGAATTACTTTTATCTTAGACATTAATTTCAGCTACCTTTCTTTTCAACACTTCAAAATAGGCTTCAAAATCAAGAAGCAATTCTTTATCTTCTTCAAAATTGCTCAGCTTAAGTTCAACCAGCCAACCCTTTTCATAGGGACTTTCATTAACCAGCTCAGGGGCATCCCCCAGCTTGTCATTGACAGCAACAACCGTTCCGGATATGGGCGAAATGATTTCAAAAACCGCTTTGCTGGATTCAATGCTTCCCAAATCGTCAAATTGCTCAACTTTCAAACCAATTTCCTGAGGATCCACATAAAGAATATCGGATAGATTCTGTTGTACATAATCGGTGACTCCGACTCTCGCAATATCTCCTGAAATAGAAACCCAGCAATCATTTTCATTGAAAAAATAATTTTCTTTTGGTACTTTAAATATAAATTTACCATGGGAAAAGGAATCATAATCCACTGTTTCGGTTTCAATAAACTGAGAATCAGCCTGCTTTTCTCCTGAACTGCTCAATTTTTCCAGTAAAACTTGAACCAGAGCATCGGTTTCTTCATCATCACGGATTGCCACACCCAGTATAATGTTTTGAGCCTTTGCCACTTCGCTTACATTGACTTTTTCTTTAATGGCAATTTCAAGGCTTCCAGCTAATTTACTGGCGCACCGGGTGTTACAGCCATCAATGACACTTAATGACCCATCCTCCAAAACTTTATCATAACGGGTTTTATTCTGGTTAAGCAGCACCGGACAGATGAGTTCAACCCCTTCGAATTCGGTGAGCTTTAATGCAACCCGGCGAGAGATGTCTCCAGCACATTTGTCTAAACCGTTACACGGCAATACACAAACTATTTTACTCATCGGAGGCCGCCTCTTTTTCCGCTTTTCGTATGGCCTTGATCATTTTTGTTGTTTCAGGCTTGTCCGGGAAGGTAATAGCGTCAGGCCCACAGGTTTTACTGCAGGCTCTGCAAAACACAACACAGTTATTTGGATTCTTAACCTTAAGTTTAGGTTTTGCATTTTCATTGACTTCAAAAACCTGATGGGGACAAAACTCAACACAATCCATACAATCATTGCATTTTGAAAAATCGATTCTGGGAGACCAATCAATGCGATTCCGTTCCACTCCCATAAAAGTTGAT
>JAENWK010000102.1 GCA_016650045.1 Eubacteriaceae bacterium | reverse complement strand
TAAAACAAAACTGATTGGAAAAAACTATGGGGAATTGGCCCAGGTCATATTTTCCGCATTTTTAACTGATTTTAGTGAAACCCAAATAAAAGATGCGATTCAAAGCGCTTATTATTCAGGTAATTTCGAATTTCAAGAACCGGTTACTCTGAAAAAAGTGAAAAGCCGCTATTTTCTCGAGCTTTTCCACGGTCCTACCTGTGCCTTTAAAGACATGGCTTTGACTATTTTACCATATTTCATGGTGGAATCCATAAAAAATGTGAAGGGTCAGAACAAAATTTTAATTCTAACCGCCACCTCGGGAGATACGGGCAAAGCAGCCTTGGAAGGCTTTGCCGATGTTGCTGACATCAGCATCGTTGTTTTTTATCCCAAAGATGGGGTCAGCACCATTCAAGAAAAACAAATGCTCACCCAGTCTGGCCATAATACCTGTGTGGTTGGCATTTCCGGAAACTTTGACGATACCCAGAATGGGGTTAAAGAACTCCTCAACGATAGCGCTTTAGCAAAAGAACTGGCGAAATCCAATGTGGTTTTCTCATCGGCCAATTCCATTAATATCGGCCGCCTCATTCCCCAGGTTGTCTATTATTTTTATAGCTACTACAAACTTCTAAAACAAGGGGAAATTAGTGAAGCTGAAGAAATTAATTTTGTAGTTCCCACCGGAAATTTCGGAAATATTCTGGCCGGTTATTATGCAAAACAGCTGGGTCTTCCCATTAAGAAACTTATTTGCGCATCCAATGCCAATCGGGTTCTTACCGATTTCTTTGAAACCGGCACCTATGACCGAAACCGGGATTTTTATAAAACCTCGTCTCCTTCCATGGATATATTAATTTCAAGCAACCTGGAACGCTTACTATACGATCTTTCCAATGAAGATCCCGCCACCGTAGGGGATCTCATGAAACAGCTGAAAACCCAGGGCAGCTACCAGGCCTCCAAAGCCCTGATGGAAAAAACCCAGCTCTTTTATGCCGGCACCGCCGATGAAGCCGAAACCGCCCAATCCATAAAAAATATTTTTGACGAAACCCATTACCTGATGGATCCCCATACTGCCGTGGCCAACAAGGTCTATGATGATTATCTCAACGAAACAGGTGATCCTACGAAAACGGTGATCATCTCCACTGCCAGCCCCTACAAATTCGGTCGCTCGGTTTATGAAAGTATTTTTGGTGCTTCGAACCTGGATGATTATGCACTTTTAGACCTTTTAGCTGAAAAAACCAATACTCAGATACCTCTGCCCCTTAAAGATCTGGATAAAAAAGAAAACTGCCACAATATTCAGTGTGATAAGGCCCAAATGCCCCAGGCTGTTTTGAATTTTCTTAAAAAGCAGAGTGAAGCCCATGATTAAGGTTCAGGTGCCCGGTACCAGTGCCAACATTGGCCCTGGTTTTGATGCCTTCGGCCTGGCCCTGGGCATTTATAATACCTTTAGCTTTGAAGAAAAATCCGATGGCAAGCTGACCATTCGAGGGGTCGAGCGTAAATATCAAAGTACCACCAATCTGGTTTACCGCTCTATGCAGATGGTTTTTAAACAAACTGACTGTCATCCTAAAGGGATTTACATTCATAGTGCAGTGAATATTCCCATTAGTCGGGGACTGGGAAGCTCTGCCACCTGTATTGTTGGAGGACTTTTCGGCGCCAATGCCCTTTGTGGCAATCCATTAACCACCGCAGAGCTTTTTGATATGGCTGTTACGCTGGAAGGTCACCCGGATAATGTTGCCCCTGCGATTTTCGGGGGACTGGTGGTTTCCATGAACGATCAGGGGAAAAACATTTATATTAAAAACGAAGTCCACCCCTGCTATGAATTTTACGCATTGGTGCCAGATTTCAACCTATCCACCACCGATGCCCGAAAAGTGCTTCCTAAAAAAATAACTTACAGCGATGCCACCCATAACCTTCCCCGGGCAACCATGACCTACCTTGCTTTGACCAATGGATCCGAAGAAATTCTCAAGGTCTCCATGAAGGATCGTCTGCATCAGCCCTATCGGAAAAAACTGATCCCTCATTACGATGTGATTACCCGAAAGGCTCGGGATCTCGGTTGCCTGAATACCTGTATCAGCGGTGCCGGCCCCACCATTCTTGCCATTAATTCGGTGAGTAATCAAGGCTTTGAAACTGAAATGACCCGTTATTTGACTGAAAAAATGCCGGGATGGCGGCTGTTAGCACTGACCCCTGATAATAAAGGCGTTCAAATTTTGGGAGGTTAGTTAAGTGATTAAAGATTATCTGATTGTTAATAAAAAAATATTACCGGATTATTACACCAAAGTGGTGGATTGTCGAATATTAATGGAGTCCTCCCAATGCAAATCCGTCAGTGATGCCGTTAAAAAAGTCGGAATCAGCCGGAGCACCTACTATAAATATAAAGACTATATCTTTACGCCTTCAGAAAATTACGGCCGAAAATTCACACTTTCCTTTAAGCTGGATGATCGCCAGGGGATTTTATCTAAAATTCTTAATATTTTCAGAGACCATCAAACCAGTATTATCACCATCCATCAGGACATTCCCATTAACCATGCGGCCATTGTCATCATCACTTTGGATGGCAAGGACTTGCTGGTGAGCATTGATGAACTCATTGCCATGATGGAAACCCTGGAAGGGGTTCACAGTGTCCACCTCATTGCCATGGAATAAAAAAAGGGCTTTAAGCCCTTTTAATACTGTAGACAAATAAGTAAAGCAGTACCGACAATTGTTACATCGTGTTGTGTGCTGCAATTAGTCGGTACGGGAGTTTATTGACAACCTAAAAAGGGCCAAGGCCCTTTTAGTATTGTAGACAAAGTAATTAGATAAGCCTTTTTCCGGATTTTTATTGCATCAAGTTGTGTGCATCATGGCGAACAGGCGCCAGCCTGTACGATCATGCAGCACACAACGATCAATTAAATGTCCGGGAAGAGGTTTGTCAACGCACTAAAAAAGGGCCAATGTCCTTTTTTTAATAAAGTACGACGGTTTTCGACAATTTATTTTCATCCATATACCAGGTAAATGATCCCAACACCTTACTGATGAGATTCCCGGCAGTTTCAATGGTTCCCGGATCTGTCAGCTTAAAATGATAATACTTTTCTCCCGTCTTCTTTGCAGTCTCAACATCGCTGATCAGTCTGTTCTGCTCACTTTTTTGATTGAGGTCAAATAATGGTTTTACCAATTATACTAAAGAAAATTAAGTTTATTCTTAAAAAAACATTACTCAAGGAGATGTACCATGCACATACGATCTAAGCCCTGGGCTCGGCCGGAATTGGAAGCCTGCAGATTTTTCCAGGCCAACCCTCTGGAGCACCGGGGAGCGTGGCAAAAGGTATTTGAAAATAATCACCCTCTTCACATGGAGGTTGGTTGTGGAAAAGGCACTTTTATGGCAGAGCTTGGCAGTCAGAATCCTGGCATCAATTATATCACCATTGATTTAATTGATGGGGTCCTTGGCTGGGCAAACCGAAATATTCAGACCACCTACACTAAAAAGAATCAACCCATTAATAATATTCAGCTCATGTCCTGGGATATTGAGCGTATTGATCTGCTGATTGCCCCTGAAGATGGAGTCGAACGCATTTACATTAATTTCTGCAACCCCTGGCCGCTGAGAAAACATCAAAAAAAACGCCTGACCCATCCAAAGCAACTTCGAAAATATCAGGCATTGTTAAAACATCATGGCGAAATTCATTTTAAAACCGATGACGATGGTCTTTTTGAAGATTCCATTGCCTATTTTAAATCATCCGGTTTTACCATAAAAACCCTGATTCCAGATCTTCATGCCTCGGATTATCCGGGGAATATCGAAACTGAACATGAAAAAATGTATGTTGCAAAGGGTGTTAAAATTAAATTTTTAATTGCGATGCTATAGCTCTCAACTTTTTCTGCAAACCCGTCCAGGGGACAATGGTAAATCGTTGTCCCCTGCATGATCGTACAGGCTGTCGCCTGTTCGCCATGAATGCAGACAACTGATGTTACGATTGTCCCCCGGATTTGATTTTTGCTTTGTCTACAATTACAGAGTGGTTCAAACCGAACCGCTCTTTTTTATACAAACACCATCTGAACCAGAAGCATATAGGCAACGGTGCCGCCGCCAATACTTAAAAGGTTGTTTCGCTTCCAAATGTGAAGAAAAGCCACAATCCCTATGGCAATAAATTCCGGTAAACCATTGGGTGGAATTAAAAAATGCACATTTTTCAGGCAATAAACCACCAAAATTGCAATCACTGCAGGAGGCAGGAGTTCTCCCAGAGTTTTTACAATGGCCGGCACCTCTTTTCCGCCGCCAAAAAGGGCAAAGGGAAGAAACCGGGTTAAAAAGGTACTGCCCGCCACAACCAAAATCACCAACATGGGCGTTGCAAATTCTGAGCTCATTGACCGACCTCCTGACTTTCGCCCTGGCGAATAGAACCTTTAAACATCAATAGTAAACAAACCGAGGCAATGAGGGCTGGTAAAATAAATGCGCTGGCCCCAAAAACAACCAGCGACACTGCGCCGCAACCCATACCAACCAATGCTGGAATATGGGATTTAAACCCAACCCACTGTTCAATAAAAATAACGACAAACAAGGCTGTCATGGCAAAATCAATGCCAGTGGTATCAAATCCGATAACTCCTCCCAGAATGGCTCCCAGGGTACAACCCACCACCCAATAGCTTTGGTCAAGCATCGCCACGGTGAAAAAGACTTTCTTTTCATTAAGGTCACTGGGAATCTTCATTCCGCAGAGCAGTGAATAGGTTTCATCGGTCAATGAAAAAACCATATACCATCCTTGCTTTCCCATGGCTTTAAATTTTTCAATAAAAGAAAGTCCATAAAAAATATGGCGGCTTTGAACCGATAGGGTTAATAATATCAAAGAAAGAAACCCCATGCCGCCTCCCAAAAGCCCAATGAGAACAAATTGCATGGAACCTGCATAAATAATGAAACTGATAAAAAGTGCCCATAGAAAATTATATCCTGCTTGCTGGAGCAGAATGCCAAAGGCGATTCCCATAAAAAGGTAACCGCATAAAACGGGAAGGGTTTGAATAAATGCGTATTGCCATGTTTTTTTTGTCATCTGCTTAATCTTTCTCTACTTTCTTAATTTTCTTAATATATTTGCTTATTATAACATATTTTTTTTATGTTAAACCTTTTCAACTTCATTTCTTCCTTGCAACATTTCTAAAATAGGTTATACTGATAATACTTAATCTGAGTTAACTATTATCCTGATTAATCATTAACCCATGGAAGGAGCATTTTTTTTGGACAATTATGGACAGCAATTATTTAAAGCCTTTGACCAAATAAAAAAATCAAGCATGACCCGACTTCATAAATCGGGCATCAGCAAACTCAAACCCCATGAGTTTTTTATGCTGATGACCATTAAACACCGCT
>JAENWK010000162.1 GCA_016650045.1 Eubacteriaceae bacterium | reverse complement strand
TACAATGAGCAAGCCGATAACTAATAAGCTCAGGGAAATCATGTACGCTCTTTTTTCACCAATACGTTTGGCAACAGGTGCCGCAATCATAGCTGCAAAGAAACTTACAATGGTTAATCCAGTCATGAATAGTGCCAGTCCTGGTAAATCATTGATAACATATTTAAAATAATAGAATGCCATTCCAAAAATAACGAATCGGCCCAGGTATCGGCCCAGTTCCACTAACATTAAACCTAATAATGGGGGGTTGACGACAATTTGTTTGAGCATTTCTCCAACTGACATTTTTTCTTTCGGTTTTCCGGTTGCAGCCTCACTACCGCTTTGAGCGTAGTCTTTTATCATCATAAAATAAATTACATTACATGTGATCATGATAACACCTGTAACACCGGCCATAATGGTATAGCCTAAAACTGGATTACCGACACTGGCGCCAACTGCTGTAATGGCCTTAACACCAAAGTAAGCAAATACGAGTGCACCAAGGGCATTGAACATTCCTCTGTTGCCGGCCATGGTAATTCGCTCTTCACGGATAGTGGTCAGCGCATTATTCAATGAAATATGAGCGGCATAAAAAGTATTCCATACCAGATGACTTACGACAAAACCAACAAAAATTATGAGTGCACTTGTTGTTGCTGAACCAATTTGTGAAAACTGAAGTACATAAAATACTGCGGCAATAGGCGGGCCTACCAAAAGCCATGAACGGTATTTACCCCATTTCATATTGCTTTTTTCCAGGATAACTCCAGCTGTAGGTACCGCTAAAATATCAACAATACTTGTAGCAAGTAAAACGATACTTACAATTGCTAAAGGTAATTTTGCAAAATCAGTTAGAAATGCCGCGAAAAAGAAGACTTCAATGTTTACGAGTGTCTGAAATCCAAATGATGGTAATCCATAGAGATTGATAACTGACTTTTTCAATGATTTGTTCATAATTTTTCTCCTCTGTGTTTTTTTTTAAAAGAATCTGTTTAAATTTGACGCAGCCTTACCATTCCTCCCTTCCAATTTATCCATTCAAATTGGCAATCACTATTTTGGCTAAAATAGGAATATTGAAATTATTTTTCATTGCATTTTTAATGACGCATTTAAAATAACTTACATATTATAAATTGCATTGTAATTATAATATTTATTGTACACGTATGCATCGATAGTGTCAATATATTTATTAGTAATTTTTAACTATTTAACTATTTAACTATTTAACTATTTAACTATTTAACTGTTATTTCATTATATTAAATGATGTTGGGGCTAAAATACTCAGGCCCAGTTGCCGTTTTTGAAAACAGAGATTTCACAGCCATCTTTGGTGATCCCTGTAATTTCCAGATCGTTTGTGCCGATCATAAAGTCTACATGGGCTTTGGACTGGTTGGCTCCTACTGCCTTTAATTCTTCTTCGGTCATTTTTCCACCGTCTTTAATAGTAGTGGGATAGCATTCACCCAGAGCAAAATGGCAGGCGGCATTTTCATCAAACAAGGTATCATAGAAAAGGATTTCCGTATTGGAAATGGGCGAATCATAGGGCACAAGTGCCACTTCACCCAGACGATTTGAACCCTCATCGGTTTCAATAATTATCTTAAGAAACTCAACGCCTTTTTCAGCCCTATAATCCGTGACTTTGCCTTCATGGAAGGTAATGCTGAAATTCTCAATGAGATTCCCCTGATAGCCTAATGGGACTGATGACACCAGGGTACCTTCCGCCCGGTAACAGTCCGGAGTGGTGAAGATTTCTTCAGTAGGCATATTGGCAAAAAAGCAAACCTGATCTGGGGTATATTCTCCCCCGCCTTCCCAGATATGATCTTTCTGAAGGCCCAGAGTAAAATCCGTGCCCAGGCTGTTTTTATAATGAAAGGACTCAAAATGATAGTCATTTAAGAGAGCGCATTTTTCACGGAGGAAGTCGTTGTGTTTTTCCCATGCTTTAACCGCATCTTCTTTGCCGATTCGTACGGAATTCAAAATGGCATCCCAGAGTTTTGCCACAGCCTCTTCGTCCGAGTGGTTTGGAAACACTTTCCTGGCCCATTTCACTTCAGGGACAGCTGCAACACACCACTGAAAATCGCTGTTCATCATTTTTTTATAGTAAGGTTCGAAGGCCTTAGCGCTTGCCTGTGAGCTGACTTTCAGTTTTTCGCTGTCCACCCCAAAATAAGCCTGAGGATCACTGCCGATAATCGAAATTACTGCCGCTTTCTGTTCTGCATAATAATTCCGTGACTCAGCCTGCCAGGCTGGCACATTGCCAAGGACTTCCAGGCTGGCATAATCATATTTTAACCGGCTTGTTTTCACATCGTTCCAGAAAACAATGACATCTTTTGCACCAGCTTTATAGGCTTCGTCAACCACCATTCTTCCAAAGTCATGATTCTCAACCGAGCAGTTTAAAACCACTGTCTGTTCTTTTTGAACATTGGCACCTGTGCGTACAATTAATCGTGCGTATTCCAATAATTTTTCCATGTGATTCATTTATATAGTTCTCCGATTTATTTATTTTCCACGTCTTTTATTTTCCAAAGCACTTTATCATTGTATACCCATATACCCAATGAATAAACATTGAGACATTTTCCTGGGGAATTAAAAAAAACGTTTTGCATTTTGCAAAACGTCTTTTTAATGCTTACATCAATTGGCTGATATTTTGAGTGAAAGTCACCACATCATCAATGGGCAGACCTGCAATAAGTCTTGCCTGATTGTAAAGGAGCTCGGTGTAGCTTTTAAGCTGATCGTCATCATTTTCGTAAAATTCTTTGAGTTTT
>JAENWK010000023.1 GCA_016650045.1 Eubacteriaceae bacterium | reverse complement strand
ATTAATCCCACTCCTGTTATTTCAGTTTGAATATTTAACTCTATTCTCTATTATAACAAAGATTTTATAAAATGTATAATAAGATTTAACATTCCCTGAATTTTTCTATTTGAAAATATATATTTTACATTTTATTTACAAGTATGATATAATAATAAACTGAAACTGAACATTTTTAGGATTAGTGACTCATTTTTCAAATAAATTGCACCTGTGTTCTATATCACGACCCTTTAACTGCACAAATCCGCACATCTTCTCAAAATTTTTATTTTGTGAAGAATTTCCAAATGAGGTATAAATAGTGAGCAAACGAAAAAAAAGTGTTATCGAAAATAGACGCACCACTTCTTCAAGACCCCAGCCCAAGGAAAATTCAAGAAGACAAGAGTCACGACAAACAACACTTCATCCAGCGAAACGAAAAAAAACGAAAAAGAACAGATCTTATGGTGGATTTAAAAAGTTCTTTAAAACCATCATTATGCTTGTAATCATTCTTGGGATAACTGGTTTTGCAGTTAATGCCTTATTTTTAGGCAATGTCACCAGTGATCTTACGGGCAACCTGACCAGCTACGGCATCAGTAACAATGCCGCCGCCATGGCCAAACAGCACAAGATTGCTAATATTGCTGTTTTTGGTGTTGACGGTCGGGACGATGTTGAAGGTGATCGAACCGATACCATTATGATTGCCAGTGCTGACTATGAGCACAATAAGATTAAAGTAACCTCCCTGATGCGTGACACCTATGTTTATGTCAATAAAAAATACGGATACGATAAACTGAATGCCGCCTATGCTTATGGAGGTCCTACCCTGGCTCTCCAAACCATTAACCAAAATTTTGATACCGCAATCACTGACTACGTGACCGTTGACTTCACGGCCATGGTTTCAATGGTTAACTCTGTTGGAGGTATTACCATTGATATTAAAACTGACGATGAACTTTATTGGGTCAATGAATACCTTAATGATGTGAATGAAAAAGTCAATACCGGCTCGCCGCAACTGGAAGACATCGGACCCCAGACGGTGGATGGATCCCAGGCCTTGGCCTATTGTCGAGTGCGTTATGTCGGTGACGGGGACTTTGATCGAACCCTTAGACAACGAAATGTTTTTGAGCAGGTTCTTTCCAAAGCCCTTGACTTAAGTCTGGTTAACCAATATAGGCTTCTGATGGAAACTCTACCCTATGTGAAAACCTCAATGAGTACCTTTGAAATCATTAAATATGCTGGGAACCTTGCCCTTATGCCCAGTAAGGATATTGAGCAGACCCGATTCCCAACTGATGACTCCAATGCTCTGGACAACCTTCACGGCGTATCTTATGTGATCCCAGATACCCTGGTTGATAATATCAAATCCCTTTACCAGTTCATTTTCGAAACAGACTATACCCCTTCAACCACTGCCAGTGACATCAGTGATGGAATCAAAGCGACCCTTAATGGCTACCTCTAATGACGACTATTTCTATGTGAAAGAAGCCCTTAGAAATTAGAATCTGATGAATTATTCGATGAACAACCTTACTTAAAAAGCAGTCCTCTATCATAATGATAAAGGACTGCTTTCTTATTTAATACGCCATTAAAAATTTGCATTGATTCTAAAATATTTTCAAAAAGGATTCCAGATATCCCAATACCCCGATAATCCCAAGACTAATGATCAATATCTTTTGCGTTTTTTCTGATAAGTCCGGTTTAAATTCAAGATACAATAAAAGTCCGTAGATTGCCAGGGCAATATAGGTAAACAAGAAAGTCCGTGCTCCGGATTCATACACCGTGGGGGAAAACCCCATAACCACCCGGGACATAATCCCAGCCCCCATTACCAAAACGGCAATCCACATTTTCTTCGAGTTTTTAAATAGCATAAAGGTCATTAGTATTAATGAGACTGCGAAAATCACCATAAAACCCGAAATAACGTAATGGATCATTCCCGGGGTGACATTCATTAAATTTTTAGGATTAACCAAGTCAACCATATTCACACCAGTTAATGTATTAATTAAATTGGCGAATTTTGGACTAAGCAGGACAACCCGGGCCAGGTTAATCACTAAACCTAAAATAAATGGAATGATCCCAATCATCCGGGGAACCAGGGTTTTATACTGACTCCAGGAAAATAACCAGGCCATGCCTAAAACAACCAGCAGAATAAAATTCTGATCGATACAAATTAAAGTCGATGTAGCTGATAGAGCCATTTTTTCGATTAAACCAAAATTAATATATACTGGAAATCGAAATGCGGCTTCAGCTAAATCTCTCAGGACATTTCCCGGACAGGTGAGAACAAAGATCATGTTCCCAATGGAAAGTATTGTTTGAAATATAATGAATCCGGTAATCTTTTTTTTATAAAGAAAGAAGCCAGAAAAAATAATATAGAAGGCCATAATAATGGCCGCCACAATTTCCATGTTTGCAGCAAATAAGGTTATAATCACATAAAGAATACTCTCAACCAATGATATGGATTCTTCACAATAAACCTTTTTCAGCGGGTACAATGCGACTAAACCCAATATTAATGGCCATAAATAATGAATGGTTGTAATCACCCAGCCGGCGGTATCCATCATGGATACAAAGGGAACACACGCCATAAGAAAAATAATGATCCAATTGTTTTCCCATTTATTTTCAGTGACAAACAGTTTGGAAATCATAAAAGGTAACAGGAAATAGAAAAAGGTATCAACAACGGAAAATAAAGCGAAATTCTGACCTGCAAAAAAAGCGGCTACCGGCATAATAAAAATCCGGGAGCTCCAGGTGTAATAGGAATTTATCATAAACGATATTACTGGTTGTTTACTAAAAACTTCACCATAGACAAGATCGTCCCCAAAGGGTTTCATTCCAAAATGTAATAGGAGTATTAAGAACGCAAATACTATAAATGGAAAATACTGCCAGTAAACTATTTTGTTGATTCTTGATTGTATATCATTCAAATTCAACACCTCTTTTTATGGTTTTAAAATAATGTTGGCAATCCCATAATAATCTGCGAATGCCCGGTTAGCCCAGTGGTCAGGGTCTGATTGAATATCCTTTAAACCATACATGCCATTATGATTGGTTAAAGGAATAATGGATGGCACTGCAATAAAGGAATCGTTTTTATGCTCTTCAACGATGACCATACGCGCTTCATATTGTTTGGCCACTGTAATCGCATCAACACCTGCATATCCCAAGGACATTAAATAGTATAATAGGATAAAACAAGCCGGGATAAATACAAAGCTTTTAAACCGATCCTTGGTCAATTCAAGCTGATCCAAAACATAGACTACCGCAATGATGATAAAAGCCGCCAAGCCAAACATGGCCCGAGGTGGGAACTTGGGCGGAGCCAGCATCACAATCATTGAAGCTGCTGCTGCCACTATAAAAATCCAATAAATCAATCGTTCCTTTTTCCCTTTGCTATTGTAAAGAAATACAAAAGCAATAGCAGCAATAATAACCAGAGGCATTAAAAGGGTAAGATCATTAGCAAAATAGGAGATTCGTATAATAATGGGATTCGAGCCAACTATGGCTGTAACCGCTTCTACGGATACTTCATTTTCCACACGAAGTTCATTTCCGGGAGCTAAAATCATGATCAGGAATCCGCAAACAGAGAAAAATAAACCGGTATAAGCAAAAGCCGGGATTTTAATTTCTCTTTTAAAATATAAAAAGCAAAATAAAGCCATGATTAAAATCATTCCTCCAGCCGTATTTTCATTGGTAATACCGCTCAGGAAAAATAAAGGAATCGTCACAAGTGCAAATCCAACGCTTTTTAGAACCTTTGTCTGTTGTTCTTCATATAGACGAAAGGGTAAAATTGCCAAAAGAATCAGGGTACCACACCATAAATAATTGGAAGATCCTGTTAGCCACATCACGGTTTGTCCGAACATCGGCATAAAGAACCAGACCAGTATGGTTACTAAAAGCAGCATTCCCGGTTTTATTTTCCGACCTACTGCATTAAAATAGATTGCCAGAATGAATACAATATAACAGATACTGTTGAAAATATTAAAAACATCCTTACCCCAAAACAAAAATAATTGAGTCAAGGCTTCTGCTACCACACGACCACCCCAGGAAAAATAATAGGACCACTGGGACATTACAATATCCCCAAGGCTTGACACTGGAGTAGTTGTGCCAAAAATCAAGGTATAAACATAATCATCAGCAATGAGAGGGGTTTTTATGTTCAGAAATAGAATGTAACAAAAGGTGATGATGAGGATTGCACAAAAGAGCATCCCATTTCTTTTGGGATGTAAGTTTTTTTCCAATGTTTGGGAATGGTTACTCTTTTCAAAATTCATAGATCACTACCTATTCTCATTTTTATTACAAAACTTCATATAAGTTTGTTTATACCAACCTAATTTGACATTTTTATTTTATATTTCCAGGATGTTTCAATTATTGTTTCCACACTGGTATATTGCGGTTTCCAATTGAGTTCTTTTTTTGCTTTTTCACTGGATGCAATTGAAATTGCAATATCTCCCTGTCGACGCATTGAAATCTTTGTTGGAATGGGTTTTCTTGTCACTTTTTGAGCCGCTGTAATCATTTCATTGACTGAAAAGCCTTGACCATTTCCAAGATTATAGATGCCACTCTTATTATTGTTAAGTTGGTTGATTCCTAAAATATGGGCATCCACTAAATCAACCACATGAATAAAATCACGGACCCCGGTCCCATCAATGGTTTCATAGTCATTGCCATATACCTCAATAAAGGATCTTTCTCCGGCTGCAACTTCAAGAATAATCGGTATTAGTGCGGTATTCTTTTTCACATTTTGTCCAATAGGGTATAATTCGTGAGCTCCTGAGACATTAAAATATCTAAAAATACAATAATTCAATCCATAAGCAATTCGACAATCTTCCAATATTTTCTCGACGAATGCCTTAGATGTACCATAAGGACTGATTGGTGCTAACAAATCTGTTTCTTCGACAGGTATTTTTTCAGTGTTGCCATACACTGCCGCAGTTGAAGAAAATATTATTTTTTTGACATTGTTTTTAATCATAACGTTAAGCAAAGAAATAGTTCCCGAAACATTATTATCATAATATTTCAACGGGTCTTTTTCGCTCTCAGCAACCACAATGTCAGCTGCAAATTGCATCACAACATCAATTTTTTCTTTCTTAAAGACTTCATCCATCACCATTTTATCTCGGATATCACATTCATAAAAAATAGCTCGGTGATCGATTGCACTTTTAAAACCCTTTGACAAATTATCCACTACAACAACATCATAGCTTTGGTCAAGTAATTGAACCACGGCATGACTCCCAATATATCCTGCTCCTCCTGAAACCAATACCTTCATAAAAACTCCTAACATTTTTATAATTTCAACCTTTAAATTATCTTAGTGCTTTATTTGCATTTAAAATTGCATTCATTCTTAAATGTAATACAAATTATATACAAACAATACTGAATTAAATAAAAGTGTTCCAGAAAAGACAACAATAATAATGTTTATTATTTTCGCATTAATATTAACAACCCATTTTTTTCGCTGGAACAAAAACAGGACTGGAAAAATCAGAGGGATCAGATATCGTCCTTGAAAGCCCAGAACAATTTGATATCCTACCGTTGTAAACGTCGCATATAATGCAGTCATTGTAAGAACCAAAGTCACTAAGCAGGTGAAAAGTATAATTCCTCTATCTCTCATCATCAGTAAAGAACTCTTCTCATCAACATCAAACAAAGCAACACCTAATAACATCACCCAACTGATAATTTGAGTATTCCTACCTAAATCTCCCATATAAGCTAAATATACAGTTGATCCACCGAGTAAAACATCACGTTGTGAAATAAATGTTTGAACTAATACATGGATATATTTTATTGGACTAAATATAATAAAAAGAAGCTGTTCTCTCACACTGATCCCAGGAACGCCCCATTGGGTAAGGCCTAATTTTTGGCCATAAAGAAAGACGCCCACAAAAGTCAGTCCTCCCAAAAATAAGACACCCAATTTAACAATCCATTCTCTTTTTTTACTGCTAAAGTTATTTTTCTTGAAAAGCAGTACTAAGAGAAATATCGGTGCATAGGTTACTTTACTCGCAGTAATTAAAATAAAGCAACCAACCAGAATTACTAAATCAAGAATTGATAGTTTTTTCTCCTCGATGAGCCATTTTATAACGAATGCAAATGCCAAAAAACTAAAACCGTTAAGAACTACATCTGCTGAAAATGAAGTTGCCTGGAACATAACCGTTGCCAATAAAGCATAAACAAATAAGAGCTTTTTACCCATTGGTATTATTTTAATTGCATAAAAAACAGTTAGTGCATACATCATTAAATTAAAAAATCGCCCCAAATAATAGGATCCAATAAATGGAAAATTTAATATTTTACTGACTAAAATCCCGAGGGCGCTAAATATATAAGGAACTGCAGTATAGGTTAAAGCCATGCTTTGATAAAATGCCGATTCAGAGTTTGAATAATTAAGCGCCATTAACGAATTCGTTTCTACCTGAAACTCTTCGTATGTTCGGTAATTTGGATTTGATGTCTGAAACTTCTTTTCCAGGAAATCACCCATACCAACTGGGTACTCAATAGCCTCTCCTTCTCGCATGATTATATTTCCACTTGCAAGGTTATATGATTTTACAAAATGCTCAGCATCATCCCAACCATAAAGCACTGGGATCATAATCGTATTGGCCAATCCAAAACTCAAAACAAAAATCAAAAATATGACTTCAAGACGAATATTTCCTTTTTTGTATAGGACGAATCCAATAACACTCATTACCATCATAACAAGTAAAATCATCATTACTCTGATGGGATTAATTTGAAAATAATTCATATTCCGAAAGTTGTCAACCGATATTTCCTGATCGGTTGCATTGACAAATGAAATAGTGATATTATCTACTTTTTCACCAATATTAATACTTTTTTGACTGATAAAATTAATATTATTATTGACTGTTTTGCCATTATAAGAAATCTGGATATTTACATTTTTGCCAAAGGAATCTGTATTAAACTGCAATTTATTCACAAAACCATTGATATTGTTTAGTTTAATTAAAGCATCATTTTCAAGTATCCTATATTTTCCATTTTCCAATTTCTCGAGATTATTTATCGTAATTTCTGTAATGTTCTGGTTTTTACTGCCATGGGTAATAAAATTCCAGTTAAATACGAAAACCTCCATTAGCAGAGCCAGTATTAGAACAATCAAACCGATTACTATCATTCCTATTATCTGATTCTTTTTCACATTCCACCCTAACTATAGTTTTTATAGTCTTATTTTCTATATTATTATATTTACAGTAAATTCATTTTAATTTACAAACTATTTGCTTTTTCACTTTTTTTATAAAAATAAAAAATAATCTGAGCAATCATTGATGGCCAAAATTTTTCCAACATTTGTAAATCTTCTTCTGCTCTTTTGTTGTTGTTAATTGTATTTGATGTTTCACTTTCGGCATGTATGCGATGGTACATCAATGTTTCCGGTAAATATATAAATCTTCCATTATAATGTGATATCTTCTCCCACGCTGCCCAGTCTAAATTTGTTTTAAATTCCAAATGAAATCTAAAACTCTCAAGCTGACTTTTATTATAGGTCACTGTTGGACAACAAATAGGATTACCAACTGACAGTGCTCTTCTTCGAATCATTTTGTTTTTATTTGAAATCCTAAATACTGATAATAATAACTCTTTAATCTTTAAATTATTATTTTTCGCAACAATTTCATCATTTCTAATTTCTTCATAGTTAGAAAATGCGATAAGAGTATCTCTGTTTTTATCCATTGTTTTCAACATCTTTTCAAGATATTTCTCATGATAGATATCATCCTGATGAACCAAAGTGACATACTTAGAATTAGCACACTCATATCCGAAGTTCCAATCTTTTCCAATACTACCACCAGTGTGTGTCAGAATCTCAAGATTATATTTCTTTCCAATGCCAAGAATATGATCATTTATTGTTGATGTTGAAATAACGATATTTTCTTTAACTGACTGTTTAACAATCGAAAGAACACAGTCTTCTAAATACTGAGATTCTCCGTAGGCACAAATTACAAAAGTATGATTATTCATTCTATTCCCCAGATATTCTAGTTTTTTCCAAATGTCTAACTCTGTTATCCAACAACCCAAAATCCTGAATTAACTCTTTATTCTTTTCTGAAAGAACACTTAGCTGCTGACTATTACGAAATAATAAAATCAATAAAAATGCCGATGTTAAAAAAAACAGCAGTGAAGGCGGGTAGCTGATTCCCACTATTTTCGAAAGATAAATAATGATTTTAGGAAATATCGCCAGGATTAGAATAAAGCAGGCACCAATCATCCACAAAATACTTTCACCTTGTGACATCATATGTTTTCGAACATTATTGTAAATATAGCCGATTAGTACAATACCGATAACAACAAAAAATATATTTGCGATCATTTCTTTTTACCCTTTCCCGATAAATTGTCAAAATAAACCATCACAATATAATAAAACATTTTCAGCATATATTTTATTGGTTTAATGACACCACCGTGCATACTTTCTCCAAACTCACGATTTTTCATTTTTACTGAAATCTCATCGATGGTTACCCCTTGATAAATAAGCTGAATCAATAAATTAGCATCCGGAAATTCAGGATAAGCATGAATTTTTGACAATGGTATAAAAACGTTGCGTTTAATGACCTGAAGCCCCGACGTTGGATCTGATATATGTTTCCCTGTGAGCCTCTTAATAATTTTTTGAAATAAAGTTGTGCCAATTTTTCTGAAAAATGAATGCTGATAATCTGTCTCGGATAAAAATCGTGATCCGATAACAATATCAACATTTTTTTCCAAAGAATAGTCATACATTTTTTTAGCCTCAGAGGCCAGATGCTGCCCATCACCATCAAACTGAATCAGATAATCATAATTTTCCTGGGCAGCGTATTTTAGCCCCGTTTGAACAGCATAGGAATAGCCTAGATTAATAGGTAAATCAATGAAATTGATGCCTTCTATTTTTTGGATAACCTCTAACGTATTGTCCTGAGAACAATCATTCACAATCAATATATCAGCGTCTTTAAAATTTTCTTTAATATCATCTACGACCGCCACTAAATTCATGGCCTCATTGTAGGCTGGAATAATCATTAATACTTTCATAAATTTTCTCTAACCCCTAATATTCATTAAAATTACTCCGCCTAAAATACAACCAATTCCTAACCACTGAAACAATCCAATAGTTTCACCTAAAATGAAGATTGAAGCTGCAATAATTAAAATATTGGATAAGCCCAACGCAATCGGTTGGATGTAGCTTAGGTCATATTTTTGAACAATCACAATCCACATTACAAAACTGACTATGTACAACGCCAACCCAATAAGTGTTGTATAGGATAACGAAAGATCAAAATAATTGCCATTTAAGGCCAAAGCATTATTATTGGCGCCAACCTTTACCAAGGTTAATCCCCCTACCGTACAAAATAAATAAACAAAAAATAATATAATCATCAAAAATCCTCTCTAAATATAAACCCTAATAACCACTTTTAAAAATCGCCTTAAATGTCATAAAAAATATTTTTACATCAAACCAGGGCGTCCATTTTTCAATGTATTCAATATCACAGGCAATCCGCTCTTTAATGGACGTATCGCCCCGCCAGCCCTTAACCTGAGCCCAGCCCGTAATACCAGGTCGCACATGATGTTTAATCATATACTTTGGAATCTCATCTTTAAATTGGCTAACATAGTGGGGCCGTTCTGGTCGTGGACCGACAATGCTCATATCTCCTTTTAAGACATTGAAAAATTGAGGCAATTCATCGATGCTGGTCTTTCTGATAAATGCTCCGAATTTTGTTTTACGCGGGTCATTCTCAGTGGTCCATCCCGTATCCCCAACTTTGGGAGTATCACATCGCATGGACCGAAACTTGTAAATCCAGAATTCCTTACGCTCCATTCCAACACGAATTTGCTTGTAAATAACAGGCCCTGGGGATGTTACTTTAACAAGAAGTGCGGTTATGATCATAATGGGTGATACTATAATCAAAATAAAGAGGGCAAGAAAAATATCCGAAAATCGTTTAAACCATTTATAAAACGGTATATCTAAGGGAATATATCGGGTATTAATGAGAGGAATCCCATCCAGCTCATCAAAGTACGGCTTTGTTCCTTGAATCAAATGAAAATAATCGGGAATGATCTGGGTTTTAATCCCCTGATACTCGCAAATATCAATGACTTCATCAATTCGTTTATAACTGGTATTGGGTAATGCAATAATCACTTCATCCACTTGATATTCTTCGAGTATTTCATTCATTTCTCTTGTGGTTCCCAAAATAGGAATGCCATCTTTTTCGCTTTTATGAAAGTAGTCATCCACATATCCGGAAATTTTATATCCCAGTTGTCGATCATCTGCAATTTTTGCTGCAAAAGTTTGACCAATGCTGCCAGCCCCAACAATAATAATATATTTAATGTTAAAGCCACGTTCCCGTGCCATTCGCAAAATTTTTCTTGCTGAACCGCGCTCAATAATCATGAGTATGGTCGATGTCAGAAAAAAAACGCCTAACATGATTCGGGAAAAATTGATGCTTTTCTGAGTAAAAAGAATGGCCATTAAAATGGCAATCCCAATAATATTTGAAAAAATAATTTCCTGGAATTCTTTGAAAAAGGGTTGCTTTCGATAGGGACGGTAAAGTCCGAAAATCGCAAAAATAATGAGGTAAAGCGGTATGATAATCATAAGCAAACCGATGTACGCTGCAAGATCCATGGTACGTATACCGTCATCAAAAAAAGGTGATACAAATCGGATATACCAGGCAAAAAAGAGCGCAATGGTAACAACTGAAACATCACACAGCACCAGCATGAAATTAAAAAATCGTTGGTTGCTTTTTATCATTTACTTTTCCCCTTTCATTAAAGCACTGCTTATTTTCTGCGACTATTTTTTACTAATGCAATTTTTTTCATGACTGTTGTTCCTGTGATCACACACCAACGGGTCAGTTTATTATATTTATTCTGATAATGTTTGTTGTAAAAAATGCTCATGGAATCATAAAAAGCCGCAACAACTTCAGGATTGCGCTTTTGAATGCCACTGGCTTTTTTGTGATGAAAAATCCGAACTTCAGGATAATACATGACCTGGTAGCCGGCCTTTTTAATACGATAACACCAGTCCACGTCTTCTCCGTACATGAAATAGTCCTCATCCAGCATCCCTACTTCATCAATGACTTTCCTTGGAACCATCATAAATGCTCCCATAATACAATCAATGGAACAGGTTTTGTTCTCATCCACATAGGTGAGGTTATACTCACCGAAACGAATGCTGTCCGGAGAGGCATCATCCAGATGCAAACTGTGATAAACGCCATTCATGGGTGTGGGAAAGCTCCGTTTACAGGCAGCATCAAGCTTACCTGATGGAAGCAGTATTTTACACCCTAACGCCCCAATATGTTGATGATCTTTGATAAAATCATGGGCCCCTTTCAAGGTGTTGAGTTCCACAATAGTATCGGAATTCAGTAATAGAATGTATTCTCCCGTTGCCGTTTTAATCCCCAAATTATTTGCTTTTGAAAACCCCAAATTCTTTTTGTTTACAATGGTCTTCACTTGAGGGAACTGACATTGAATGGCTTCAATGCTGCCATCGCATGATGCATTGTCCGCAACAATAATTTCATAATCCAAACCTTTGGTATTACTTTTTATAATGGAATCAATACAATCCGAAGTGAGTTCCCGTGTTTTATAATTAACTATGATAATTGATAAATCCATATCGAGCCTTTCCTATGCATAGTTTTCTCATGCACATGACATTTTATTCTACCATGCACTCCATGAATTTGGAAGTAAAAAAACAGACTTAAGGGTTATCTTCTGAATTTATTATCAATAAAACCAAATACATTAAGGACCAACTGGACTTGAATCCAAAAATAATGTCCCATATTTTTCGATTGCACCGGGACCTTTTGAATTTTCCCCAATGTTTTCAAACCTTCCTGAATGCCTTCTTTGTAGTCATTGCCATACCCTCGTTTTATAAAGAGAAGATACTTCACAAGAAACCCCAGCACTAAAAATGGGCTGTTTAAAATTAATTGGACTAAAGGCATATTTTTATAAGCCACGTATACGTTATTTCTGGCTGAAATATTCACCTTAAATGGACTGTATTTTTCACCGTCTGCTGTTGTGGCACTGCCGATATGGTAACAAAATGCCTTTGGCTCATAATGATTCTCATAACCAAAAATGAGTCCCCGATAAGAAAGATCCACATCTTCCATATAAGCAAAAAAAGCCTCATCAAACAAACCGATTTCGTCTAGAATCGACCGTCGGTAGATTCCCGCGCCGGCGCAGGTACTGAAAATTGCTGTGGGTTTGTCATATCGGTTGAGCTTTGCCCCGTCCCCTCGTTTGAAAGCCCAGCCCAGAATGTTGTAAAAATCACCGGCATCATCTAGTTTGTCACGTTCATAATAGCGAATCATTTTTGAACTTACCGAAAATACCCGGGGATTCCCAGCAATGTGTTCATATAGATTTTTTACAAAATCCCCATCAACCACCACGTCGTTGTTTAGAAGCAAACAATAATCACCACTACTGGCTCGAATCCCCTGATTTACGGATCTGGCAAAACCTGAGTTTTCAGAATTTTCTATGAGCCTTACATCCTGAAAATTTTTAATGATGTTAACACTGTTATCCTTCGAGCAATCATCAACTACAATAATTTCTGATTTGCCCAGGTGATCAAAGGTTTGTTCCATTAAACTGTCAAGGCAATTGCCAATATATTTTTCTCCATTAAAATTTGGAATAATGATTGAAACGTCACACTTCATAAATACTTCCTTTATGGGATAATAACTTTGTTTAATTATAACACAGGATCTTGTTTTCTCTCAATAAAAAGAGCCGGAGTGAATAAACTCCGTCTCCGCCTCTTGATAAACCATAATTTCAAATAAATTATTTATCGTACATTGCTGTATGGATTATGGAAGTCAATCCATATTTCAGGATCAACACATTCAAAATCCGCATTGGCAATGGCGCCAAAATGCAAGTGTGGTCCATAGGCATTATCAATATAATTATTATTGGCATCGTAGCCGGATCCTCCAACTAATCCAACCAATTGACCTTTTGTCACCGTTTGTCCAACGCTGACATTGATTTGCTGGAGATGTCCATAAAAGAAAGAAACACTTTCTCCATAACGATCAGTGATTCGAATACGGACATAGCGTCCATACCCCATAAAATAACCGGCCTTTTCTATTACGCCATTGGCTACAGCGTAACACTCAGCATAACGGAGCGCTGGCGTGTCTATACCTTCATGAATGCTCCCCCATCTTGGCCCAAACCAATCGGTTGGATCATTGGGATTCGATTGGTAATTGAAATTAAGGGGATAACTAAAGTCCCCATAAACCGTTGACGTATTTTGCAAAATATGTTTAACCGAATTTTGAGCCATCACTAGCTTTCCGTTCTTATCGATTAAATACGCATGGGTTATAAAATCATCAACAATAATATTATAATCTCTCAAATTAATGGTAGCTTCCCAGGTATTATTCCCAATATATGTTCCTTGTTCCCATCGAAGATCATCCTGTCCGTTTGAATTACTCCAGGTTGGAAAAACCATACCTGACACACCATTTTCATTGCCCACATTTTTTATCCTTATTTTAAAGATATTATTTAAAACCGCATTGTCATATACAATGGTGGGTATCGCCTTTTCCATGGTGTATGAATTATTTGTAAATCCGATTGTTTCGCCTTTATTCCCGTAAAGATAGGCATGGATTGTATAAGGTCCTGTTTCAAAACCATGATTTTCAATATCCACATTTGCACTATACTCGCCATTGCTCCCCAACGTTCCGGAGACCCACTCAATATCATCCTGACCATTTCGGCTTGTCCAAACTGGAAAAGAAACCCCAGCAACTCCAGTTTTTCCGTTGCAATTTGTTGTGCTGATAACAAACTGTGCGACATCACTGGTTTTATTAACTTGTATTTTTGGCGGTTGTGTATCAAAAGGATTATTGATAATCTTTTCGGTAGCTGTTATGTATTTAAGTTTCCCATTTTTGTCAATGATATAGACATGACTTATAAAAGTATCATAACTTTGATTGTAATCTTTCAGGTTGATGGTTGCTTCCCAGGTGTCGTTTCCGATGTAAGTGCCGGATTCCCAGCGAATATCATCCTGACCGTTTGTTTCACTCCAGGTTGGAAATAACACACCGGTAACTCCTTCAGGATTACTTACTCCTGTAATAGTGATCGTGTAGCTATTGTTTGCAACCTCACCAACCATTAGGCTGTGACTGGGGGTGGATAGATTATAGGCGTTTGTGGCCGTTCCTATAATTTCTCCGTTGAGCCCATAAATATAGGTGTGCATATTATATTTTCCTGTTTCGAACCCGTGGTCTTTACTGTCAACGGTCATACTGTATTCGCCGTTGCTCCCAAGGGTTCCCTGGTACCAGTGAATATCGTCTTGATCTTTATTTTCACTCCAGGTTGGAAATAGGACATAGCCGATTCCAGTTTTGCCTGCACAGCCAACGGTCGTTATGGTAAATTGAGTTGGGTTTCCGGGAACCTGGGTAATGGCTGTCGTAAAATTGCCTAATGCTGCCGATGCAGCTAAACTATTCTCTGTAGTCATTACCGTTGGTTCTTCTGTGGCTTTATTTTCATTTGTCGCTAAATGATCCTGGCTGCTTTCAGTCGAATCCTGCTGCGTTTTTTCTATCATATTTTCTTCCGGGACAACTGCGTCCTCTCCATTAGAAACGAATTTATCCAATATAAGTGCGTTAATAATAATTTCTTCTCTAATGGGATTTTCAGTTTTTATTTCAATGGGCTGTTCTTCAATAACTTCATAGCCTATTTGGGTATTTAATTGGTTTAGCTGATATATTCCATCAATCACCTTTTTTATTTCCGCTCGGCCATTGATATCGCTGGTGCAAGTTTCCAAAACTTCTTTCTTCTCATTTATAATTTGGAAAACGGCATCTTTAATAGGCTCTCCTTGTTCATTCTTTACAATAATGACTTGTTTTGCAACTGCAATTGTATCCTGGGCATGGATTTGCCAGGGATAACATCCTGAAAGTAACACAAGTGCCAAAGACAAGGCTAACCACCTCATGTAACTTTTTTCTCGAATAGTTTGTATCATCTTTCTCCTCTTTTAAATTTGATTATTAAACGTTTCCAGTTTCCAGGAATAATTGAACTTTTTTACCACTTACTGCCTAGAATAAATCCAAGAAAAGCAGGATTGATTCCTTGCTCAATCCTGCTTTTTAGATCTAAAACCGATTCATAATATTGATAATCTTTGGTGCATAATTAAGATCGGCCGCCCAAGTTCCGGACAGACCTTCCACGGTTGTGGCTTTCAAGCGAATGGAGTCCGCCCATCGTGGATCAACCTTTACCTGATTCAATGGTAGATTACTTCCATAGCATTTCAGATGTTGAATATGGGCTCTGATCCCCATTTGAATACCAACACGATTGTCTCCATATTTTGCTGCAAAGTCGAACCCGGGTACTCCGCCAGTAGCGCCTAAACCGGCAAAATTAAACTGCCCTACTTTAACATCTCCACCAAATTTCAGATTTCCGGTTTCAAGCATGGCCTGGGCAAAAGCAACTTCTGCCCGAACACCCTCTGCATTGGCTTCCTGGATATACATATTAATAAAGGTTTCTAAATTAACACCGAGATCATTGTATTTTTGAGGATATGTAGAACCGGTACTCTCATAATAATTAATGAGTTGTTGAGCACTGACCGTCGTTTCTCCCATGATTGGCGTGATTTTTTCAATGTTGACTGTTGTCTCTCCGAGCATGGTCAACTTATCATTATTATCAACGCCATAACAATGAACATTGTATTCGCCAATATCGTTATTATGATTTTTGGTATCAATCGTCACCGTATAACTCTCATCCGTTTGGCGCTTGGCGGTGTACCAAATAAGATCGTCCTGACTATTCATCTCACTCCACACCGGCACTTGTATCATCTTCAACCCTCTGGGAGCGGTGATACCAGTAATCTTTACGATGATTTTATTCCCCAATGCAGTGACTTCAAAGTTATCAACTTTCATCGGATCATTTGTTATCATAACTTTTGTCGCCCCGACCATGGTCCATTTGTTGTTTTTATCAATGCCATAACAGTGAACATTATAGTCCCCAATATCATAATTATGGTCTTTAACATCAATGGTTACCGAGTAACTCCCATCAGATTGTAAGTTGGCAGGATACCATATTAAATCGTCCTGGCCATTGTCCTCGCTCCAAGTGGGAACAAGTATCTGATTAATCCCATCTGCAGCAGTAACGCCTGTAATAGTCGCGGTGATTTTATCACCGGATGCGGTGGCTCCAAACTTCATGCCTATCATTGAAACATTAACCGTTGATTCACCAAGCATGGTCCATTTATCATTATTATCAATGCCATAACAATGGACATTATAGATACCGGTAACATTATTATGATCTTTAATATCGATGGTCACACTGTAACTCCTATCCGTTTGCAGCTTGGCGGTGTACCATTTAATATCATCCTGGCTATTAATATCACTCCATGCGGGTACCAGTATTTGCTTAACCCCTTGCGGAGCGGTGATTCCTGAAATTGTTGCGGTGATTTGACTGCCGGATGACCTCGTTGTAAAATTATCAGCTAACATTGTATCACTGTCGATGGTCACTGTTGTCGCTCCGAGCATGGTCAATTTGTCATTATTATCAATGCCATAAAAGTGGACGTTGTAGCTGCCGGTGTCATTATTATGATCTTTAATATCGATGGTCACACTGTAACTCTCATCCGTTTGCAGCTTGGCGGTGTACCATTTAATATCATCCTGGCTATTAATATCACTCCAAATTGGAACAAGGATTGACTTGATACCACCAGGGGCGGTAATGCCTTTAATAGTTGCAGTAATATGACTGCTGGCGGCATTCGCAGTCAAGCCTGATGCTGACATTTGTTCCATTTTCACATTAGCCGATGTTGCTCCAAGCATGGTCAATTTGTCATTATTATCGGTGCCATAACAATGGATATTGTAGTTACCTGCATCGTAATTATGGTCCTTAATATCAAAGGTAAAGCTATAACTTTCATTAGTTTGTGCTGTGGCGGTGTACCATTTCAAATCGTCCTGACCCTTAACATCACTCCATACTGGGAATTGTATTTGTTTAATTCCGTTGGGAGCGTTAATGCCTGTAACGGTTGCGGTAATCTGATTCCCGGATACAGTGCTGGTTACGTTAGACGCTGTCATCGGTTCATTGGTATAGCCATTCCCGAATATGCTATTAACGCTCACTAGTATTTGCTCCGCCATTTTTTGCTGATTATTGCCGTCTGCAAGTTGCTTTACTTCCGCACTATTTGAAATAAAACCTGCCTCAATTAATACCGATGGCATATTTGGGTACTTGGTGATTGCATCATCTCTTTCAATGATTTTATTACGGCTGGTAATATAATCTAAGCTTTTAAAATTTTCATTAAAACTATTTGCTAATTCTTTTGACTTTTCTGCTGCTTCACAAAGAACAGCATCTCTAATTGTTGGTTCATCACCAGGATTTGCCCAAAGCCCATGAACTTCATAAAGTCCATCCTTGCCATCAGGAATCCCTGGATGATAACTACTCCAATAAAACTCATAACCATGGCCCCCAAACCCACCATCAGAATTGTGATGAATAGCAATGATGAGATCTGCTCCTATTTTATCGGCTGCTGCACTAATAGTTGCCGAATAGTTATCCATTGTTGGTGCGGTAGCCAACAACGTTGGAATACTTCCACTTCCTGGAGCTGGATGACTCAACATAGCATTATAACCACTTGCTCTCAATGTAAGAACAGTTTTTATGGCTAGAGCATTGTTGAGATCGACTTCTCTATATCCGTTGGAAACTGCACCTGGGTCAGATTTTCCGGAAGAGTTTATTCCCCCGTGCCCTGGATTGACAACAACTGTGGTTGGTGTTCCTGCTGCCTCTACTTTAAAACTATTCCATGAGAAAAGAATCAGAAACGATAGGAGTACAAATGCCCCCACAACTAACCAATTTTTTCTATTTTTTATCTTTTCCAAATACTATTCTCCTTTCATGAGTCTGTTGCTTAACTAAGATTATTTATCCAATTCTACTTGTCACAATATTATCACAAATAACCCTTAAACGTCAATTTTATTGTGACATTTTATCCGTAATTTCAATAAAATAATGCAAATGAAAAAAAGGTATTAAGTTATTATACTTAATGCCTTTTTTATTCATTATTGTTGAGCCTTTAATCTATTTTCTTCATGCCCAGCAATTCATCATCTTTTCCTTTTCCACTTATAAACCCAACAATATCAACGCAGATTGCATAGTTTCCGTCAACCCGGGTGAGATTCTTATTATAAAAGGGATCGTTCTTTATATATTTTAACCAATGATCTTTCATGTATTTAATTTCACTGTTAAAGCGCTTGTATTTTGAATAAGTATCCTCTGCGCCACGAGATTTGGATTCAAAATGGTAGAGCTCAACATTATGAATCCAAATATTAAATTTACCTTTTTCATAAAGTTTCAGGCAAAAATCAACATCATTAAAAGCGATGGTCAGCTTTTCTTCAAAACCATTCACTAAATCAAAATCCGTTCGTTTAACCATCATACAAGCGGCTGTAACCGAAGTATAGTCGTTATTAATGACTAATTTCCCAAAGTAACCATAATCCCCTCTGGGATATCCCAGATGTCCGTGACCGGCAACGCCACCCATACCCAAAAGCACACCGGCATGCTGAATGGTATTGTCGGGATAATACAATTTTGCACCGACTGCCCCAATATGTTCCTGCTGGGCAAAGCTGACCATACGGGTCATCCAGCCTTCGGTGATGACTGTAACATCGTTGTTTAAAAACAGCAGATATTCTCCCTTGGATTCTTTAACCGCCATATTATTAAGCTTCGAAAAATTAAAGGGAATATCAATGCGAATTACTTTAAACTGGTTTTTGTATTTTTTTGAATAATATTCAAAAAGCTTAAAGGTTTCTTCTTTCTCGCTGCCGTTGTCGGCGACTATTATTTCAAATTTTTTATAGATTGTTTTTTCGAAAATAGAATCAATACAGGCTTTTAAATCCGCCGGGTTATCCCGAGTTGGAATAATCACTGACACCAATCCATCATTGAATATTTCATACTCAATGTCGTAAACTCCAGAAAAAGCACCGTGGGTAACGGTTCCTTTAATGCCTCTGCGTTTCAGGGCATCTTCCAGAGATCGCAAACCTGCTTCAAAAGCGTATCCCTTGGATTCCGGATTAACGGCAGTTGAATTGCTGATCATTCGCCAATGGTATAAGACCCGTTGGATATGATAAATTCGATTGGTTTTTTCAGTGAAGCGCAGCACCAAATCATAATCCTGAGCGCCTTCATAGCCTTTTCTGAATCCGCCGATTTCATCCATCAATGTTTTTCGATAAACCCCGAAATGACACACATAGTTTGTTGCCAGTAAAATATCCGGAGCCCAATCCGTTTTAAAAAACGGCTGACTTCGGATGTTATCTTCACTTAACTTATCTTCATCACTGTAAATCAGATCTGCTTCGGGATGTTCATTGATTAATTTAACCACTTCGAATAAAGCAAAATCCGCCAGGGTATCATCGTTATCCAAAAGCCCTGCAAATTCCCCGGTGGCCAGTGTTAAGGCTGAATTCGACGCTTCGGAAATATGGCCGTTTTCACAACGGTAAATCACTTTGATTCGAGGATCCTGATTCTTGTAAAATTCCAACAAGGGTTTAATGTGAGCATCGGTGGAGTTATCATCCGCAATACACAACTCCCAATTGGTATAATATTGATTAATCACCGAATCAATACAAGCCCTGAGCCATTGTTCTTCCACGTTATAAACTGGCATGATAATCGAAATCTTTGGATTAAAAGCAAAATTATCAATCTCATCCAGTATGGTTTTTTTATCATAATCTTCATGAACATCAATCCAAAAATCATAATTTTCCTGATTTTTATATTTAAGTTCGAACTTAATTTTTCTGATGGTGTTTTTTAATCCATTACGCCCCAGATATCTGACGGTTCGATTGGTGATTTGAATCACTCTCATGGCGTTAAAAAGATTTGGCTTCTTTAAATAGTCATAATTTTTTTTCAAATTAATATTGACAATGGTCGTATTATTGTCATCTCTCAGGCTAAGTCGCAGCTTTTTACCATAGGTTTTTGAATCAAACTCAATGATAAATCCAACCTTGGCGTCATCGGGCAGAACATATTTGTTATTCACATCAATTCTAAAATCCCGTTTAAAACTAATGCCGTCCACTTCCTGACCTAATATAAACAATTCCACGGGTTCCTTTGTTTTGGTATTAAAAGCCCATCCCTGAACGCTGGCACATTGATTCTCTTCATCCTTCACTATTTTATCAATGAAATACTTTATTTCTTCCTGGTCAAACTTTGATTTTTTTTCCATTCCATTAACCTTTCCATTCATACTATTCGATTTCCCATGTGTGGTCAATGTGTACTAATCCTTCTGTAAAGTATTCCGCCACTACCTCAATCACAAAGGCTTTGTTTTTATAATCAAGATTGACAATGCTTTTATTGGCGAAAAGACCAATATCAACTTCATACTTTCCACCGAGTAAAGGTAGACTGGGCACCACATAACGGACATGGTGAATCCCCTTTGAATTTGGTATTTGAATGCCATCCAAATAGGTGTTCGGGCCAAAAACATATTGTCGGTCAATGGTGTAAAAGGCCACCCCAACGAGAGGATCCGCTAAAGTGTCATCAAATAATTCATATTCAATATCAACGGCAAAGGACTCAAATGTATTGATTTTTTCGCTGCTGCAGGTTACCGATTGAATTTTTCCAAGGTGCATTTCCACCCCAGTACTCTTAATTAATGGATCCTTATCCTCAAGGGCTTTTTGCTCCATGGATTCTTGAAGCATTTCGCTTTCATACATATCGATGACATGGGTAACCTCACCAAACATGCGCATTTCGCCTTTGTCAATCCAAACACCTTTGGTGCAAAAGCGTTTGATCTGTTCCAATGTATGGGAAACAAATAAAACGGTTTTTCCGGAGGCTTTAAATTCCTCCATTTTGTTAATACACTTAATTTGAAATTTTGCGTCCCCAACGGCTAAAACTTCATCCACAATGAGGATTTCGGGATCCACATTAATGGCTGTTGCAAAGGCTAACCTGGCAAACATCCCACTGGAATAGGTCTTAACCGGCTGATCTATATATTGTCCGATTTGGGCAAAATTAACAATGTCATCTAAACGCAGATCCATTTCTTCTTTGCTGTATCCCATAATCAGACCATTGGCATAGATATTTTCAATGCCGGTATATTCAGGATTAAACCCCATTCCCAATTCTAAAAGTGCGGACACTTTCCCATCAACAACCACATTGCCCTGGGTTTGGGTAAGAACCCCAGAAATAATTTTTAACAGTGTTGATTTTCCTGATCCGTTTTTACCAACAATCCCAATGGAATCACCCTTGAGAATTTCCAGATTAATATCATTCAGCGCATAGAATTTATGATGATATTCCTTTTTTCTGAAAAAACTCATTGATTCTTTTAAACGATCCATCGGACGTTTATATAAACGATATATTTTTGTTACGTCTTCAATTTTTATTGCTACCTCTGACATTTTATCCTCCAATGAAATTTAATCAGCATTTTTCTATAAAACATCAGAAAAATGTGGTCTTAATCTGCTGTAAATCGCGATGCCGACAAGGAGTAACACAAATGTAAAACCCCAAAAATAGGCGGTCATTACAGGATGTTGCCAAAACCATCCCTGCGCGAAAAAAGATTCACGATATCCCTGAACAATATAATATAATGGATTTAACTTCAATATCCACAAATATTGGGGAGGGAAAATTTGGACATCCCAAAGTATGGGGGTTCCCCAAAACAGAACCTGCATGATCACATTAATAAACTGCAGTATATCCGTAAAAAATGGCTGCAATGAAGCCGTGATCCAAGTCAGTCCGGTTAAAAATACAATTAAACAGAATAAGTAATAAATAATCTGCAATAAATATGGGGTCAATGGATACTTATAAAGCAAGATCATCACCACTGCGAAAGCAATGAAGAAAATGTGCGTATATAATGAAGAAATTATTTTTACGATTGGCAGGATTTTAATATTAAAAGTCATCTTTTTAACCAGGTAACTGTATTCACGAAAACAATTTGTCCCATTAACCAGTGATTCTGAAAAGAAAAACCAAACAATGATGCCTGTGATCAGAAATAAAATAAATGGAATATTCCCTGCCGGAGCTGACTTTAAACCTACATCAAACACAAACCAGTACACTAAGATAGTGATGGTTGGCTGAATAAAGGCCCACATAATTCCTAAAATTGACCCTGCATACCGTGATTTAAAGTCATTCTTTGAAAATTTATCAATGAGCTTTCGATTGCCATATAAATCTTGTATATATTCCGATAATTCTCTGAGCAAATACAACTTTAACACCTCATTCTTAATCTGAAATCAAAAAGCACAATAAATGTGCTTTTTCACTTCTCATCTATTTTACTTCTATTCTACTTCTTTGAATACATATTATCGTAATACTTTTGATACCCGCCGGACTTCACTTGATCCAGCCAATCCTGATGATTGAGGTACCATTCAATGGTTTCGACAATACCTTCTTCAAAAGTATATGAAGGCTCCCAACCGAGTTCTGTGGTAATCTTCGTATTATCAATGGCGTAACGACGATCATGTCCCAGACGATCTTCCACGTAGGT
>JAENWK010000155.1 GCA_016650045.1 Eubacteriaceae bacterium | reverse complement strand
TGTAAGGTAAAGGTAAAACAACTTTTAAAAATGCCGGAAAATCTTGTCCGGGTTTTAGTTGAAGTGCATGAGCGTCGTGAAATCGTTGCGTTTGAAAGTCTGGAACCCTATTTTTTAGTGTCAACAAAACCAGTGCGTTCGGTGTACTATGATACAAAGGAAAACCGTACCCTTGTTCGAATGATCAGAGAATCTTTTGCTAATTATATGAATGTCACCCGAAAAGTTGCAACCGACCTTATTTTAGCCATGGATTCATTGGATGATCCAGATCAGCTCATTGATATTATTGGTGCTAACCTTTTCCTGGATCTGGAAGATAGCCAACGTTTAATTCAGGAAACCGATGTTAATCGTCGTTTAGCCATTAGCTATGAAATATTAGTTGAAGAAGTGGAAATGATTAAAATAGAGCATCACATTGACGAAAAGGTTCGTGGTGAGATGTATAAGCACCAACGGGAGTACTATCTTCGTGAACAAATTAAAGTCATTCAGGATGAACTGGGCGAAGGTGATATACAAAACGAAATAGAAGTATATAAAGATCGTCTTGATGCACTGGATGTTGAAGATGAGGTTCGAGATAAAGTTCTGGGTGAACTTAGCCGATTAAACAAGGTGCCTCAGGGTTCATCCGAAGCCGGACTCATTCAGACTTATATTGAATGGATTTTAGACCTGCCTTGGAATACCTTAACCGAAGAAACGATTGACGTTGCTATGGCAAGAAAGGTATTGGACGAGGATCACTTTGCTCTTGAAAAAGTTAAAGAACGTATTTTGGAATATATTTCAGTCCTTCAACTTTCAAATGGCATGAAGTCACCCATTATATGTTTAGTGGGACCTCCAGGTGTTGGTAAAACATCCATTGCAAAATCCATTGCCCGGGCACTTAATCGAAAATATGTAAGAATGTCTTTAGGTGGAATGCGAGATGAGGCTGAGATACGTGGCCATCGGCGAACCTATATTGGTGCCATTCCCGGAAGAATCATTTATAACATTAAAAAATGCGGCACTCGAAATCCGCTTTTTCTCCTTGATGAAGTGGACAAACTGGGTCAGGATTTTAAAGGAGATCCAGCATCAGCTTTACTTGAAGTGTTAGATCCGGAACAAAATAATACCTTTACAGATCATTATATGGAATTGCCCTTTGATCTTTCTCAGGTACTTTTTTTAACAACTGCCAATACCCTGACATCCATACCACGACCCTTATTGGATCGTATGGAAATTATTGATGTGAATGGCTATGTTGAAAGTGAAAAAGTTGAGATTGCTAAGCGATACCTTATTCCTAAACAGCTGGAAATTCACGGCTTGAAAAAATCAACCTGTAAAATCAGTGAGACTGTTATAAAAAACACTATTGAATATTATACAAGAGAGTCTGGTGTACGTGAATTAGAGCGAAAAATCGCTCAAATTTGTCGCGTGGCAGCCAAAGAAATCGTTGAAAAAGATCGCAAAAGCATTAGTATTACACAAAAAAATCTTGAAAAATTCCTTGGAAAACATCAATACTCCTATGAAACGGTCGGTGATAAAAAAGAAGTCGGCGTTGTTAACGGCCTTGCTTGGACATCAGTAGGCGGAGACACCCTTCAAATTGAAGTTATTGTGGTAGATGGTACCGGAAAAATAGAATTGACCGGCCAGCTTGGGGATATTATGAAGGAGTCTGTAAAAGCGGGAATCAGTTATATTCGTTCCAAAGCAGATGATTTAGGTGTGAGCTCAGATTTTTATTCCAAGATGGATATTCATTTACATGTCCCTGAAGGAGCTGTGCCAAAAGATGGCCCATCCGCTGGGATTACCATTGCAACAGCATTGGTTTCGGCATTAACCGATAAACCTGTACCTCAGAATCTGGCAATGACCGGTGAGATTACTCTCAGAGGTCGTGTTCTGCCAATCGGAGGACTTCGGGAAAAACTCACAGCCGCCCATCGTGCCGGCATTAAAGAAATCATTTTACCCAAAGAAAATGAAAAGGATCTTGAAGACGTCCCAAAGGTTGTTTTAGAAGCACTTCATATTCAGTCTGTGTCAAACATGTCTGAAGTTATTGAAATTGTTTTTAACCAGTTATAAAAGGATAAGTCAGATCCTGTGAACATTAGAAACGGAGTAAATTATGAAAGTAACAAAAGCAGAGATTGTCATCAGTGCTGTGGCGGAAGCCCAGTATCCAGTTGACAATCTGCCTGAAATTGTCCTTCTTGGACGATCAAACGTAGGAAAATCATCATTTGTTAATACCCTTATTGAACGACGGGGATTAGCGCGTACCAGTTGCCAGCCAGGAAAAACCCAAACCATGAACTTTTATCGGATCAATGATCTGTTTCATTTTGTTGATATGCCGGGATACGGTTATGCCAAGGTTTCTAAATCCGAACGGGAAAAATGGGGAAAAATGATTGAAAAATATTTAAGAAATCGGGAAAATGCTGTCCTGATTTTTCAACTCATGGATTCTCGGCATGCACCATCCGAAGATGACCGCCTCATGCATGAATGGTTAACCTATTATGGATTAAGCCCCGTAATTATAGGAACAAAGGCTGACAAAATTTCAAGGACTAATCAAAAAAAATCGATAAATCAGTTTGTAAAAGCACTGGATTTAAGAGATACACGAGAGATTATCTTTTTCTCTACTGAAACAAAAGAAGGAAAAGAAGAAGCCTGGGCTAAAATAGAGTCAGTGTTGTAATAAAACAACCGTACCGACCAATTGTTAATCAGTTGTGTGCTTCAATTCGTACAGGCTACCGCCTGTTCGCCTTAATGCACACAACACGATGTAACTAATTGTCGGTACTACTTACCAATTTGTCTACAGTCACAGAGCTACCCATGGGTAGCTCTTTCTCGTGGATAGAAAGCTGAATTAGGCAGGAGGAACATCGTTATAATGAATGAACAGGATATCAGAATAATGGCTAG
>JAENWK010000188.1 GCA_016650045.1 Eubacteriaceae bacterium | reverse complement strand
TCACCGCATATAGCACCATCCGCTCAATGAGATTAAAGAAGAAAGGGCCAGGAACAATCCAAATGAGCAAATCAGTGTCCGGGTTCATAATCCACAAATCATTGAAAAAAAACAATTGATGAAACAATGTAAAAGCACCATCAAAGTTCACTGTGAAAATCCCTCCGATGAGTAGAATAATCACCAGCGCTATGGCAGATCCATAAAAAAGACCTTTGATTAACGCCATTTGATTATTTTTCAATAAATACACTAACACAATCAAAAAGAGAATCATTGCAATATTTCGAAGGGTTAACGCCCGATTAAGCAGCGCCTTAACATCATTCATATGAACCATTTCCTGTTCGTTGAAAATTGAAACAGGTGTGTCGGAGGTAACCCCATTCACTGTGATCCGAGCTTGAATGTCAAAATTAGATCGTGTTCCCCGAAGGTAGGCTAATATCTCATTAACCACTGATTCCATATCGGCCTCAACAATTCCGGTATTTTTTACCACATTGTTTTCTTTGACTTGATTCATAAAAAAAGTCTTGTCAAAGGATGCCGTTTCAATGGCAGTAATGAGAATAATCAAAGGAAAGAGTATTCCAATGATTATGGAAAAAAAACGCATTTTATTCCCCAAGATTATACCTCCACATAATAATTCCATCAATTTTATTGTCGTAATAATTACTTCGAACCCCTGCTTTTTCAAATCTATTGGCTTCATAAAGGGCAATGGCGGGTTTATTATCGACCCGGACTTCAAGTGTCATTGAAAGGCAACCCTTTATAAATGCCAGATTCACCATTTTATTTAAAAGATTCTGAGCGACGCCGCAACGACGGTAATTTTCTAAAACGCCTATGTTTGTAATCTGAGCTTCATCAATCACTGCCCAGAAACCTCCGAAGCCTATGATTTCTCCATTAATTTCTGCCACAATATAATTTGCCAGCATGTTATTAACTTCACTTTCATAGGATTCTATGGTCCAGTTATGCTCGAAACACTGTTGATCAACCAAAAATACACCGTGTATGTCGTTTGACTTCATCGGACGGACATTTATTTTCATTTATGATGTTCTTCAGCGTAGGAAGGTCGAATGTAAACCGGCTCAATGTCCCGATAATGACTGAGTTCCCCTTTTAAGGCCCGCTCCAATACAAGAGCTGCCGCCGACGAAGCTCGGTTCATGTTCAGATAATTAGGAACGACCTTTCCATTAGGGCATCCTTCTAAAAGCACTTCTTTAAATCGGGGTAATCCATCACCTAGAAAGTAAATATCCCCTGAGTAGTTTTGAAGTTCTTTAATAAGATCATCAATTTCCATAACGGCATCAGGCATATCCCTGACCAGGTGTCCGTGATCAAAATGGAAAATCCCGGTGTAGGTTTGATTGCGTTGGGCATCCAGCACTGGACAAATCATTCCTGCACAACAGGGAATGTTCATGGCCAGACTTTCAAGTGTTGATACTGCAATGGCAGGTTTATTAAGTGCCTGGGCAAAGCCTTTGATTGTTGCCATGCCGATACGAAGGCCTGTAAAAGACCCAGGACCAGCAACAACCCCAAAAACGTCAATATCTTTAATGGATAGACCCCCATCGGATAACAGGTGGTCAATGGCCACCATGAGCTTCTCTGAATGTTTTTTCTGATGATTGATAATCACTTCGCCAACCAATTTTTCTTCATTGAGTATAGCAGCGGAAGCAACGATTGAGGATGTATCAATGGTGAGTATATTCATATTTCATTCCTTAATTATTATTTTTTATTCTGTCATGAGTTAATGGGAAGCAAATGCTTCCCATTAATATTTCTGGCAAATAGATCATTCTACTATTTTTTCTTTTTTGCAAGCTCTTTGAAGTCCTCATCGATTTTAGTAAGCATTTCATCTGAGAAAATATGGTCCGGTAATAATTTTTGAGCCTTATCCAAACAAACCCCCATTTTTATAGCGATCTCCAGAAATTCATTTTCAAAGGCTTCTTCATCAAAATAATTACGAACAACATTCATAGCCTCTTCATTACTGATAATATCCTTAATTTTGGATTGGATGCAAATAGATTCATTTTTATTCCCATTAAAAAAGCTGCTCATAAATCCTTTTTTCTTTTCTTTAGTAATAATGAGATCCTCAAAGGAAAGATTGTCCAATGAACTTTTTCCGTTTACCAAATCCAGTATTTTCTGAATGCTTTCTTCGGTAAAGATTCCTTTGGAAAATTCGATGAGCTTTCTAAGAGGCGATCCCTTGATGATGGCCATAAAAAACGCATCATTTTCATCGAAATT
>JAENWK010000003.1 GCA_016650045.1 Eubacteriaceae bacterium | reverse complement strand
CAATGAACTTTTTCCGTTTACCAAATCCAGTATTTTCTGAATGCTTTCTTCGGTAAAGATTCCTTTGGAAAATTCGATGAGCTTTCTAAGAGGCGATCCCTTGATGATGGCCATAAAAAACGCATCATTTTCATCGAAATTTAGTCCCATCGCTTCTTCAAAACCAGAAAACAACACCTTGGCAATGATTCGCCCTCGTTCACTTTTTTCAAAGTCACCTAAATAGGAGTATTGAGTTAAAGGACGCCATGTCGCTTCTTTGATGTTTATTTTTTTAACAATCGCCAAATCTCGGCTGGAGGTTCCAAGATAAATTTCATGATCTCCTCCTTCATACTCCCATTGTTTTGCTGTTGGATTATAGTAGGTGAAATCATCTGAGTTAAGTTCGAAACTCACCAAAACCGACTCTCCTGAAGGAATAAAGACTTTTTTAAATCGACGCAACTCTCGTAAGGGTCGGGTGATTTGGGTATCTTTCTTTCCGGTATAAAGTTGAACGATTTCTTTTCCATCCCTGGTTCCGGTATTCGTGACCTGGCATTTAACCTCAATTATTTTTTCCGGTTCCAGCGTCAGTTGTTTGGTTTCCATATTTTCATATTTAAAGGTAGTGTAGCTAAGCCCATAACCAAAGGGATATCGCACCTTCTTTTTTGTAAAATCATAATATCGATATCCCACAAATATACTTTCCCCATAAATAACTTCATCCTGTAACCCCGGGAAATTAATATAAGCAGGGGTATCTTCAAGTTTCATGGGAACAGTTTCCGCTAATTTTCCTGAAAAATTAGATTTTCCAAAAAGTAAATCGGCAATGGCTCCGCCTCCAGCCTGACCGCCAAGAAACATTTCAACAATAGCTTTTGGCTTGTGTTCCCAGCTCATATCCACCACACCGCCATTTGATAAAACCACCACGGTGTTTGGCTGAACATTACAAATTTTATGGATCAACGAAATCTGTTTAACCGGAAGCTCCAGACTTGTTCGATCGTAACCCTCAGATTCATAGCTATCCGGAAGTCCCATAAACAAAAGAGCCATATCCGAATTCTCTGCCAATTCAACGGCTTTATCTTCCAAATGGACCTGTTCCACCACTTCGTCATGAATATAACCTTGATGTGGGAATATTTTTATGTTGGGTTCTGCCAACTCTTTTATCCGATCATAGGCTTCATCAATGCGATAGGGATTGATTTTCGAACTGCCGCTGCCCTGATAACGGGGATCAAAAGCCATGCATCCAATGACTGCCAGTTTCTTTGTTTTTTCTGGATTAATCGGAAGGATTTTATCCTCATTTTTTAAGAGTACCATGCTTTCAGCAGCTGCTTTTTTAGCAATTTCATGATGTTTTTTAACATCGATCACAGGTATTTGCGGATTTTGTATTCGATTTGCTTTAGCCTTAAAGGAAAAATCGATGAGACGTTCAACCATTTCATTTAAGGCGGTAATTCTCAAGCGTCCTTCCTTTATGCGATCAAAGATCTTAATATTATTAACGCCGCCATTGCCAGGCATTTCCAGATCCAGACCTGCGGTTACCCCTTTAACTCGATCGTATACCGCTCCCCAATCTGAAACCACAATGCCATCATAGTGCCACTCATCCCTAAGAATTTTTTTTAAAAAATAACTGTTTTGAGATAAATACTTTCCATTGACACTATTATAGGAACACATCACCGCCATGGGTTCCCCACCTTTAATGGCAATCTCAAAAGCTTTTAAATAAATTTCTCGTAAAGCTCTTTCGTCAATTTTTTCATTAACAGTCATGCGATGGGTTTCCTGATTATTGGCAATAAAATGTTTAACGGTTGAACCCACACCCATGCTTTTTGCACCAAGAATAAAGCTTTTTCCCAGCGTCCCGGATAATAATGGATCTTCGGAAAAATATTCAAAATTTCGTCCGCATAGTGGTGAACGTTTTATTGTAATTCCCGGGCCAAGAATAAGGTCAATCCCTTCCGCTCGGGCTTCCAAAGCAATGGTTCCGGCAATTTCATTCAGAAGATCTCTATCCCAGGAACATGCAGTTAAAACTGCCGGGGGAAAACAAGTGGCTGGCTTCGCCCCTGGAATTCCCAAAACAGCGTCGTCGTCTTCGACTCGTAAACCATGAGGACCATCTGCCATTACCACCGATTCGATACCATATTGTGGGTAACTCATTGTTTCCCAGGCTGTTTTACCTGAACCAAGTGATGTCATTTCTTCAAGGCTCATGTTTCTTCTGATTTTTGTTATTAATCCTTTATCCATTGTAATCTACTCCTCTACAGATTAACTAAAACGTTTTTTCTTGTGCTTTTCAAAACTCTGAAGATCACTATTTTCCGATTTATTTTTTTCCCATTGCCATTGATTTTTTTGCACAGGCATCCACTGCGGAAATAACCGCATCTCGAAACCCTTTGGCTTCCAAAACCCGAACCGCTTCAATGGTGGTTCCACCTGGTGTGCAAATTTGATCTTTTAATTTTCCTGGGTGTTCCCCTGATTCAAGAACCAGCTTGGCAGCACCTAAAACTGCCTGGGCTGATAATCGGTAAGCCTGATCTCTTGGAAAACCGTGTAAAACACCGCCATCTGCCATGGCTTCAATAAGAAGCATGGCATAGGCTGGGGCTGAGCTGGCAATGCCTGGCACAACTTCCATTAATTTTTCGCTTATAATTTCTACGGTACCAAAGCTTTTGAAAATCGCAACAATATCCAGCACATCCTCTTGGGTCATTTGATCATCCGGACAAATAGTGGAGTCTGATTCTCCTACAAAGGCTGGCGTACTGGGTTGAGTCCGAATGACTTTAATCTGTTCTCCCAGAATACCCTTAATATCATTAAAACTAACACCCACTGCAATTGAAATGATAATCACCGTTGATTTAATGCTTTCGGCAATTTCCTGCAAAACTTTGTCATACAGATACGGTTTAACAGCCAATACTAAATAATCAGACTTCATTGCCACTTCTTTATTGGAACTAAGAACATTAACCCCATATTTCTGTGCCAGCATTCCTCTGGAACCTTCCATGGGATCGTAACAGAGAATATTTTCCGGTAAAAATAAATCACTTCTGATTAATCCGCCAATCATCGCACTTGCCATATTTCCACAACCAATAAATCCAATGGTATTTTTCATTTTCGCTCCTTAGATAATGCTATTTTTAGATTATTTTATTTATCTTTTTAGTATTATTTTAATCCTTAATTTAGTTGAGTGCAAATTTTAAATGAAAAAACCCACTAATTCTTAAAACATTAATGGGTAGAATATTGAAACCTTGAATCTCCGGTGACAGTTTTTTATAGTTCCGGTTCTGGAGGTTCCGCTTTGCCGGATTTGACTTTTGAATAAGAAAAAATGAGAAGAGCAATCCAAATAAAACTAAATCCCAATAAATCCGTTAGGTTAAAGGCTTCCTTATATAGAAATACGCCTAAAAAAAGCATCATGGTTGGGGTAATATATTGGAAAAATCCCAGTAGTGAAAATGAAATTTCTTGGATCCCTTTGGCATAAAGAAGAAGCGGAATGGCGGTCGCCACACCTGCAAGGACAGCCAGGGCTGTAACCAGTGGATCACCCAGAGCGATAACTCCCTGACCCTGGCTTTCTAAATAGACCATGGCTCCAAAGGCAAAGGGTGTCACCACTGCGGTTTCTAAGATCAAAGAAACAATGGGACTGGCATTGAGTTTTTTCTTGAAGACCCCGTAAAGTGCAAAAGAAATTGCCAATACCAATGCAATCACCGGAAACTTTCCAAGTTGAAAGGCAATAAATAGGACTCCGATTAATGCCAGAGCAATGGAAGCCATTTCCAATCGATTGAATTTTTCTCCAAAAAAAAGAAAACTAAAGAGAACGACCACCAAAGGATTTATATAATAACCCAGGCTGGCATCAATAATATAGTTAGCGTTAACCGCCCAAATAAAGGTGTACCAATTGAGAGAGACCAACAATCCGCAAAGAATCGAATAGCCCAGTCGTTTTCTATCCCTAATGATGATTTTGATTTCAGGCCATTTATGGGTAAATTCCACAAAAATCATGCAGAAAATAAACGACCAAAATATCCGTGATGCTAAAATATATAAAGGTGACACCGGACCCAGTGCTTTCCAGTAAATTGGGAGGATTCCCCATAAAACATATGCCATCATGGCGCTGATCATACTCTTTTGCAATAGACGACCTCCTTTATGCTTTTTATTCGATGTGGTTTACAAAAGTCAAGTGAGCTTGTCAATCTATTTATATGAAACAATTTTTCCACTATACAGCGTACAGTCTATCGACTGTTCGCCTATACGTTACAAAATTGTTTATATAAACTGACAGACAAGCAATTAAGTTTTGGTTTTGAATTAAAACTTTTATTTAACTGAATTTTGCAATATCTGTCCGATATTGGGCTCCCTCAAAGTGAATTTTATCAATATTGTCATAGACGGTTTGTCGAGCTGCTTCACGGGTTTCACCAAAGGCTGTGACGCACAGCACACGGCCGCCGTTGGTTTGAAGCTCGCCGTTTACCAGTTTTGTCCCGGCATGGAAAACAACGCAGTCTTTCACGTCTTCAATGCCAGTGATCACTTTTCCCTTTTCATAGGCCCCAGGGTATCCTCCTGATGCAATGACCACACAAACCGCTTCCTGGTGCTGCCACTGGATGTCACATTCTGCAAGCTTGCCATCAATGACTGCTTCCATAATATCAACTAAATCCGAATCCATGCGCATGAGCACACTTTGAGCTTCAGGATCACCAAATCGCACATTGAATTCAAGCACCTTAGGGATGCCATTCTCAATCATTAAGCCAATGAAAAGAATGCCTTTAAAGTTCATGTTATCAGCAATCAAGCCATTAATAATGGGATTCAGAATTGTTTCTTTGATTCGTTTATTCAAAGTGGCATCATTAAACAGAACATTGGGAGAATAGGTTCCCATACCACCAGTGTTCAGCCCTTTATCCCCATCGTAGGCGCGTTTATAATCCTGGGCACTTTCCATTGGAACAATGGTTTTTCCATCCACAAAACAAAGCATTGAGGCTTCCTGTCCGGCAAGAAATTCTTCAATGACTACCTTATCACCGGCATCACCAAACTCACGTTTTTCCATAATCATCTCAATGCCATCTTCTGCATCCCGTTGATTTTCAACAATGAGAACGCCTTTACCTGCGGCCAAACCATCGGCCTTAATGACCATCGGATAGCCATAGAGTCCAAGATCTTTGAGGATTTCATGAACATCCGTATATTCTTTATAGGCCGCTGTTGGAATGTGATGTCGAAAAAGGAATTCTTTGGTAAATACCTTGCTTCCTTCAAACTGGGCACACTGCTGATTTGGTCCGAAAACCCTGAGGCCTTGGGCCTCAAAGGCATCCACCATCCCCATAACCAAAGGAACTTCCGGTCCTACAACTGTTAAATCAATGGCATTTTTTTTGGCAAAAGCCAGGCATCCAGGAATATCTGTCGGCGATAAATCCACACATTCTGCCAGATTTGCCATTCCTCCATTGCCTGGGGCGGCATATATTTTTTCAACACGAGGGCTTTGAGCTAATTTCCAGGTAAGAACATGTTCACGACCACCGGAACCAATTATTAAAATTTTCATATATTCTCCTTGTTCGTTTAATCTGGAATCATGTTATTTATTACTGCTGCTGTAATTTGAAATCTGTCGGGGCGATTATTAATCGCCTGCAATGTTTGATCTATGCTCTCTGCATCTGCAGATGGGTAGTATCCACCCCGACAACACCGTCAATAAGCCATTACAAAGCAAATTTAGTGTTTAAAGTGACGCATGCCGGTAAAAATCATTACCATTCCCGCTTCATCACAGGCTTTAATAGAGTCCGCATCACGACCTGCCCCACCGGGTTGGATAATGGCAGTGATTCCTGCTGCATCAGCAGCTTTAACACAATCATCAAATGGGAAAAACGCATCCGAAGCCAGCACGGAACCCTTTACTGATTCACCGCCTTGACGAATGGCATTTTCAAGAGCCCAGATACGGTTTACCTGTCCCGGGCCATTGGCAATTAAACACTTGTTTTTAGTTAGGCTAATAGCATTGGATTTTGTATTTTTTACAGCTTTCCAGGCAAAGATAAGTTCTGCCATTTCTTCTTCTGTAGGCTGGCGCTTGGTAACAACTTTCAATTCATCAAATAATAAGGTATCCCGTTCCTGTACCAGAAGACCGCCCATGACTTTTTTAACTTCGTAGCCGGGTTCATTATAGGTAATATCTTCTAATGCCAGCACTCTCAGGTTTGGTTTCGCAGACAAGATTGCCAGGGCTTCTTTGGTAAAGCCCGGTGCCACAACCACTTCCAAAAATGTTTCAACCATGAGCTTGGCAGCAGCCTCATCAATTTCACGGTTGGCTGCAATAATTCCGCCAAAAATAGATACAGGGTCGCTTTCGTAGGCTTTTTTATAGGCAACCGCAATGTTATTATCACTGGCAATCCCACAGGGATTTGCATGTTTAACAGCCACAATGGTAGGTTCATCACCATATTCTTTAAGAATTTCCAATGCTCCGTTGGTATCATTAATATTATTGTATGACAATTCTTTACCCTGAAGCTGTTTTGCTGAGGTTAAGGCCCCTTTAACCGGTACAACTTCACCGTAAAAGGCTGCTTTCTGATGAGGGTTTTCCCCATATCTCAGATCTTGAAGCTTTTCGAAGGTCAAGGTAATCGTTTCTTCCAGAACCTCACCATTCGCTTTTTTTCTTAGATAATCGGCAATCATGGTGTCGTAATGTGAGGTGGTTTCAAATACCTTAAGTGATAAACGAAAGCGCGTTTCACGATAAGTTTTTCCCTGATCTTCAAGCTCAGATAATACAATTGCATAATCAGCAGGGTCCACAACCACAGTGACATCATTAAAGTTTTTCGCAGCTGAACGAAGCATGGTAGGCCCGCCAATATCAATGTTTTCAATGGCATCTTCAAAAATAACCCCTTCTTTTAAAATGGTGTTTTTAAAAGGATATAAATTAATGACGACTAAATCAATGGGAGTAATATCTAAGTCTGACATTTGTTTTTGATGATCTGCATTGTTTCGGATGCCTAAAATTCCACCGTGAATTTTAGGGTGCAATGTTTTTACACGGCCATCTAAACATTCTGGAAATCCGGTGACATCTGAAACACTGATAATCGTTAGACCTGCTGCTCTTAAAGCTTTGGCCGTACCACCTGTCGAAAGGATTTCCCAACCCATTGCAGCTAATTTTTGTGCAAATTCAACAATACCCGTTTTGTCGGATACACTTATTAATGCTCTCATTTTTTCCTCCATAATTTTAAATTACAAGTTACCATCTATATCAAAATATGTATTATCTTTTTCGCTTTTTGACAAGTCGGCCGTGGACCTCAAGTTCATCAAGACAAATGGCTTTTACCACGGCTGGCAAAAGCTGGTGTTCAATTACTAAAACTTTTTTCTGAATGGACTCCGGGGTATCATCATCGGCCACCTTCACGGTTTCCTGGGCAATGATTGGGCCTCCATCGGCCACCTCGTTAACGAAATGAACCGTAGCTCCTGTGACTTTCACACCATAATCGCTCACTGCCTGATGGACATGCATGCCATAAAACCCTTCCCCGCAAAAAGAGGGAATCAACGCCGGATGTACGTTCACAATTCTATTGGGGTAGGCTTTAATAAAATTCGGGGTAATGATCTTCATATAACCTGCCAAAACCACCAGCTCAACATCTTTTACTTTTAATATTTCGATGATCTTTTTGTTATAGTCATCATCACCGGCATAGTTTTTCGGATCCAAAAAAACAGCATCGATTCCGGCGGTTTCACCCCGTGTCAATCCAAAGGCATCCGCCTTATTTGAAAGCACCAGGACAATTTCCCCATAGACTCCATGGATCTGATCAATGAGTTGTTGAAAATTACTGCCGCTGCCTGAGACTAATACCCCAATTTTTTTTAAAGACATAGGTTTATTTTTTCCTCGCCTTTAACAATAGACCCCAGAATCACTGGTTTTTCGCCTTTTTCTTCTAAACCCTTAATAAAGTTATTCACTTGATCTGGAGGTAAAACCGCCACTAAGCCAATGCCCATATTAAACGTTGAGTACATCCCCTGGGACGAAATTTTTCCAGCTTCCTGAATAAATTTAAATATCGGTAAGGCTTCAATAACCTTTGTATCGACAACCGCACAAAGCCCATCCGGCATCATCCGTGGAATATTTTCATAAAATCCGCCACCGGTAACATGGCTCATTCCCTTAACACCGCAGCGTTTAATCAGATCAGCCAGGGCTTTAACATAAATCTTGGTTGGTGTTAGCAGGGCTTCTCCCAAAGTCATTCCTAAATCCTCAACATAGGTATGAACATCCATAGAAAGATCTTTAAAGAGGACTTTTCGAATCAGAGAAAAGCCATTGGAATGAACTCCTGAAGAAGGTAAACCCACAAGGACATCCCCTTCCCCAATATTTGCACCAGTGACAATATCTTCTTTTTCAACAACCCCTACAGCAAAACCTGCCAAGTCATATTCATCAAGGGAATACATATCCGGCATTTCAGCAGTTTCCCCGCCAATGAGTGCCATGTTCCCCTGGATACATCCTTCGCTGATACCTTTAACAATCGTGGCAATTTTTTCTGGATAATTTTTTCCACAGGCAATGTAGTCCAAAAAGAACATCGGTTGCGCACCCTGACATAAAATATCATTGACACACATGGCCACACAATCAATCCCAATGGTGTCATGCTTGTCCATCATAAACGCCAGCTTTAGCTTTGTTCCGACACCGTCGGTGCCAGAAACAAGCACTGGTTTTTTATAGCCTTCCGGGAGTTCAAATAATCCCCCAAAGCCGCCTAAATGTGAAAGCACCTGGGAATTAAATGTTCTTTGTACATCCGCCTTCATGAGCTTTACGGATTTATACCCGGCTTCAACATCGACGCCGGATTCACGATATGCATCCGCCTTTATTTGATTATCTGACATATTTCCTCCATCTATTTTAATTATTCAATCTAATTTCGTATTATTCGTTGGCACTGAGAACAGGTACTTCCATTGGGTATTCCCCATCAAAACAGGCGCGACAGAAGTGGGTTTTTCCTCCCACGGATTCGGTGAGCCCATCAAGAGAAATATAAGCCAGGCTATCAGCGCCAAGAATTTCCCGGATTTCCTCAACGGATTTTCGGGAACCAATTAAGTATTTTCGACGTGGAGTATCAATTCCAAAATAACAGCTATAAGCAACCGGTGGGCTGGTCACACGAAAGTGGACTTCTTTGGCTCCGGCTTTTTTCAATATTTCCACCAAACGTTTTGATGTGGTTCCACGAACAATGGAATCATCGATAATCACAACCCGTTTGTCTTTAATGGTTTCTTTTAAAGGGTTTAGTTTAATCCGAACCCCTTCTTCTCTCAGCTTTTGATTGGGCTGAATAAAGGTACGTCCGATGTATTTGTTTTTAATGAGGCCAACCCCATAAGGAATTCCCGAAGCCTCGGCATAACCAATGGCAGCGCCGATCCCGGAATCAGGTACACCGATGACAACATCCGCATCCACAGGGCTTTCTTTTGCAAGAATTTCCCCGGCTTTATGACGTGCTGCATAAACTGAGATTTCGTCCATTACCGAATCCGGTCGGGCAAAATAAATAATCTCAAAAATACAGGATTTCTTTTTAACCCAATTGTTTTGTCCATAGCTGGTGAGACCATTCTCATCAATAACCACAATTTCCCCAGGTTCAACATCTCTCACAAGTTCAGCTCCAGCCGCATCCAAAGCACAGCTTTCAGAGGCTAAGAAATAATCATCATCTTTTTTTCCAATGCACAAGGGTCGTAACCCATAAGGATCTCGAACCCCCACCAGCTTGTCTCCAATGGTGATGACCAGGGCATAAGCGCCCTTGATGATTTCCACCATGCGCTGGATGGCTTCGATCATGCCGTGGCGAAGTCCCCGTGCAATAATGTTCACCATCACTTCGGTGTCAATGGTTGTCTGAAAAACAACCCCGGAATCCTCAAGCATATTACGCAGGGCCTTATCATTAACCAGGTTGCCATTATGAGCTAAAGCGATTTGACCGGTACTGTGGTTAACAGTTAATGGCTGGGCATTGGTGACGCCATCCTCACCTGAGGTGGAATACCTGACATGGCCAATGCCGATATTTCCTTTTAATTGTTTTAAAATATTTCCTTTAAAAGCATCACTGACAAGACCGACTTCTTTGTGAGACATGATTTTCCCTTCTTTATTAACAGCAATGCCAGCGCTTTCCTGACCTCTGTGTTGAAGTGCAAAGAGACCATAATAAATATATGAGGCGCAATTATTTTCTAAAGACTTTCGATAAACCCCCATTATTCCACATTCATCACGAAATTTGTCATTCATCATTGGGTTGTATTTCCTTCCGGGTTTCGTTTATAAATTTGTTTTTCCAGGTACAATTTAATCTTTAACCCGCTTTAACATTTCTATGTAAGCTTCTTCCACATTTCCCAGATTTCTTCTAAAACGGTCCTTATCCAACTTTTCATTGGTTTTCACATCCCAGAAGCGACAGGTGTCCGGTGAAATTTCATCTGCCAAAACAATTTGTCCATCCGCTGTTTTTCCAAATTCAATTTTAAAATCAACAAGATTAATCCCTTTTTCAAGGAAATAATCTTTTAAAATATCATTAATCCTAAAAGTCATTTCTCTGATGGTTTCTATTTCTTCTTTCGTCGCCAATTTCATGGCCAAGGCATGATAATCATTAATCAAAGGATCTCCAAAAGCATCGTTTTTATAGGAAAATTCAAAAATCGGAGTGTCTAATTTCAAGCCTTCCTCTAAACCAACACGTTTGCAAATAGAACCGGCTGCGGTGTTACGAATAATGACTTCCAGTGGGAAAATAGTAACAGCTTTCACCAATTGTTCTGAATCCGATAATAATTTAATAAAATGGGTGGGGATTCCTTTTTCTTCAAGCATGGTGTAAATCAATTCCGTCATTTTATTGTTGATCACACCTTTACCACCGATGCTCCCTTTTTTCTCACCATTAAAAGCGGTGGCATCATCCTTATATTCAATTATAAATTCATTGGGATTATCGGTTTTAAAAACCTTTTTTGCTTTGCCTTCATAGAGCTGTTCTAATTTTTCCATCTTAATCTCCTTGTTATTTGTATTAAATTATTTACAGTATTTTCTGTACCTTCTCGTTTTTAGCAGCAACCTCATCATTTAACGAAATCTTATATGCTTTCATTTTCTTCCGGATTTCCGGATATTTTATGGAAAGCATTTGGGCAGCTAAGATGCCTGCATTCTCTGAGCCATTCACTGCCACCGTGGCCACCGGTACCCCAGAAGGCATTTGTACAATGGATAAGAGTGAATCCAGTCCTCCCTGAAAAGAGGTTTCAATAGGAATGCCAATCACCGGTAATGGTGTAATCCCTGCAATGACTCCTGGTAAATGAGCCGCTTTTCCAGCCGCTCCGATAATGACTTCGATACCACGTTCTTCGGCGGTAGCCGCGTACTCAAAGATTTTTTGTGGATTTCGATGGGCTGAAATAACCTGAACATCATACTCAATTCCAAATCTTTCAAGCGCTATTAAACATTTTTTGACAATATCAAAATCGGAATCGCTTCCCATAATGACGGCAACTTTTGGTGTATCATCCATGTTAACTCCTTTATTCTTATCCTATTTTATTTTTTTATTTGAAATATTCCACTCCGGCTTTAAATATTTGCTGGTCCATTTTTCCGGGAATGTTTCTATATAATCCATTTCCGACACGCTCTGAATGTCCCATTTTTCCAAAAACACGACCATCCAAACTGGTAATACCTTCTACCGCATAAACTGATCCGTTAGGGTTAAAGGTGCCATCCAAGGTGGCTTCCCCATCGAAATCAACATATTGGGCAGCAATTTGTCCATTTTCAATAAGGGATGTCATCACCTCATCATTGGCTACAAAACGGCCTTCTCCATGAGACATAGGAATACGATAGACCTCGCCAACCTCGGTTTTTGCCAACCAGGGTGAAAGTTTTGATGCAATCCGGGTCATTGGAATATTAGAAATGTGCCGACCAATACTATTAAAGGTTAATGTTGGCATATCCTCGGTGATGTCACAAATTTCTCCGTTTGGTAACAGACCAAGCTTAACCAAAGCCTGGAAGCCATTGCAAATGCCAAGTATTAAACCCTCACGATTGTTAAGCAGATCCATAACAGCGTCAGTCATTTTAGGGTTTCTAAACACCGAGGCAATGAATTTACCCGAACCATCCGGCTGATCCCCGGCACTGAAACCTCCCGGAATCATAATAATCTGAGATTCTCGAATATGTTTGACCATTTCATCAATGGACTCAGTAATCGCTTGGGCTGATTGATTCCGAAAAATTGCGGTCACCGGTTTTCCTCCGGCATTCTCAAAAGCCCTGGCCGAGTCATATTCACAATTTGTTCCCGGAAAAACAGGAATAAAGATTTGCGGTTTTCGAAATATCGGTGAAGACTTAAGCTCTGTTATTTGAGAATAGCTCAGGGTTTCGACTTTTCCGAAACCATTAATTTTTTCCGGGTAAACTTCCCGAAGTGGGGCTTCCCATGCCTCAGTGAGTTCGGCTAAATCCAACTCTTCATTTTGATAGATGACTTTGCTGTCACCATTGGTATGACCAACAATAATTCCATCTCCCAGACTTTCCCTGGATTCAACAAGAATACTTCCGAATAAGGGTGCGAAAAGTTGATTCTGAGTAAAATCAGAAATGACATTAATCCCTATCCCATTGCCAAATGCCATTTTCATCATAGCCTCGGCAATACCACCCAAGCCAATGGTTTTAGCACTGAGAATATTTCCGGCTTTGGCATGGGTTTGAACCCTTTCGAAAACATCTTTAATACCCTCCAAATCAGGAATACCCTTTTCCTTCATCGGCAACTCAAAGAGTTGCAAAATGGATTTGGTTGATTTAAGATCACTGGTTAAAATTTCATCAATATGGGCAGTGGTTACTCCAAAAGAAATTAAAGTTGGGGGAACTGTTAACTCTTCAAAAGATCCAGACATACTGTCTTTTCCGCCGATAGCAGGTGTGCCCATCACTTTTTGAACCCGATGGGCACCTAAAAGTGCAGCAAAAGGACGACCCCATTTTAAAGGATCTTTTCCCAGCCGCTCAAAATATTCCTGGAAACTGAGTCGGGCTTTTTTATAATCTCCTCCCAACACAACGATCTTGGCAAGACTTTCAATAACCCCCATCATCCCTCCTAAAAACGGACTTTCTTTGGCAATGAACGGGTTATAGCCATAGGTCATGATGCTGCAGGTGGTTGTATCCCCCTGGATCATTGGAATTTTCGCAACCATCCCATCCATCGGTGATAATGCATTTTTCCCACCAAAGGGCATCGTAACAGTACCGGCGCCAATGGTGGAATCAAACATTTCCACCAGGCCGCGCTGGCTGGCGATATTCAGGTCTTGAAGGGTTTCGACCAGCTGTTCTTTGAATGAAATTTCCCGGGTCTCTAAAGCTTGTTCAGATTTATGAGGTCCTTCAATCACAATTTCAGTAAACTGAGGGGCTCCGTTGGTTTCTAAAAAGCTTCGGGATAAATTAAGGATTTCAGCCCCACGCCATTTCATGATTAATCGGCCGGTATCGGTAACCAAAGCCACCGGAGTCACCTCGAGGTTTTCTTCGTTTCCCATTTTTATAAAAGTTTCAACATCCTTGGGTTCAACCACCACTGCCATGCGTTCCTGAGATTCTGAGATAGCCAGTTCGGTGCCATCCAGGCCTTCATATTTTTTTGGAACTTTATCTAAATCAATTTCCAGGCTATCGGCTAATTCGCCAATGGCAACCGAAACGCCACCTGCCCCAAAATCATTACAACGTTTAATGAGCGTTGAACATTCTTTATTTCTAAACAGTCGTTGGATTTTCCGTTCTTCAACAGGATTCCCCTTTTGAACTTCCGCACCGCATTCCTGAATGGATTCCTCGGTATGAGCCTTTGAAGAACCTGTTGCACCACCGCAGCCATCCCGTCCGGTACGTCCCCCGACTAAAAGAACCACATCTCCCGGGGTTGGCCGTTCACGAATGATATTTTCTTTAGGCGCCGCACCTATAACCGCACCAACTTCCATGCGTTTTGCCAGAAAACCAGGATCATAGACTTCGACAACCTGTCCGGTTGCCAATCCAATCTGGTTTCCATATGAACTATAGCCATGCGCCGCTTCTTTGGAAATTTTTCTTTGCGGTAACTTTCCTGGAATCGTATCTGCAATGGGTGTTCTGGGATCCCAGGCTCCGGTTACCCGCATGGCCTGGTAAACATAACTTCGTCCCGAAAGAGGATCTCGAATGGCACCGCCTAAACAAGTGGCGGCACCACCAAAAGGTTCTATTTCAGTGGGATGATTATGAGTTTCATTTTTAAACATTAAAAGCCATTCTTCATCCACACCATCATGATCCACGGTTATTTTAATGCTGCAGGCATTGATTTCTTCGGATTCGTCTAAATCTTCAATGAGATCCCTTTTTTTAAGAACTTTAGTCCCAATCACTGCCAAATCCATTAAAGTGACAGGGCGATCAGTATTTTCTCCATAGACCTCCAACCGGGAATCAAGGTATTCTTCAAAAGCCAATCCAATTTCTTTGGAAATCAAATCCTCTCCGTTAAATGAAACATCCATTATTTGCGTTTGAAAGGTCGTATGACGGCAATGATCGGACCAATAGGTATCAATGACTTTTAATTCGGTAATGGTGGGATTTCGCCCTTCATCCGCCTTAAAATACTGCTGAACAAAAACAATGTCTTCAGGTGCCATGGCGAAGCCATGATCCAATCTTAATTTCTCCAAGTCAGAATTATTCAAGTCAATAAAAGATTCCAGCGTTTTTATATCTGCCGGTTCCTGAACTTCATCTACCAGGACCTTAAAATTCTCCATGGTTGTTTCTTCAGAATCAACGGGGTTGATCATGAATTTTTTAATTTGATTGAATTCTTTGAGATTGATATCACCTTGAAGAATAACAATTTTTCCAACCTTAATCAAAGGACGCTCCCCTGTAAGGATTTGAACACACTGTACTGCTGAATCCGCGTGTTGATCATATTGACCCGGTAAATATGATATTCCAAAGATTTTATCTTTTTCTCCAATAGTAATATTATCGTAATATACCCTATCTACATTGGGTTCAGATAGAATCGTGTTAATGACCTGCTCCAAAACATCCTCGATCACATCTTCCATATCATAACGATAGAGGATGCGAACATCATTAAGACTTTGAATTTTCAATATTTTTTGAAATGACTGAACGAGGGACTGGGCTTCAACATCAAACCCCTGTTTCTTTTCTGCAAATATTCGTTTAATCAATATAATTCCACCTTTTTTTTAATGATGATACTATTTTACTATTTCCGAACGATTATTTCAATAGAATTTGAAACGTTCGGATTTTTTTTTTATTTTTCTTAAACTATCTTTATAATTCGTGAGTAATTCAAGGAAAAAAAGGTATGATACTAAAGTAAGAATTTAATGAGAGGTGTATCATGAAAATTATCCATTTACATCACAGCGGTTTTTTGATCCAATTCGAAGACAAAACACTGATCTTTGATTGTTTTACAAAAATCCCAAACAACTTTATGCGAAAAGGGCTGCCCCATTATTTTTTCGTAACCCATGGACACAGCGACCATTATTCCAAAGATATATTGAATGTTGGAAGCGAGTTTCAGCCAACCTATATTTTCAGCGATGACATTCCTGAAATGAGTACTCCCAGAAACTATCGGATGGCACCATACCAACACATGTCATTCGGTGGTATGGACATTAGAACCTTTGGTTCCACTGATCTTGGCGTCTCTTTTTACATTGCCACCAATAACCACCGGATCTTCCATGCCGGAGATCTTAATTGGTGGGATTGGGATCCGGCCCTAAGACCCGATATTGATCCTGTCCAGGAAGAAGAAGATTTTAAATCGGAGCTCGCAAAAATGAAAGGACTTCCCATGGAATTCACCTTTATTGGTGTGGATCCTCGGCTAGGTGATTCTTTTTACAAAGCTGGAAAATATTTTATCGAAGAATTTCATCCAAAAGTGTTGATTCCCATGCATTTTCGTGACGATTTTGCCATTATTAAAAAGTTTAAAGTGATGGTCGAACCCACGGATACCTTTATTCCAGATTTTAAAGGGCGTAATATCACCCTAAAGACTAACGGTTAAAATAATTCAGACGCTTTGGTGTCCGGTTATCATTGCCAACCCGTTTTGGATATTCAGATAAAAGCGCACCCCAACTATTGGATTTCTGATTAAGGCAACACCTAAGGTTTAAGGAATAGAATAACACGACGGTAAGATTATTCATCCTATGGATGATATTAGCATTTTTTTTCTAGCAGTAACTTTTGTAGTGATTTTTATATCTTTACCCATCATAATTATGAGAGAAAGGCCTTTTTTATCCGCAAGATGAAAAAAGTGACATTAAGAATGCAAATCAATTCAACGCAGAACCCTTTTTCCGAAAATCCGGAAATCAATGAACATTTAAAAGAATTTGTTCTCCAGCAACAGGTTTATCGGGCTGCCATTAAAGAAATAAAAACAAAACTTGAGATACTGGATGAAGAATTTGAAGCCAAATACGACCATAATCCAATCAATCATATGGAATACCGATTAAAGTCCCCCAAAAGCATTGTTGAAAAAATGGAGAAAAGGGGTTTGGAAATTACGGTTGATTCCATTAGAAAAAGTTTAACAGATATTGCTGGAGTTCGTGTGATCTGCAACTATTTAAACGATATTAATCGCATTACCAACTTGCTGCTCCGTCAGGATGATATCACTTTGATCCGCAAAAATGATTATATTACCTGTCCCAAGGAAAATGGTTACCGCAGCCTGCACCTCATTGTTTTGGTTCCAATATTTTTAGCCGAAAGAACTGAATCAATTCCTGTAGAAATTCAAATTCGAACCATCGCCATGGATTTCTGGGCCACTCTTGAACATCAGCTTAAATATAAGGGTCAACATGAAATATCCGAGAACCTACGGGATCGTCTTAAATCCTGTGCTGAATCAATAACTCACTTAGATATGGAAATGCAGACAATATACAAAGAAATTAATTTGAAAGCTTGTCTGGATGAATAAACCTTAAAAAAGCCATTTATTCCTATTAGCTAATTCTGCCGGAATAAATTTTTCAAATGAAGGCATTAATGTTGATATTTCAGTCCCCACCCTTATGTACGGAGAGGATATTGAGTTAAGTATGAATAAAGATCAGATTATTTGTTCTGAATTTGATGTTGATGACATTAAGTTCAAGATTAGTATTGCTTTAGATTGAAAAATCTTGTGTGATTTTAAATATTCAAATTAAATAAGCCAGAGCCAATGATATAAATATATCATTGGCTCTGGCTTTATTATTTATATTAATTATTTTTGTAGGTCTTTTCTTAAATAGGTATAGTAGTAAACCATTGGAATCACAATGGCACCGCCAATAATATTCCCGATAGTTACCGGAATAAGATTATTAAGGATCATCTCACTCAAAGTAAAGTTGGCTCCCAACATGTAACCAATGGGTAAAAAGAACATATTCGCAACACTATGCTCAAATCCTGCAAAAACAAATAGCATAATTGGAAACCACATTGCAAATATCTTACTAATAATGTCTTTACCGCCAGTCTGCATCCAAACAGCTAGCACAACCAGGATGTTGCAAAATACAGCGCGAATGATAACCGCGCCTAGTGGTAAGGCAACCTTAGCTTCTGCTATTCCGATGGCTTTGGCAGTCATCGCTTCTGATCCATATAAACCGCTTTTATAAAGTAACCAGGCCAATAAAACGGCTCCGATAAAATTAGCGAAATACACAATCGTCCAGTTTTTAAACATTGAACCGATGGTAATTTCTTTTCTGATGACTGATACGGTCATCGCACAATTTCCGGTAAATAGTTCTGCGCCACACAACTAACATCAAACCATCAGCGGTCAACTATTATCATGACCGGCCAGGATGGAACCCTTTACAATATCCGTGTCACCGGAAACCCTGAAAAGAACCATCATGAGATCTATCAGATCTTCGGGATTGTCAATTTAATCAAACGCAGGAAAACAACGGTTAACGAGAGAAGGTAGTGACAGAAAAAAACGAGTAATGCCGGTGTTGCAGCACCTGCAGGCCTTGTTACTCGAAATCCGGGTTAAGGATAAAAAATATATAATGAAAAAAAAGTGAATTTTAAAATTTATTTTTTTTTGACAAAACCTGATCTGAAAAGATATAATTAAATTAAAAAAGGTGGTTGATATGAAATTTAAACTATTTACAATTTTATTATCCTTCATACTGGTATTAAGCGGTTGCAGTGCATTTCAAAAAACAACCTCTAAAGGTTTGGTTAATCCAACAGTCAGTTTTGATACCCAGAGTAAAAACGTTTCTGACGCTGTCAAGAGTGATGATATTGCAAAGAGTATTAAAGGATCTAATCTGGCAGGTTACAGTCTTATACAAGATATGTCTAGAAATTCAACAGCAGCGAATACCCTACTCTCCCCGATGAGTCTTTCATTCGCTCAGGCCATGGTTCAAAATGGTGCTAATGGAGAAACAAGAAACGGCATTTTTACCGCTATGCTAGATTCTGATCCAGGCATAAATACGCGATTTAACACGCTGTTAAATTATTTCAATCAGCTCCCTTCAGAAGAAAAAAAAGACAGCAATGATACATCTCCATTGATGACTCTTAGTATTGCCAATTCCTTTTGGTTTAAAGACGATATCAGTCCGAAGCAGGATTTTGTCAATACCCTAAAAGCATCCTACGATGCTAAAGTCTATCGAACAAATTTTAATGACCCGAAAACAGTGGATCAAATCAATCAATGGATTGAAGAAAAGACAAACCATTTATTAAAAGATACCCTGTCACAAATCAATCCCGATACCATTGCTTTTCTCATGAACACCGTTTATTTTAAAGGCAATTGGATTAAAATATTCGACGCTTCTCAAACCACACAAAAACCCTTTAATGTCAGTACATCCGAAACTGTAAACGTGGATATGATGCACCAGGAAAATAGTTTTGAATACTTTGAAGATGCATCAACCCAAATTGCCGGATTGCCTTATTATGGCGGAAGCACTATGTATGTGTTGTTGCCAAAGCAGGATATCGCTTCATTTATTAATGACGCTTCCTTTGATGATATTGTTTCCAAAATAGAAGGTGCAAAAAAAAATTCCTCCCGTTTAATAATGGATTTCCCAAAATTTCAATATGAAGCAAGCAACCAGCTCAAAGATCCCCTTTCTTTAGCAGGTATGGCAACAGCCTTTTCAAGTGAAAACGCTGATTTCTCAAACATGATTGAAACATCTGCTGGAAATGTGTATATTAGTGATTTATTTCAAAACACCTCCATTACCGTTGATGAAAAAGGAACCGAAGCCGCCGCGGTTACTGTGGTTGAAATGAGCACAACCAGTATCCCCGTGGATGAACCCAAGGTATTTAATTGTGACCGTCCATTTATGTTTGTAATCCAAGAAAATCAAACCGGTGCCATTCTGTTTATTGGGATCGTAAAGCATCCCTAATATTAAATATCTCAAAATAGCCATAATAAATATAAAGAAATCTAAAAACCTGATGTCCCGTGAATATGGACATCAGGTTTTTTAGTGAGTGTAATTGAAATTTCTTTGATAGGGTGCCCCCTGAAGATAGCTTGAAAATTCGTGGTAAATAATATAAACAAGTCAAATTTAATGTTCCATTTCAAAGCTGTCAATTTTACCATTTTGATTAATATGAACCGTCCCATGAAAGAATTCCTGGCTGTCAAAGACATAGGGCGAAATCTTTAAATAGAATTCACTAATGCCATCTTTTTTATAACTCTCTTCGATATCACACCACTTATTTAAGCTTTAACTACAAAAATAATCCCTAGAGATTCGATTACTTCGAAACTCTGGGGATTATTTTTTTAACTTGATTTTTTATAAAGTGATTTCTCAGATCACGCCCTGTAAACTATCTTAATCAAGATTCTTCCACTGAATTGGTATTAAATAATCAACACTTGTTTCATCAATAAATTTCTGGGTTTTTCCGATCACAAAGTAGATAATCGTTACATTATGTAAAGTGTCATAGCGCAGGTAAAGCCTCCCTGCCATGGAGACTACAGGGAAATCTACGCCAGTGTAATCACTAGGCGGTGCACCGTACTGAACATAGCCCAAATGATTTTCCCTTTGATGATGCTGGGGTGAATTGGTATTTATTAATGCATCAATTTGAATCCAGTCGGAGAAACCTGCCATGACCGGACCTTCCTTGATAGCGGTTATTTCATAGTCAAAATGCCGTTTGGATACTGGACAGCCTAAAGACTCCATCACGAGCTCTAACTGATCAAAGGCGACAACTTTTGTCATGGCTTCTTCGTTTAATTTTTCATTATCCCAACCAAAAATACCTTTTTCAAGTTGAATGGCATAAACGCCATAATGGGCATTAAAATATTCCGAATTCGGATCATAAAATGTTGAATGGCCCTTTTCAAAATCACCAAAATTGTAGAGTATACTCATTTCTCCTATTCCCTCTCCATGAGGAAAGTTATTACCCGGATGATAAAGCTTCATATTTCCAGTCCATCCTCTTAAATTATCATCTTTGCCTATGGGAATATCCAACTGTAATCCAACTTGATTAAAGACGCTTTTTGACCTGAAACTTTCTCCTTGAATTTGAAGTGCCAAATTACTTCTTAGCCCTGCAAAACTGGGAGAAAACAGTATGTAAGCAAGTATTAAAATAATTACCACCAGGACTGAACCTATTTTTTTCATCACTTCTAACCTCTTTTTCAACTTTGCATGAAAGATTTATCATTGATCAGTTTGCAATATAATCCTGACCATAGTTTATAATATCGGATCTGTTCATAATATTGATTTTTCATCATTGGAATCTTGACAACAAAAAGTAAGAAAGGGTAAGAGATATCTCTTACCCTTTCTTTCCGTTCATAATGGATTTTAAACAGATGGTTTATCCTTAGCATTCTAAGTTAAAAAAGTTCTCGAAGTCGCAAACTAAAACTTCTTATAATTTTTTGCCCCTTTAAGAACCTCAACCACTTTTGCCAGAGGTGATCCTATGGAAGCTTCAACCGCACTGAAAATTGCACCTTCAACTAAAGGTGAATCCACAAGAATAATATTTTCGTTATCAGAAATCATTTCAATGGCCATTTCTGAACTCATCACAGCACTCCCGAGATCGACTAAGATAACAACCCCTTCATCGGATTTTACCTCTTTAATTCCGGCAAATATTTTTTCGACATCCGTTCCAATATCGCCATTTTTCATTCCGCCAGCTGAAGCTATTTTTGCACTCGGTGCCATTTGCAAAGCGAGCTCGCGTGCACCTTCAGCTATTTTCTGGCTATGGGAAACTATTACAATTCCTACCATGCTTTATTTACCAGCTTTTTGAGCTGCTTCCTTGGCAGCTTGAAACAAGTAGGCCATGGAGGTTGCTCCGGGATCCTGGTGACCAATACTTCGTTCACCAAGGTAACTAGCTCTTCCTTTCGTTGCGATAATCGTCTTTGTATATTCGACCCCTGCCCAGGCTGCTTTTTCTGCTTCTTCGAGGGCAACGGTCATGGATTTACCTTCACCGATACTTTTTTTCATCGCATCAATCGCAGGGAGCATACTATCAAGAATGGTTTTCTCGCCTTTTACAGCTTTCCCTCGATACTGAATTCCTCCTACCCCTTCGTCAAAAGCAAGAATCACATCTTGATCAGATAATGCTTCTTTGCCTTTTGCAGACGCCCCTGCTCTCAAAAAAGCAGTCCCATAAAGTGGACCCGATGCGCCTCCAACTGTAGAAACCAAGGTCATGCCCACAGCGTTTAAAATTTCTTCAATGGTTTTGTCTGCAAATGTCAGTAATTTTTCATCCACAGCCTTAAATCCGCGGTTCATATTAATCCCATGATCCCCGTCCCCAATGGCCTGGTCTAAATCAGTTAATTCTTGTCGATGTTCTGCCATTTTATCCACATAAATCCGGACAAAATTCAGCACCTCAGCCTTTGTTGCCATTCCAGTTCCTCATTTCTTTTTCTATTACGACCTTCTGAAATTTCTTATTTACATTTTTAAAGCAATGGTGTCTGCTTCTGCCAATAGTAATGTTTTTAATTCGTTATCAAGTTTTAACAGTGTAATGGAAGCTCCTGCCATATCAATGGAAGTCATAAAATCTCCCACAAAGGTTTTAAAAACTTTAACGCCTTTTTCTGCTAAAATTTGGCTAACCCGACGGTTTAGAATATATAGTTCCATTGGCGGAGTAGCTCCGGCACCGTTGACCATTACGGCCACTTCATCCCCTGATTGTGGATTCATGTCTTTAAGAATTCTAGCCATAAGGTAATCTACGATTTCATCCGCTTTTTGCATTGGCTTTCTTTCGATTCCAGGTTCGCCATGGATCCCGATTCCCAGTTCCATTTCTTCGTCTGATAATTCAAAGCCTGGTTTTCCAGCTGCTGGCACCGTACATGGTTTTAATGCAACCCCCATGGTTCTTACATTTGCAATAACTTTTTCAGCTATAGCTTGGACCTCTTCAAGGCTCGCACCTGTTTCAGCTTTTGCTCCCGCAATTTTATGAACAAAAATGGTTCCGGCAACGCCACGACGTCCTGTGGTGTATAAACTGTCTTCAACGGCAACATCATCATTGGTGACAACATTGGCAACTTTAATGCCTTCAGCTTCTGCAAGCTCTGCGGCCATTTCGAAGTTCATGATATCACCGGTATAATTTTTAACAACTAATAATACGCCTTTGCCTGCATCAACTGCTTTGATTGCTTCAAATACCTGGTCAGGAGTTGGTGACGTGAATATTGCACCTGCAACAGCACCATCCAACATCCCTTTTCCAACAAATCCGCCATGAGCTGGTTCGTGTCCACTTCCGCCACCACTGACTAAAGCAACTTTACCAACTTTTTTCTCTGCTCTTACAAGAACATCAAAACCAGGAATACGGTTAACATATTCAGGATGGGCAAGGACGATACCTTCCAGCATTTCATTTTCCACATTTTCAACATCGTTAATAAATTTTTTCATAAGACTTCCTCCTATAAATATTATTAGTATCTTAGTTTACACTATAACATATTTCTACCCTTTTAAAAGATAAAAAATCAATTTAATGCTATCTTTTTAACACCAATATGGGTATATTTTCGAAAATATGAAAAAGAAGACTTTCTTTGAAATATCAATCACAATTCCATGTTCCGTTTACATTTTAAGAAATGGCATCTTTTAAGGATTTCACATAGTCAAATAAATAATTACCGGCATTTTCTCCATGTTCAGCAATGATTCGCACAATGGCACTGCCGACAATCACGCCATCGGCTGTTTTTGAAATTTCTTTGGCCTGAACCGGCGTGGAGATTCCAAAACCCACAGCAATAGGGGTATCCGACACCTGTCTGATGTCTTCGATCATGGCATTAATATCCGTTTTTATCTCGCTTCTTACCCCGGTAACTCCCATGGATGAAACCAGATAAACAAACCCGGTAGCATCTTTAGCCAACATCTGAATTCGATCTTTCGATGTAGGTGCAATGAGGGTAATCACATCAATCCCATAGGATGTTGCAACATCCAATACTTCATCTTTTTCTTCAAAAGGAAGATCTGGAATAATAATCCCATTCATACCTGTTTGATGGCAATTTTTAAAGAATTTTTCAACCCCGTAAACAAAAACAGGATTCATATAGGTTAAAAATACCAGCGGCATAGCGGTTTTTATGCGAATGCGTTTCACCATATCAAATATTTTATCGGTGGTGGTGCCAACGCTTAGTGCTCGGATATTTGCTTTTTCAATGACCGGACCCTCGGCAATGGGATCTGAAAAAGGTATCCCAATTTCAACCAGATCCGCACCTGCTTTTTCCATAGAAAGAATAAATTCTTCGGTTTTTTCAAGGGTTGGATCGCCAGCAGTGAGAAAACCGATAAACGCTTTGTTATTTTTGAAAATCTCTGATATTTTATTCATGGATATCTTCTCCCTTATAGCGTGCAATTGCTGCCACATCTTTGTCACCGCGACCGGATAAATTGATGATGATGATCTCATCCTTTTTCATGGTTGGTGCAAGAACCATGACATAGGCAACTGCATGGGCGGATTCAATGGCTGGAATAATCCCTTCAGTTTTTGACAGATATTCAAATGCATCTACGGCTTCATCATCGGTAATCGGCACGTATTCCGCTCGTTTAGTATCAAATAAATGTGCATGTTCCGGACCGATGCCCGGATAATCAAGCCCGGCTGAAATGGAATAAACCGGTGCGATCTGCCCATATTCGTCCTGACAGAAATAGGATTTCATGCCGTGAAAAATCCCCAGACTTCCCTTGGTAATGGTAGCGGCATGTAAGGCTGTATCCACTCCTTTGCCGGCGGCTTCACAACCGATGAGGCGCACCTCTTGGTCGGGAATAAAGTTATAAAAAGCGCCAATGGCGTTGCTTCCTCCGCCGACACAGGCGATAATGGCATTCGGTAACTTCCCCTCTTTCTCAAGAATTTGCTGTCTTGCTTCTTTACTGATAATGCTTTGAAAATCACGGACAATTTCCGGAAAGGGATGAGGCCCCATAACTGAACCTAAAACGTAATGCGTATCTTCAACCCGTTTGGTCCATTCTCGCATGGTATCATTAACTGCATCTTTAAGGGTCATGGTTCCCGAAGTTACCACATTAACCTTTGCCCCTAACAGCTTCATTCGATAAACATTGAGTGCCTGTCGATCCGTATCTTCTTTTCCCATAAATATTTCACATTCAAAACCCATGAGAGCCGCCGCAGTGGCTGTTGCCACGCCGTGTTGACCGGCACCGGTTTCGGCAATAAGTCGTGTTTTACCCATTCTTTTTGCAAGAAGCGCCTGGCCAAGCACGTTATTAATTTTATGTGAACCGGTATGGTTTAAATCTTCTCTTTTTAAATATATTTTTGCTCCGCCCAAATCTTCAGTCATCTTTTTCGCAAAGTATAACCGTGAGGGACGCCCTGCATAGTCGTTTAACAGCTCAGTGAGCTCATCCTGAAATTCCTTATCCTGTTTATAAAATGTATAAGCTTTTTCAAGTTCGATGATTGCATTCATTAATGTTTCAGGAATGTACTGCCCTCCATGAACGCCAAATTTTCCTTTACTCATAATTTATTCTCCTTACTTTTTCTACTATCTCACTAATTTTTTTTTGATCCTTATGCCCATTGGTTTCAACCCCGCTGCTGATATCCACACAATATGGTTTGACCCTTTTAATGGCCTCTGCGATATTTTCACTGTTTAGTCCCCCGGCTAAAAAGAAGTCTCCTTCATAACCTTGTAACACTTCCCAATTGAAGCTCACACCCGAGCCGCCATAGTGATCTTTATCATAGGTATCAAACAGCATAAAATCCGCACTTGTTTTTTTGACATCACTTTTTTGGCTGATTCTTATGGCTTTTATGATAGGCAATGAAACCACTTCTCTCAGTCTGGCAATCGTGTCTTCATCTTCATCACCATGAAGCTGAATGACATCAATCACTTTTTCATTTGCCAAAGCAATGATCTCTTCCATCGGCTGATTTACAAAGACCCCAACCGCTTTGATTTCTTGACTCAGTCCTGATTTTAAACACTTTGCAGTTTCAAAATCAACTTGTCGTTTACTTTTTGCAAACACAAACCCGATATAATCCGGCTTGGCTTCATTGACAGCATCAATATCTTCAATCCTGGTGAGTCCGCATATTTTTATTTTAGTCATGCTTTACCTTCTTATTTCTAATAATATTTAGACGTTTGACAATTTTATAAAAATAAACGTAAATTGCTTTGATGTCAGTTTTCATAAACATTTTTGTAACGTATAGGCGAACAGTTCAACGAACTGTACGACGTATAGTGTAAAAAATGTTTCATGTAAACAGACAGCGAAGCTCACAGTACTTTCGCAATTGTCATTAATCGAATCCCTTTAATTTCTTTATTTCCAGGGATTTGTCACCACTTCGCATCAGTATTTCACCAATTAATACAGCATTCGTCCCATTTTCTCGTATAATTTTAATGTCTTCCGGTGTGTTAATCCCACTTTCTGACACAAAGGTAATTTCCGGCGGTACCATTTTGCGAAGTCGGACGCTGTTTTTGATATCCACCTCAAAGGTTTTAAGATTACGGTTATTCACCCCAATGACTCGTGCCCCAGAGTGCATCGCCTTTTGCACCTCAGCCTCATCATGGGCTTCAACCAAACAGGACATCCCAAGCTCATCCGCCAATTTAATAAACTGTCTGATGGTTTCTTCATCTAGCATTGAACAAATAAGCAGGATAGCGTCAGCTCCGATGATTCTCGACTCGTAAATCTGGGATTCATCAATGATAAAATCTTTTCTTAATATTGGAATATTCACATTTTCTTTGATCTCAATTAAAAACGCATTGGCCCCCTGAAAAAATTCCGGTTCGGTTAAAACCGAAATAGCATTAGCCCCTGCGGCCTCATATTCTTTGGCAATGTTCACATAGGGAAAATCCACTGCAATGATCCCTTTGGAAGGGGATGCTTTTTTCACTTCGCAGATAAAGGCAATATCATTCACCCTTAATGCTTTTTCAAACAAAAAAGGCGGTTCCAACGGCTTTGCCTGTTCTTTAAGAACGTCTAGGGCATAATTTTCTTTTAATTGTGCCACCCGGATTTTTGTGGACGCGACGATTCGATCCAGTATCATGACTTTACCTCATTGGTTAACTTTATGAATTCCTCCAGTTTTTTCTTGGCTAAACCACTGTCAATGAGATTTTCAGCCATTTTCACACAATCTCGAAGGGTGATATTATTATGGGACATATATAAACAAAATGCGGAATTTAAAACCACCACATCACGTTTTGGTCCTTTTTGCCCATTTAAAATGTCCCAGGCAATGATGGCATTTTCTTCTTTTTCTCCACCGATCAAATCTGCTAACTTACACCGTTTAAGGCCCAATTGTTCCGGGGTAATAAAGAAGCTATTGATTTTTCCATCGGTAATCTCGCAAATGGTGGTGGTATCCGTCAGGGTGATTTCATCCAGGCCATCGTGTCCGTGAACCACCATTCCCCGTTTCACATTCAGCTTATTAAGCACGTTGGCCAGAGGTTCCACCAGGTTCTCATCATAGACGCCAAGAAGTTGCATATTGGCCCCGGCCGGGTTTGCCAGTGGACCCAAAATATTAAAAATAGTTCGAATGCCCAATTCTTTTCGCACCGGCCCGGCATATTTCATCGAGGCATGATAGGTTGGTGCAAACATAAAGCACATGCCGATTTCGTCCAATATTTTTGCACTTTGTTCGGCGCTTAAATTAATATTAACCCCCAATGCCTCTAATAAATCCGCACTGCCGCATTGACTCGATACACTGCGATTTCCGTGTTTGGCAACAGGAACTCCGCCGGCGGCGATCACAAAAGAAGATACCGTCGAAATATTAAAGGTTGAGACTTCATCCCCACCGGTTCCCACAATGTCCAGCACATCGGTTTTTGGATAAATTTTTGTGCATTTCTCACGCATGACCATGGCACAGGCAGTGATCTCATCAATGGTTTCGCCCTTTAATCGCATAGCGGTCAAAAACGAACCGATTTGAGCATTGGTGGCTTCGCCATTCATAATCTGATTCATTACCTCCTGCGTTTGATCCAGGGATAAATCCTTTCCATTCATCATGTCATATATGGCTGCTTTAATCATTGGTATCCCCTCCAATCTTCAAAAAGTTTTCAATGATTTTGTGACCATCTTTAGTTAAAATGGATTCAGGATGAAATTGCACCCCGTAAATATCATAGTGTCGATGTTTCACTGCCATCACTTCGCCTTCGTTGTCCTCGGCAATAATGAGAATATCATCGGGCAGACTTTCTCTCTCAGCACACAGGGAATGGTACCGCGCTGCTTCAATAATAGGCGGGAGTCCGCGGAAAATGGGACTGCCGTTGGCTATGTGAACAGAGCTTTGCTTACCGTGCATCAGGGTTTTGGCATAGGTAATGACCCCTCCAAAAACTTCACAAATGGCCTGATGCCCCAGACATACCCCCAGAATGGGTGTTTTCTCTTTAAAGTCGGCAATCACTGCTTCACAGATGCCGGCATCCTTGGGTCGACCCGGTCCCGGAGAAATAATAATATGACTGGGATTTAAGGCATCGATTTCACCTAAACTCATTTCGTCATTTTTAATGACCCGGACATCGGGATTAATGATTCCCACATATTGATAAAGATTGTAGGAAAAGCTGTCGTAATTATCGATAATTAGTATCATTATTCCACCTCCTTGGCACGTTTCAGGGATTCAACCATGGCTCGGGCCTTATTGTATGATTCATTATATTCATTCTCGGGAATACTGTCAGCGACAATGCCTGCTCCCGCTGAAACGTAAACTTTGTTGTTCTTCTTTACTGCCATTCGGATGGCAATACACATATCCATGTTTCCGGAGAAATCAATGTAGCCGACGGCTCCGCCGTAAACTCCTCTTTTTTGGTTTTCCAGTTCGTTGATGATTTCAATGGCTCGTTTTTTGGGAGCGCCTGACAGGGTTCCTGCCGGAAGCACTGCGGCAATGGCATCCATTTGATCCATTCCGGATTTCAGTATACCGGTAACCGTTGATGCAATATGTGACACATGGGAAAATTTAAGAACTTCCTGATAGCCTTCCACCTTTACTGTGCCGAACTCACTTATTTTTCCTAAATCATTTCTTCCCAGATCAACCAGCATGTTGTGCTCTGCCAGTTCCTTTTCATTTTCCAAAAGTGCTTTAATATTTGCCGCGTCTTCGGCCGGAGTTTTTCCTCTGGGGCAGGTGCCGGCAATGGGATAGGTGGACAGCTCACCGTTTCGAAGGGATACCAAAGTTTCCGGAGATGCCCCTGCCACCTGAATTTGGTCAAAATCGATATAGAACATATACGGTGAAGGGTTCAAGGTTCTGAGTACTCGATAGGTGGATAAAAGGTCTCCCTGGAAATCGGCTTCCAATCGGTTTGAGATCACTGCCTGGAAAATGTCTCCCTGAACAATGTGGTCTTTTGCTGTTTCAACCATGCTGCAATAATAATCTTTGGTGAAAAGGGGTTTGAATTCCGAGGTGAGCCCTCCGTCGAAATTCTGAGTATTGCTGGAACTTTTAATGAGCGCTTCAATTTCTTTAAGCTTAATCACCCCGTCAATATAATTTTTTTCTAAATTATCGGTTCTAATATTCACTATAATAATGATTTTTTGTCTGAGATGATCAAAGGCGATGACTTTATCAAAAAGCATGAGGTTCATATCATCAAACTCTTCTGGATTCTGATTGTCAAGCCTGAGATTTCTTTCGGTATATTTTACAAAATCATAGGAAATATATCCAACAAATCCTCCGGTAAATACCGGTAAGAAGTCTAATTTCGGACTTTTCCATTCCTCAAGGATATTTCTCAGGACTTCTATGGGGTGGTCGGCCAGAATCTTGGTGGTTTGACCATTTGTAATTTCAACCTCTCCGTCTAAACATTTGATACTCTGCTCAGGATCAAATCCCAGGAAAGAATAACGGCCCCATTTTTCTCCACCTTCAACACTTTCTAAAAGAAAGCACTTTTTGCTTGTTGCTTTTAATGATTTTAACACCTCAATGGGGGTTTTAATATCGGAATACAGTTCTAAGCTGATTGGTATAATTTTATTTTCACTGCAATATTTTCTTGATTCTTCAATGGTTGGTTTAATCATTTTTTATCTCCCTTCTAAATATAAAAAAAAGCGCTCGTCCTCGACAACATAAAATTGTCAAGGACGAGCGCAAAAATTCACCCGTGGTACCACCTTAATTTACAGAGTAATCCTCTGTACACTTATCAGAATACTATCATATTCTTTGCAACTTACGTATGCCAAACGTCATAGAGTACTCAGAAAATAAATTTTCCTTTAACTACGCCCTCAGTGGTCCATTTGATGTTCTGCGTTGTGTAAGGCTCTCAGCTTTCCTTACTCTCTGTTACTGCACGATACACCGTTATCTCCACGTCAACGGTTTAATGATCTATTAAATTCTTATTATCATATGGCAATTTTTAATTTTTGTCAATTGTTTTTTGGATGATACCGGAATCATTAAAGCTTTTTCTAATATAAAATATTTTTTCTGCCTCGCCATTTTTTCTATGTTATTAAAATTACCCTCCACTCATTGTTTTAAACATATCATCTCAGTGGATACTTTCTCAAAGAAATAAAAAAAGCCGACTGCATTTGCAATCGACCTATGATTCATTATTATTGGTGCGAGGAAAGGGATTTGAACCCTCACTGCATTATCTGCAACAGATCCCTCAAACCTGCGTGTCTGCCGTTCCACCACCCTCGCACAAATGGTTGGGTTTTTAACCCTGAAGACTATTATAAAGGATCTCTCAGAAAATTGCAATCATAAATTGAAAGTTTTTATAAACTTCAATCAGCCTGTTGATAAAACCTGAATTCAAAGCAAATTATGTAACCCAAAGAAAAATAAACGTGGCATTCTGGGACTGTTCACTATAACAGATAAAATCAGATAAATATTATCTTCGAAAAACTCTATTGCTTATTTTACCCCGAGCTTGCGGGTGGTAAAATAGGCATTGAATGTAATTAATAAATCATCAAGGGTTCCGTTGTTTTCAATAATGATGTTTGCCAATTTTATTTTTTCAGAATCAGGCATCTGCATTTGAATCTTTTTCTCTGCCTGGTCTCTGAACACATCGTCTCTTGCCATAATACGATTGATTCGGATTTCTTCATCCGCAACCACCAACATGATTTCATCAACCGTATTCTGGAGATTTACTTCAAAAAGAAGGGGACAATCGAAGAAAACAATGGGAACTCCCTTGCTTTCTAAATCAGCGAGTTGTTCATCATAGAGTCTTTTGACTTCGGGATGAACAATAGCATTGAGCTTTTTTCGAATATCCGCATTCTCCGCAATCATCTCTCCCAGCAACTTTCGGTTGAGTTCGCCGTTATCATTCAGGATCTGCTTACCAAAGGTCATCACAATTTTATCAAGACCTTTGCTCCCCTTTTGAACGGCCAATCTTGCCAACTCATCTGCATCGATCACAATAGAACTAAAACGCTTTTGCAATATGGTGGTAATGGTTGATTTTCCTGAAGCGATTCCACCGGTTAAACCAATTATTTTCATGTTGATCCCTGAATCCTCTCATTATTTCTTATGGTGAACGGCTATTTTAAGTCAAACCAGGATGATCCGCTGTGAACGTCCACAGTCATAGTCACACAAAGGTCTGCAACACTTTCCATTTCTTCCTTAATAAGTCGTTCAACCTGGGTCTGTTCATCTTTTGGGGTATTGATAATAAGCTCATCATGCACTTGTAAAATAAGCTCTGCTTTAAGATTTTCTTTTTTTATTCGGTTGTATACCTTAAGCATGGCCAGTTTGATAATGTCGGCGGCACTTCCTTGTATTGGCGTGTTTAAAGCCATACGTTCCCCGGCCTGAACTAATATGGCGTTTCTGGAATTCAGCTCTGGAAGATAACGGCGGCGTCCCCATATGGAGGTAACATAGCTATCTTCCTTGGCTTTTTTTACCACATTGGCCAAATATGCCTGGATCTTGGGATATCGTGAAAAATAACGATCAATATAAGCCTGGGCTTCTTTTCTTGAAATCCCCAAATCTTTTCCGAGACTAAAGGCCTGTTTTCCATAAATCAGTCCGAAATTGATGGCCTTTGCATGTCCACGCTGTTCTCTTGTAACCTCTGCCAACGGCACATCAAAAATTTCGCAAGCAGTTCTGGTATGGATATCCTCGCCATTTTTAAAGGTATCAATGAGATTTTCATCCTCTGACAAACACGCCAACACGCGAAGTTCAATTTGATTATAATCCGCACCCACTAAAATATGATTTTCATCGGATGGCACAAATACCCGGCGGATTTCTCGGCCCATTTCTGTTTTTATCGGGATGTTCTGAAGATTTGGTGCTGTACTGCTGATTCTGCCGGTGGCCGCAACGGTTTGATTAAAGGTTGAGTGTATCTTATGGGTATTCGGATCAACAAAGGTCATTAAGCCTCGCCCATAGGTTGAATCCAGTTTTGAAAGAGTTCGATAGTCAATAATTTTCTGGATAATGGGGTGGAAAAGCACCAGTTGCTCCAGAACATCAATGTTTGTGGAATAGCCGGTTTTCGTTTTTTTAATCACGGGTAATTTCAGATCTTCAAAAAGAACTTCTCCCAGCTGTTTGGGTGAATTAATATTAAAATCAGACTTCTCCGCCAGCTCATATATTTCCTGGGTTAATAAGGTAAGTTTCTTTTCGAAATCAGCCGAAAGTGCTTCCAACTGTTTTAAGTCCACCGTAAATCCGATAATTTCCATGGACGCCATCACATGAAGCAGGGGTATTTCTATGGTATTGTATAGTTCGGTCATTCCTGCTTTTTCCAGTTCATTGGTTAGGACTGCTTTGAGATCATAAACGGTCTCACAATTTTTAACCATATAGGTTGCCAATAGAGCTTCATCCAGACTATCTGCTTCAACCAGACTTTTACCTTTTCCAAAGAGCTCATCATCACTTAAAATATCGCGTTTCAGGTATTTGTACGCCGCTGTTTTAAGATCATAGCGCTGATCACCAGGGCTTAACAAGTAGATTGCAATGTAGGTATCGAAGGTATCATTAATATCTTCAATGCCATATCTATGAAAAATATGAATGAGATTTTTTAAGTCCTGGCTTATGAATTCCAAGGTTTTTAAATTTGGCAGTTCTCGAATTTTGTCAAAAAAACCAAATTTTTCACATTCTTCAGGATTGATGTAATAATAGTTTTCTGCCACTTTTAATGCTAAATAAATAAGGGTTTCTTCCTGGTGATAATAAATCGTTACTTCTTTGGTTTTTGATAAAGCATTTATTAATTGATCCATTTCCTGAATATTTTTTACCCCTACATATTCCACTGGTTTATGTATGGTTTCAACGGTCTCTGTGGCGTCTATTCTTGATAACAGGGTATTAAATTCCAGTTCTTTTAAAAGTGCGATACTCTGATCATTAAAAAGCGGTTGGAAAGTGAGCCGCTCAAAATCATTAAACCCGGGAACATCCAAAGCGATTGTTCCCAGCATCCGACTTAGAAACGCATTTTCTTTCCCATTGATGAGCTTTTCCTTTTGTTTTCCTTTTTCTTCATCAATATGTTCATAGAGATTTTCCAGGGTTGTATATTTTTGAATGAGTTTCATGGCCGTTTTTTCGCCAATCCCTGGGATGCCTGGAATATTATCGGATTTATCTCCCATAAGTGCTTTTAAATCAATGAGGTCTTTTGGGGTCATGCCATAGTTTTCAGTGATCCAGGCTTCGTCAACCTCGTCTAATTGAGAAATCCCTTTTTTTGTGAAGAGAACCTTTGTATTAGGTCCCACTAGTTGGAATGCGTCACGGTCGCCGGTGATAATTTCAGTTTGGTAACCTTTTTCTGAACCAATCCGGGCCAAAGTCCCAATAATATCATCGGCTTCATATCCTTCGATTTCCAGAATAGCGATACCCATTTTTTCAAGAAGTTCCTTGAGAATTGGAAATTGTTCCTGCAAACCCTCAGGCATTTTATGACGGCCACCCTTGTAATCGGCATAGGCCAGATTTCTAAAGGTTGGAGCATTTAAATCAAAAGCGATGCCTAAATAGTCTGGCTGATATTCTTCTTGTATTTTCACTAAAATATTAACAAAACCATAAATGGCATTGGTCGGTATTCCCTTTGAGTTGGACATTTCATGTATGGCGTAAAATGTTCGGTATATGAGGCTGTTGCCGTCAATGAGTATGCTTTTCATTTGGTCCCCTTCTTGGTCATCGGTTATTTTTCCCTACTATTATACCAAAAGTCCGGTCCTGTGAACATTGAATAAAGCATAATAAATATATTATTATGTATTGACAAGTATCGTTGTCAGATATATACTGTATTTGACATATATTATTGTCAACTTGACAAGTATCATTTTCATTGAAGAAATGCAGGAGGATTAATCTATGGCACTTGAAAATCGTTTAAAGGAATATCGTGCCCGCAATAACCTGAATCAATCGGATTTAGGAAAACTGGTGGGAGCTTCCCGGCAAACCATTAGCCTGATTGAACGGGGGGACTATTCTCCCTCGGTTGTGTTGGCTTTGAAAATTGCAAAAGTTTTTGGTACAACGGTAGAATCATTATTTTTATTTGAAGAGGAGAAAACACTATGAAAAAATTAAATATCACGGCAAAGTTTTTTATCATCATGATCATTTCCGGTATTTTTGGCGGCATCCTAGGAGGGACTCTTTCTATGGGAGAAGCAGCCATCACTGGTTTTTTTATAAAACTTGAAGCTTTTATCCTTAATTACAATTTGATTATTCAAAGCGTTATCCTGGGAATTTCAGCCCTAATTATCATCATCCTATATGTTACCGCAAAAAGAAAATTGTCCCAGCTTAAAGAGGACGAAGAGGCGTTTTTCGATGGTATGGATCGTCGCCTCAACTTTTTACTTCCATTCATTTCTGTGGATATGATTTTCAGCTTTTGTTTCTTTGGTGTTTCTATTATTAGCTTTTCCGAAAATTTCAACCCCTGGGCGCTGATTATCTTTTTGGGTAACATTGCCTTTACCCTTATCATGATCACCAAAGTCATTAAGTTAACTAAAGTGCTCTATCCCGAAAAAAAAGGGAATCCATTGGATTTCAATTTTGACAAGGTTTGGATTGAAAGCTGCGATGAAGCTGAAAAATACGTTGTGTATAAAGCTGCATACAAATGCTACCAGTTTATGAACTTTGCCTATAGTGGCGCCATGATCATTTCACTGTTGATCTCAATTATAATCAATATTGGCATTTACCCCTATCTGCTGCTTGGCTTTCTATGGATCGCCCAAACCCTGGCATATTCAGTTAATGCCATTAAATATCAACATGGTCAGTTGGAAAATGCGAGATAGACACTCACTTCTACAGGCTATGATACAAATTTTCAGTAAAATAAAAAGGCCATCACAAAAATTTGTGATGGCCTTTTTGTTGTTTATATTTTATTGCTTCGTCACCTTATTTAATTCCCCCTGAATTTCATTCATGAGGTAATCGGTATATGGAATCTCGGTAAAGAGCCTTCCGTCAACATAGGGTTTAAGATTAACAGTAGTTCTTCCGGCATTGTTTACCCTCAGGGTTTCTCCAACTCCGACATTTTTAAAACTCGGAGTCACTTGACCAATGGTTTTTAAAATTGTTTCAGGGTTTGGAGATCCCAAATCTCTGGAAAGAATTTCTGCCATAGCCTGAATCATTTCTATATTCGTAAAGTCAACGGGACTTTCCACGGCTTTTTTTACCTCTAAGAGGCGACCTTCAGTATTGACAAAGGTACCATTCACTTCTGGGAAGGCTAATGCCGGCAGTACCACATCGGCTCTGGCACAAGCCTGGGTTAAATGAGTATCCTGGACCATCAGAAATTCATAAACATCTAAGTCGGCATTAGGATCTTCCCCAAAGAGGAGTAATCCTTTGGCATTGTCAAGGACGGCATCTGTCAAAATGACACCCAGTGCATTTAAGCCAACACTGTTATTCTTTACCGCCACTCTGAAAATTCCCTGTCGGCTGCCTTCTACTTTACCTAAAAGACCCATAATATTACCGGCCAGGGTAGCTGTTTCCATGGTTACATATTTATCGCCCAGAACAATCACCGGGTTTTTGGCTTTGACTAATCCGGCACCGATAAATTCAGCCTCTGGGCAAATATCAAAGTCTTTCAGCGAAGCTTTTAGGCTCTCACTGTTGTTGGCCTGGGGATTAAGTTCCCCATTTTCAAGAACGTATTTTGTGATTTCTCCCAAAAATTCTAAATCCTCACAATCGGTAATGAATTCATCCCCAAACTTGTCAAAACCACTTTCAATGTGATTAATCACAAAGATTTCAGCCCCGTTTTTTGAAGCCTGAACCAGTTTGTATTTCACAATAGGGTTATTCACCGGGAGGAATCCCAATACAAGAATGACGTCAGCTGAAATCAACGCATCCATCTCCTGAACCATATAGTCACCGGTAAGAACGTTCGCTTCGCCCTTAACCACGTTGCTGAAACTAAAAGTTTCAGCCCGAAGACCTTTGGCAAGCTGGGTCATGGCATAAATTTCTTCGTTGGTATATTTAGGTGAAATGCCCATTTTTAAGGTCTCCGCACCATAGCGGGCGGCAATGCTCTGAGCTTTTTTAGCAATGGTGACAAAGGCGTCATACCAGCTGGCTTCTTCAAGTTTACCCTGTTTATTGCGAATCAGTGGTGTGGTCAGCCGATCTCCCCATTGGACCAGATTCGTTCCAAAACGGCCGCGGCCGCACATCACGCCCTGATTAAGCCGGGGTTGGTTTGACTGAGGAACCGCTTTGATGATGGTGTCCCCCATGGATTCAATGACGGTCTGGCAACCGGCGGAACAGTAGCCACAGGTGCTTTCGGTTTTGCTGGTATTCATTGGCACGGTTTTTATTCCGATTAAACCTTCTTTTAAGGCGCCAGTGGGACAAACACTGATACATAAACCGCAGCTGATACATCCGGTTTCGGCCAGTGGTTGTTTTAAAGCCGGCTCGATTTCGGTTTCAAATCCACGATCCACCAAACCCAGGGCAGAGGCGCCCACAATTTCATCACAAACCCGGACGCACAGGCCACAGGTAATGCACTTATTGTTGTCCCTTATCACAAAAGGATGATCCTCCTGGATTTTTTTCTCGGGATTGGCTCCGGCAAACCGGGCCGGTTTCACATCATAGGCATTGGCATTTTTAATGAGTTTGCACTCAAAATAATCCTGACACCCGCACTCCAGACAACGGTTGGCTTCGGCCACCGCCTGGATTGGATCAAACCCTTCCACCACTTCCAGAAAATTGTCATTTCTCTCATTCGGGGTTAGGTGACTCATTGTCGGTCGTTTATTCTTTTTAATGCTTTCCAGATAATCGGGATCTGCCGATTCCCTGGTCACGTAGTACGGTTCGTGATACTGAATGTCTTCGCCTTTTAAATAGCCTTCAATAAAGCCAACTGCTTTTTTGGCATCCCCAATGGCTTTAATGGCAATGGACGCGCCATCGTTAATACAATCTCCGGCGGCGAAAACCCCTTCTAAACTGGTTCTGAAGGTTTGTTCATCGGCAGCCACAGTATTAAATTTAGTCAGGGTCAATGCCGTCAGTCCCTCGGGATTAATCCCCTGGCCAATGGCCAGAATCAGGGTATCCACAGCAATGGTTTCTTCTTCCCCTTTAATGGGTACCGGACGGCGACGTCCGCTGGCATCCGGTTCCCCCAAAGCCATTTTTTGGAGACGCATTTGAACAATCTGTCCGTCTGCCCCTTTAATGACTTCAATGGGGCTGGCCAGGTTTTTAAAGACAACGCCTTCTTCCTGGGCTTCAGTGATTTCAATTTGTTCCGCAGGCATTTCGGCAATGGTTCGCCTGTAGATATTCGTGACTTCTTTTGCGCCCAGTCGCAGGGCCGTGCGACAGGCATCCATAGCGGTATTCCCACCACCGACAATGGCGACTTTCTCACCTAACACAATGGGTTCATTATTGGCCACCTGTTGCAGCAGTTCAATGCCGCCAATGACGTTTTTGGCGTCGATACCGTCACAGCGCAGTCCCGAGCTTGTCCACGCCCCCAGGGCCACAAAAACCGCATCGTGGTTTTCGCGGATGGTGTCAAAAGCGATATCTTTCCCAACGCGGACATTGTTTTTAAAAACAACGCCCATTTCTTCTATGAGTCCCACTTCTTCATCTACAATCCCTTTGGGCAAACGGTATTCGGGAATACCATAGCGCAACATTCCCCCCATTTTCGGCATCGCTTCATAAATGATGACGTCATGGCCGGACTGGATCAGGTAGTAGGCAGCAGTGAGACCGCCTGGGCCGCCACCGATAATCCCGATGGATTTGCCGGTGGCTTCTTTAATTTCCGGTAAGAACAGGTCATGGGTCAAATCAAAATCACCGGCAAAACGTTTGAGCCAGGCAATGGCAATGGGTTCATCCACTTCTCCCCGGCGACAGGCTGTTTCACAGGGATGCGGGCAAACCCGGCCGATACATCCCGGCAGCGGCAGCTGTTCTTTAATCAGCTTCAGGGCTTCTTTAAACTCCCCATTGGCAATAAGGCCCACATAACCCTGGCAGTCGGTTGTTCCCGGACAGGCAAGCTTACAAGGGGCAACACAATCTCCGATATGTTTGGACAGCAGCAGCTCCAGATTTGTTTTTCGTGATTCGATCACACGATCGGTTTTTGTTTTAACGACCATATTTTTCGAAATTTCTGTGGCACAGGCTTTGAACAGTTTGGGAATGCCTTCCACCTCGACCATACAAAGTCCGCAGGATCCAAAAATTTCCAGCCGTTCATCATAACAAAGTGTGGGAATATCGATGTTATTTTCCCGGGCAATTTCTAAAATCGTTTGTCCCGGAAAGCCGGTGACTTCTTTACCATCTATATTTAATTTAAATTTTTTCATTTTCCCACTCCTTTCTAGTCCACCAGGACTGCATCGAATTTACAAACGGTGAAACATTTCCCGCATTTAATACAAAGGTCCTGGTTTATTTTATGAACTTTTTTCTTTTCACCTTCAATGGCTTCCACCGGGCATTTCTTTTTACAGCTGCCACAACCGATACAATTTTCTTCATTAATCGCATAGGTCAATAGCGCTTTACAACTCCTGGCGGTGCATTTTTTATTATAAATATGGTCTTCATATTCGTTTCTGAAATATTTAATGGTGGTTAATATCGGGTTTGGCGCTGTTTGTCCCAAACCACACATAGATCCTTCTTTAATTTTATAACACAGCTCTTCCAACAGCTCAATATCGCCGTCAACCCCCTGACCCTTGGTAATGCGGGTCAGAATTTCAAGCATTCTTTTAGTTCCAACCCGGCAATAGGTGCATTTTCCACAGGATTCTTTACAGGTGAAATCCAGAAAGAAACGGGCCATATCCACCATACAGGTAGTTTCATCCATGACCACCATGCCGCCGGATCCCATAATGGCACCGGTTCTGGTAATTTCACCATAGTCGATGAGCGTATCCAGCAGTGAATCAGGAACGCATCCCCCGGAAGGGCCGCCCATCTGCACGGCTTTAAATGCTTTGTTATTTTTGATGCCGCCGCCAATGTCATAAATAACATCCCGAAGCGTCAGTCCCATCGGAATTTCAACCAGACCGCCATGGGCAATCTTGCCGGTCAGGGCGAAGACCTTGGTGCCCTTGCTGTCTTTGGTGCCGATGGCCGCATAGGCTTCCCCGCCATTTCTGAAAATCCAGGGTACGTTGGCAAAGGTTTCCACGTTGTTAATGTTGGTCGGCTTGTTCCAATAGCCTTTCTGGGCTGGAAATGGCGGCTTTAATCGGGGCATGCCCCGTTCCCCTTCCAGAGAGGCAATGAGGGCGGTTTCTTCGCCACAGACAAAGGCTCCGGCTCCGGCTTTGATCCGCAAATCGAAGTCGAATCCGGTATTAAAGATATTTTCCCCCAGATAGCCGCTTTCCCGGGCCTGGTTAATGGCGCCCTGCAACCTGACAATGGCTAGGGGGTATTCGGCTCGAACATAAACCACGCCTTCGTTGGCGCCGATGGCTCTGGCCCCAATAAGCATCCCTTCAATGAGGGCATGAGGATCACTTTCTAAAACGCTGCGGTCCATGAAGGCCCCGGGATCCCCTTCGTCAGCATTACATACCATATATTTAACGGCTCCCGGAGATTTATAAGCAGCATTCCACTTAAACCAGGTTGGAAAGCCGGCACCGCCCCGGCCCTTAAGCCCGGCGATTTTAAGGGTTTCAATAATCTCTTCCGGGGTTAATTCGGTCAGACATTTTTTTGCCGCCTCATAGCCATCCACTGATAAATAATCTTCAATCCGCTCCGGATTAATAATCCCGGAGTTTTTTAGGACAATCCGTTTTTGTTTGCCGATCATGGTCATGTCGGCGTCGGTAATCTGAAGTCCTTTAAGGGCTTGTTTTTCTAAAATGTGTTGTTCCACAATTTCTCTGGCGTTATCGGTTGTCACATTCACAAAAGTGATCTTGTTCCCCGCATCATCAAAAACATCAACAATGGGTTCAAGGTAACAGGCACCAATACATCCGGTGGTCTCAATCGGGATATCAAGGCCTGCTAAAGAAAGATTTTCTTCAAAGGCACTTTGTATTTTATTGGCTCCGGCGGCAATGCCGCAGCTTCCTTTTCCAATCACTATTTTCATTTCTGGCCCTCCTGAGAATCATTCTTTTCTTTAATTTCGGTCAGGATATTCTTAACCTTATCCGGGGTCAGCTGACCATAGGTCGTGTCATTAATCATCATCACCGGGGAAAGACTGCAGCAGCCTAAACAGGCGACATTGTTTAATGTGAACAGTCCATCCGCCGTAGTTTCGCCTTCTTTAATATTTAAATCGTCCATGACGACTTCTTCAATCATCTTGGCCCCATTGACATGACAGGCGGTTCCCTGGCATAGCATCACCAGATATTTTCCGATCGGTTCAAAGCGAAATTGGGTATAAAAGGTGGCCACGCCATAAACCTTTGCGATACTGATATCTGTTTCCAAGGCAATATAACGCATTAAATCAAATGATAAAAACCCATAAATCTCCTGGGCTTTCTGTAAAACAGTAATCAGACTTCCCGGGACATCGGCATATTTTTTAAGTACCGATGTTAAATCATCGAAGGGCTTAATCCTTTCGTCATTGCAGCCACAGCCGCAACCATGTTCATGTGTTTCGTGACTCATATAATTAAAACTCCTTTCAAATTCAGCAGATATAGTAATTTAAAATTATTCATTCTTTATAATTATACACTTTTCATATGATAAAAAATGGTTTAATGCTAGTTTATTATGAACAATCTTTCGTTTTCCTTTGTAGCAACTGCATAAACGTCATTGACCGCTGGAAAAAATTCCAGCGGTCAATGACATTTTTATAAAACTCAACATTAATGACTAAAAGGATAAAACATGTGCTCCACGTTGTAAACCAGTATCGCCAGAACGGACAAATTCCAAAATTCCATAAGGTTCAATCATATTAAAAAAGCCTTCAATTTTATGCCGAGTTCCAGTAATCTCTATGACCAGACTTTCTCTGGCAACATCGACAATATTTGCTCGGAACATATTAGCAATTTCCACAATTTGAGACCGTGTAATATCATCGGTTTTCACCTTAATAAAAACAAGTTCCCTGGTAATGGACTCTTCTGGCTTTAATTCAATGACTGTAATCACATCAATCAGTTTGTTGAGCTGCTTCTTAATTTGAATCAGAATTTGTTCATCACCAGTAACAGTAATGGTGATCCGAGAAAATTTTGCATCCTCGGTGGTTCCTACGGTAAGACTATCAATATTATACCCTCGTCTTGCAAATAAACCGGATATCCGACTTAGAACACCAAAATTATTTTCTACGAGTAATGACAAACAGGTTTTTTTTTCCATATCTCTCCCTCTATATTCTAATGAAATCCGGATGGACCTGGCACTGGATCAATGTTGGTCCCTTGTGCTTAATCGCTTCAGGCATGACTTTTTCAAAGTCTGCATTATTATCCACTTTAAAGCCTTTGATGCCATAGGCTTCGGCAAGCTTCATAAAATCAATTTCAAAATTAAGATCCGTGCCACTGTAATGGTCTTTGCCATAATTATCAAACTGAAGTTGCCTAACCATTCCAAGTTTGGTGTTGGTAATCAGAATAATATTAACATTAAGCTGATACTCTGCAATCACGCCAAGTTCACCCATTCCCATTTGGAAGCTGCCATCACCGCAAACAACAAAAATTTCTTTAGGATTATCAAGTGTGGCAAAGCAGGCACCACTGGCGGCTGGTATACTGTAACCCATGGTTCCCAGGCCACCAGAAGTGAAAAACTTACGATCTTTAATAATACGATAATATAATGCTGACCAAATCTGATTCAGGCCAACATCAGCAACCATCGTGGCATTATCCGAGGTCATGCCAGAAAGAGCTCTGAATAAGACCTTGGGATTGATTAATTCACTACAAGGTGGATCAGCATCATACACCAGGGGATATTTCACCTTCATAAGTTCAATATCTGAAAGCCACTGGGTATGCTCTCCAACCGTATCTTTTTCTAAAAGGCCGATTAAAATTGTTTTTGCATCCCCAACAATGGGAATGTTGGCTTCCATGTTTTTGCCTATTTCAGCCGGATCAATATCAATATGAACAAACTCGATGTTATTTTCAAAGTTTGTCAGATTTGAGGTAGCACGATTGGACATCCGGGCGCCAATATTAATAATCAGATCTGATGCATTCATCACCACATTAGAATATTCGAAACCATGACTTCCCACAATTCCACAGTATAATGGATGATCTTCGGGAAAGCTTCCTATTCCCATCAGCGAAGTAATCACGGGAATGTTGTTTTTTTCCACAAAAGCCAAAAGCTCTTTTTCGGCATGGCCTAATATCACACCGCCACCGGCATAAATCACCGGATGATTTGCTTCTTTTATTTTTTTAACAGCCCGTTTAATTTGTCCGCTATGACCGGTGTAGGTCGGATTATAGCCTAAAATTTCAACCTTGTCCCAAGTCAATGGGGTTTTAACATTTTCCAACTGAACATCTCTTGGAATATCAATGAGTACCGGTCCCGGTCGGCCGGTAGATGCAATATGAAATGCTTCTCTGAATATTCTTGGAATATCAGCAGCATTCTTAACCAAATAGCTATGCTTTGTAAAAGGTGCAGTAGCTCCGGTAATATCCGCTTCCTGGAAAGCATCAGTTCCAATGAGGGCGCGATCCACCTGCCCGGTAATGGCCACAATTGGAATAGAATCAAGATAGGCCGTGGCAATGCCAGTCACCAAGTTTGTCGCACCCGGACCTGAAGTTGCAAGACACACTCCGACTCTCCCTGACTCACGGGCATATCCACTGGCATAATGGGGTCCCGCCTGTTCGTTACGCACTAAAATATGTTTAATTGGGGATGTTCTAAACGCTTCATATAGAGGTAACACAGCACCTCCCGGATAACCAAACACATACTCAACATTTTCTCTTTCGAGACACTTTAAAATTAATTTTGATGCTAACAGTGGAATCACTCCCTTTTCAAGTATTTCGGAACATCATATTCAATCATCTGTAATCTGTCAATGGTTTTTTTTATATATAAAGAGTATTTTAAAAAATTAAAAAGACCAGTTCCTGAAATTAAACAGATTCTGATCTTTTATATTAAAATTATTATTTTTATCTATAAACAATGAGTTTACCCAAAAGTGGGGTTTTAATAGAAATTGCGCCTTCCGGACACATTTCCTGGCAACAATAACAGCGAATGCAACGGTCATAATAATAAAGAGGGTAGCTTCTACGCTTACGCTGAACCATTTTGATGGCTTTTTTCTCTAAAGGACAACTTTTCTCGCATATGCCGCAGCCAATACATTTATCCTTATCAACTACTGGTTTTCGCACGAGAATTCCCTTAATCTTTGTTAAAGAGCCCAAGCCTGAGACAACTTTTTCATCAACCTGTTCTCGAACAACATCAAAATTGGGATTGAAGAATTTTTCCATGGGATCCCCTAAAAGTTTGATACTTTCCTCGGAAGCATTACCTAATTTCATTTCCTCACCAAGGACGATGGTGGGAACAAAGGTTGGATCTAAATTGATCATTCGAGCATAGGTAGCATCTAAAGCCACAGGATCATCGGAAACTAACAGCACCTTCATGAGTACTGCCGTTCCGGATGCCGGTCCATTTCCTTCCATGGCCAGGATGCCATCCATAATGAAGAGTCTTAATTTGGGACTCAGAAATCGATTAAGATCCACAATCATTTTTGAAAAGCTTAACGCATCAGGGTAACAGGCGTGTGACGTTCCTTTATTGAGTCCATAAACACAACCAAACTGGTTTTTCACTGCACCGGTAATCCGAGTTAAGCCGTGAGTCTTCATTTTTGCCAAACTGATAATGACATCACTTTCCAATACACCGTTGGCAATTTCAAATCGTTTTTTCACCAATCCCAGGTAAAAATCCATGGTCTTCCCATGGCTAAAATCAAGCATTGGCACTTTGTGTTTTTCAGCGATTTGAGTGAGTCCACTTTCCTTCGCAGCTCCTAAAGGGGATCCAATTCCAGGAGAATCGCCATAAAATAAATTATCAATCTGATGTTCTTTTAAAATCCGTATCATGGCTTCAAAAACTGCGGGATGCGTGGTTGTTGCAGATTCGGGGTTTCGTCCGCGCAGCAGGTTTGGCTTAAGCAAAACTTTTTCTTCTTTAGAAACAAAAGCTTCGATTCCACCCAGTAAATCAATGGCAGATTTTAATTTTTCATAAACCAGATTGGACTCATAGGATTCACACCCCATAATTACTACTCTTGATTTATTATCTTCCATTTTTTTCAATACCTCTTTCGGTGATCCTCACTTTTTTTTCTTTTAATAATTTACCAACAGCACGCTTAAAGGAACTTTTGCTCATATTTAATTCTTTCTTGATGATATGTGGGCTGGTATGATCATTATAGGGTAAGAGTCCCTGATTTTCGTTCATCTTTGTTAATATTAAAATAGCATCCTTTGGTATTTCTTTATATGCCTGTCGATTAGGCGTAAGGATAAGCTTTCCATCAAGTCTAATTTCTGAAATCCGAGCGTTCACTTTTTCACCACATTGGATATCGATATCAGCATCCTTCATAAGAATCAGCCCATGGTATAAGTTTTCCACTGCCACAAAAGCTCCTAATTCAGGGTTGATCTGATAAACATATCCTTCTACCCATTCACCGATTTTATGGTCTGAGCCCACTTTAAGTAGTGGATAAATTTTCATGGTTGCGCAAAGTCGGTCACTTTTATCCAAATAAAGATATACCAGATAATCCCGGCCTTTTTGAATCTTTGTGGTCTGTTCATTGTATGGGAGTAAGAGATCTTTTTCGAGACCCCATTCCATGAAAGCCCCAACTTTTGTAATATCTGCAACTTTCAAATGACCAAACTCTCCTAAAAGTATCTTAGGACGGCGGGTGGTTGAGATGATTCGATCCTTAGAATCCCGATAGACAAAGACTTCAATATCATCATTGACTCGGGCGCTTTTAGGCACTTCTTTTTCTGGAAGGAGCACCACATTTTGTGCATCTGTGCCATCGTATAAAAATGCCCCTATGGCTGTAATTCGATTAATTTCAAGTGTTTGAATTTTTCCTGTTTCTATCATTCGCAAACCTCATTTTTTATTTATTTCATGTTTTTTAATTCATTTCGGTTTTGTTCAACCTTATCATTCATTTCTTTTAACTGCAGCTGAAAATTGTAAAGAAGCCGATCCGCATAGTTTTTGGTACCTATTTTCAGTGCTTTCGCACTGGCATTGGCATTATTCATCATTTCGTTGGCATGAGCCGATGCTGTTTTTGTAATTTCATTGGTATCAATCAATTCTTTGAGGCGCTTTTCCGCTTCAGCTTTAATATGATCTGCTTTACTTTGGGCCGCAAAAATTATTTTTTTACGTTCAGCCACAATTTTTTTTGCCTCGGTTAACTCTCCTGGCATTGCATCGCGAATTTCATCAATAATTTCAATTAATTCTTCTGGATTTACTAAAGCTTTGGATGAAAAAGGGAGCGTGTTTCCTTTTTCAATGACTTCTTCTAATTCTGCCAATAATTCAATTACCCTCATTTTATACTTCCTTCCTCATGCTTTTTTTGGATCGCTTTTTCTACATTTGCTGGTATAAAATCAGAGACATTTCCCTGAAACTTTACAAGTTCTTTGACTAAACTAGAGCTTAAATATGAGTACTTATTACTGGTCATCATAAAAAACGTTTCAATATTATTATCAAGATGTTTATTTGTTAATGCCATTTGAAACTCATTCTCAAAATCGGTTAAGGCTCGAAGCCCCTTGACAATAATATTGGTATTTCTTGACTTTACGTAATCGATGAGGAGGCCATCATAGGTATCCACTTCAACATTATCCAGTTCGCTCAGATTTTCTTTAATCAGATTTTTGCGTTCCTCACTGCTAAAGAGATAATTCTTGCTATTATTTACCATAACACATACAATCAGCTTGTCAAAAACAGTAGCTGCTCTTTGAATAATATCAAAATGACCTTTTGTAAGAGGATCAAAACTCCCCGGATAGACTGCTATTTTCAAACTCATTTTTCTCCCTACAATAATAACTTATAATGGAATTCCCATAATTTTTAGATTTATAGCACACTAAATTATTTTTTTCTAATGGCATTATAACAGATTTCTCTGATTCTATCACTACTTTTCCGTTTTCAGAAAGAATTTCTTTTTCAGAAATTATTTCTAAGATCTTTCCCGTGCCTTCTCCCTGAATATAAGGAGGATCCAGAAAAATAATATCGCAGGTTACCTTATTTTGAGATAACCTTTCAAGGCCTTTGATTCCAGGTATTTTAAAAACCCTGGCTCTGGATTCATATCCGGTAAGGGCAATATTTTTTTTAATGAGATCAATGCTCTCCTGTGAAACATCAAAGAAATAAGCTGTTTCAATGCCTCGACTTAGGGCTTCGATTCCCATGGCACCACTTCCAGAAAAAAGATCCACAAAAACCCTGGCATTTTTCAACTCAAACTGAAGGCTATTAAAAATAGCACCTTTAACTTTATCCGTGGTCGGCCGAATCTTATCACCTGGAATACTTGATAATTTTTTTCCACGCTTATCCCCTGCTATCACTCGCATTTTCTCTCCTAATTTAACGATATTTCTTCTACTTCTTTGAAAAATGTTTTGAGAACCTTTTCCCGGTACATCATCATTTCTTTTTCGACTGAGTGAAAAATCATCTCGGCCAATTCTCTTGTTTCTTGAATCAGCAACAGATCTTCCATAGGATTGAGTACTCCAAAATCTGGAAGTCCATGCTGTTTGAATCCAAAATAATCTCCCGGTCCCCTTAATCGGTAATCCTCATCAGCTATTTTTTTGCCACTTCGATTTTTAACAATAACTTCCATCCGGGCCAGAGTCTCAGGACTTTTGGAGTTCGTAACCAGGAAACAAAAGGATTGATGTTCACCTCGTCCAACACGGCCTCTTAATTGATGCAACTGTGAAAGTCCAAAACGCTCGGCACTGAGTATTGCCATAACACTAACGTTTGGAACATCAATTCCCACTTCAATAATACTGGTGGCAACCAGCAATTTAATCGTTCCTAAATTAAAGGCTTTAATAATCTCTTCTTTTTCATCGTTGCCCAGGCGACTGTGAAGAAATCCTGTTTGATACTTTCCCCAAAAATGTTTTTCAATATCACTGTATACCGATTCAATGTCATTGACTTCAGCCATTTCCTCAGAAGCCTCAATAAATGGGCAAATCACAAAGGCCTGACGCCCCTTTTTCATTTCAACTTCTAAAAAAGAAAATATTTTGTGAAGGGATGCTTCATCATAGCAATAGGTTTTAATGGGTTTTCGTCCCTTGGGTAATTCATCAATATATGAAACGGCTAAATCACCGTAAATAATTAAAGCCAGGGTTCGTGGAATCGGAGTTGCACTCATCACCATGGTATGGGGTTGATTGCCTTTCAGGGAAAGCCGACCCCGTTGTTTCACCCCGAACCGATGCTGTTCATCCGTGATGACCAGTCCTAAATTATAATAATCCACTGAGTCTTGAAAAAGAGCATGGGTACCAATAATAACCGAGGTTTCACCATTGGCCACACGCTCTAAGATTTCTCTTCGCTCCTGGGTTTTCAGGCTTCCGGTAATGATTTCCACAGAGACTCCAGAGTCTTTTAATAAGGTATTAAAGCTTCGACCATGCTGCTGGGCTAATATTTCAGTAGGAGCCATATAGGCGGTTTGATAACCGTTTTGCGCCATTAAACAAGCAGAGATGATGGCAATCACAGTTTTTCCTGAGCCAACGTCTCCCTGAACTAATCGGTTCATCACATGGCCATTTCTAAAATCCTCAAGAATATCATCAATAACCGTTTTTTGACTTTGGGTGAGTTCATAGGGAAGATTATTAATCAGGGCCTTCATCCCTTTGAAAGTATTAATTGAAATGTTCGAAAATTTACTTTCTCCGGCATTTGATAAGATTCCCATATTTATTTTTAAAGCTTCATTAAATTTCAAGCGCTCTTTTCCAATGCTAACCTCAGCCATTGTTTTCGGAAAATGAATGGCCGCCAGAGCAGAAACCATGGTTGGTAATTTATGACTTTTTCGAATTGATTCAGGAAGACCATCCGCTATTTTTGGGTCACCACTGAAAATCTGGACCAGCATTTTTCGAATGGCATCATTGGGAATTCCCTGGATTTTTGAATAAACAGGGGTTAACTCAAAAAACCGCCCAGGGTTGTTTGCCGGTGCGAACTGGGGGTTCATTAATTTAAATTTTTCACCGTATTTTTCAGCTTTTCCGTAAAAATAATATTCCTGATTTTCTTTTAGCACTCCCTTTAAATAGGGCTGGTTGAAAAAAACAGCGGTTATTTTAACTTCATCCAATAAAAGCGGAATAGTGAAAATTGAAAGGTTACCACGAATCCGTTGGAGTCGACCAGAACCCAGGACAAGAGCTTTAACAGTTAAAGCTCGATTCTCCGTAAATTCATCAGGTGAACCCATGACGTTTCGATCAATATATTTTTTCGGGTAAAAACTCAGCAAGTTTCCCACTGTTTTAATCTGATGCTCTTCCAGTGCTTTCCCACGTTTTGGTCCTACCCCTTTTAGCGTTAATACTGAGTCATTCCAATCCATGGTTACCTCCTGGTTTCAGACCCACAGAATTTTTTGTTATTCTACTGATACGATATAATAATACAGCGGTTGTCCGCCATAGTGAATTTCAACATCACACTCTTCAAACACAGCTGCAATGTCCTCTGCTAAAACCTCGGCATCTTCTTTTGTGGTATCTTTTCCGTAATAAATTGAAATAAGTTCGCTATCTTCATTGACCATTTCGCTTAATAAATCTTCGGTCACAGTGTGTATATCAGTGCCGGTGAATTTTATTTCTCCACCGGAAATCCCAATGGCATTGTCTTTTTTAATTGTAAGCCCATTAATTTTTGTGTCTCTTACGGCATAGGTTACTTCCCCTGTTTTCACACTGTTAATGGCATCGTTCATTGCTTTTTCGTTCTCCGCTGCTTCGGCATCCGGTGAAAAAGCCAACATTGCTGAGATACACTGGGGAATGTTTTTCGACGGAATGACATAAACCTGTTTATCCGATATCTCACAGGCCTGTTTGGCGGCCATAATGATGTTACTGTTATTTGGAAAAAGAAACACCACTCCTGCATTGATCTTATCAATTTCATTTAAAAAGTCCTGGGTACTGGGGTTCATGGTTTGCCCCCCTGAAATAACCTGAGTGATTCCCAAGTCCTTAAAAAGCTTGGTTAAACCTTCTCCCGGAGACACGGCTATAAATCCGTATGGCACGGGTGGAAGTTCGGAGACTGTGCCCTTACTTTCAAATTGCTCACGCATATTATCGATCTTAATGCGGGATAAGCTGCCGAGATTTCCTGCCCTTTCTAAGGCAAGACCTGGATTATCAGTGTGTAAATGGACCTTAATAACAGCATCATCTTTAATGACCAGCACACTGTCTCCAAGGGTATTAAAGTATTCTCTTAACTGATCATCATCAATCTGAGCAGCGTTTTTTATAATAAACTCTGTACAATAGCCAAAGGTAATATCCTCGGGTTTCATATTGGAATCATCCACGAATTTATCTAAATCACTGGATGTAAATTCAAGTTTCGCTCCGAGTTCCTGATTTGTCAGAGCTTTTAAGGCACCTTCAACAATACAGATCAAACCTTGGCCCCCGGCATCAACCACCCCGGCTTCCTTTAAAACAGGAAGCATTTCCGGAGTTCTTGACAGCGTGGCTTTTCCATGTTTAAGCACTGCTTCAAGGTAATCTTCCAAATTGTCATAATCATTCATGTTTGCCATTGCAAACTCACCCATTTCACGAGCAACGGTTAGTATTGTGCCTTCTGTAGGCTTCATAACCGCTTTATATGCCACCTCCGCTGCAAGCATAAGGGCATTTCCAGATAAATTAATATCAAGATAATTCTGGCCTTTACAGCCTTCTGCAAAGCCACGAAGCAATTGGGATAGAATAACACCGGAGTTTCCCCGGGCACCAATCAGTGCTCCTGAAGAAGCTGTTTTTGCCACACTATAGACGCTTGGGTTTTCGATTTTATCAAGTTCAGCAACTGAGTGGTTAAAGGTTAACGACATATTTGTTCCGGTATCCCCATCAGGCACAGGAAAGACATTAAGCTCATCCACAGTTTTTTTGTTGATTTCCAGGTTTTTGGCTCCATACTCAAACATTTTTTTAAGCATCTCACCGTCGATTTTCTGGGTTTTCATTCTGTCCTCCATTTATACACGCACGCTCACAACATTCACACTGATTCGTTTTACCTTTAAGGATGTTTGCTTTTCGACATTATATTTCACATTGGCAATAATATTTTCGGCAACCACTGAAATTTTTATTGCATACTCCACAATGACATACAGGTCAATAATTAAACGGTCATCTTCGATTTTCACACCGACCCCTTTATTGGCCTGATCCCCTGACAGGATTTCTATTAAACCATCCTTGCCCTGTTTATGTGCCATACCAACCAAACCATAACACTCCATGGCTGCATTACCGGCAATATCCGCAATGGCCTTACGTGTAATATCTATCGTTCCCAACTCAGTTATTATCTTCATTGTTTTATCTCCTTTGTTTTATCTATCTCTATTTTACATAATTAATTATAGGAAGTCAAAATTTCTGTTGCTTTATTTTTATTTTTCATGATATAATACACTTTGTTTTATAAAAGGTAAGCGTAAGGGAGGTTATGTCATGGCTAAAGAATGTTTTGTATGTAAAAAATCCGTTGTTTCTGGCAACCAGGTTAGTCATTCAAATAAGCACAGTAAACGCGTTTGGAAACCCAATTTGCAAAGAATTAAAGTTGTTATTGAAGGCACACCACAACGAATCAGTGTTTGTACACGTTGTTTGAGATCCGGTAAAGTCGAAAGAGCTTAGTCTCTTTTTATTTTCCAGAGATATGAAAGGAGTCTTTCTTCACTGAAAGACTCTTTTTTTATACCCTTAATCCTTTGGAATATCTACCAGCAGAATGCCCTTTTCAAGAGAAATTGTTTGGTGTTCCGTAACCACAACGTTACTGATGCCATAGGGATTTGCAAGGGTCATTTTCCCATTTGCAATCGGGTATTTAAAACCCTGGATATTCAGTCCTTCAACATCTCCACCGAGTGGTAATAGGGAAACAATCGTGCCTATTGGGAGGTCCAAGTTTTTTTTATCTTGAACTAAAAAGATACTGTTTTTTTCATCAACAATCATCCCTTGAATTCTCGGCTTTAACAAACGGGTCAAAAGGTAAATATTTCCAAGACTATGATCCAGACGTGTTCCCAACGCTCCAAAAACAACAATCTCTGTTGCCCCAATTTCAAGAGCATGATTAATGGCAAGCTGTGTATCGGTTTCGTCTTTACAAACCGGGAAACGTCGTAATTCCACATTTTCATAGTATTTTAGGGTTTCTTTACTGATTGAATCCATATCACCTAAAATTATATTGGGAATCAATCCGATTTTTTGTGTAAAATTCGCACCGCCATCGGCACAAATAATATAAGGGGTATTGAATTTTTTCAGATATTCCTTATAAAAGCCAGGATCCTCATAACTTCCGTTTGTAAAAATAAATGCTTTCATTAGTGTTGCTCCCTTTTTATTTCATCTAATAAATATAGATAATGGTCATAGCGTGTTTGACTGATTTTTTCTTCTTTTAAATCCACTAGAATCTGACAGCCCGGTTCTCCTTGATGCAAACAGCTTTTAAACCGACATTCACCTCTTGAAAACTCGGGAAAATACTCTCTGAGTTCTTCCGCTTTAATATATTCTGATAATTTATAGGATGAAAAACCCGGGGTATCCAATAAAAACCCGCCGCTTCTCATTTTGAGTAATTCCACATGACGGGTGGTGTGCTTTCCGCTTTTGAGCTTCTGACTCAGGGTTCCTGTTTCCATGGTTTGGTTTGAACACAGGTTGTTTGCCATTGTTGACTTCCCAACCCCTGATGGTCCTGCCATAAAAGCGGTTTTACAGCTTATTTCATGGGCAATTTCGTTCATGACGTCCAAATCCCGGTCACTGAAGAAAAAGAGCTTATATGGAGTTTTACTGTAGATTTTCCGAAGGACTTCTTCCTCTTCAGCACTTACCAAATCTTTTTTTGAAAAGCAAATCAATGGTTCCACATTCTGGATTTCCGAACTGATCAAAAGCTTGTCTAAAAGCAAGAGATTTGGTTTAGGACTTGTCATGGAAAAAACAATAAGGCCAATGTCAACATTGGCCACAGGAGGTCTTATAAAAATATTTTTTCGTGGTTCAATGGATTCAATGGTCCATTCCCCTGGATTATCGGATTGGATCATGACTTCATCCCCAACCGTTGGTACCATTTTTTGATGACGCAGGACGCCTCTTGCCTTACATTCCACAATTTCTTCACTGGCCTGGGGCTTCACATAGTAGAAGCCCCCAATGCCCTTAATTATTTTTCCAATTTGTTTTTCTTGTGCTAGCAAATGCCAGGCCTCCGATTTCTAAAAATCAATATAACTACTGCCCGCACTCGTGCCGTCAATAAAGACTTCATAAAGCTGTCGGCCAGTGCCTTCAACATTTACTGAAAATGTATCATTTGACGTATTCACACCTTCATAAACGACTTTTTCACTTTTATCCGCAGTGTACAAAACAACCTTAACCTTAACTGGTTTTGGAGGGGTTGATTTCTCATAATCACTGACTTTAATGGTCAGCTTTTGTGTTGAAATTTTACCGCTGCTCACAATAATGGCCACGGCGCCACCTCGGGCAAGACTCGCACCTTCACCTGGGGATTGACGAATCACGGTATCTTTAGCGGAAATTGTGCTGGATTCATAGGAAACTGTGCCTGTTGTAAGCCCTGCATTGGAAATGGTTGTTCGGGCATCTGTTTCGGTTTGACCAACCACACTGGGTACACTCACTCGATCTTGACCCTTACTCACATGAATGGTAACCTTTGTTCCCTCATTGACAACGGTGGTTCCTGCTGGATTCATATCATAAACAATATCCGCATCATAACCAGAGTTGAACTCACGTTTTATTTCTCCAACCACAAAATTAGCTGCTTCAATGGTTTTTACCGCTTCTGCTTCACTCTTACCAACGACATTTGGAATAGCACCTGTTTTGGTTCCTCGACTCACTGTTACCTTGACGGTTTTTCCACGTTGTAAAGCTGTTGCATTTTCCGGATTTTGGGTAATGATCAAATCAGCGGCGACGTCAGAATTGTAAACTTGTTTTTCAACTTCAAGGGTCAATCCTAATGGTTGAAGGGTTGCGGTGGCTTCTGCCACTGTCTTGCCTTTAATATCAGGAACCTGAACCGTTTTTCCTGCAAAATATCCATAAACAGTGATTCCAATGCCTATGGCGGCAATAACAGCAAGAACCGCAATCAGTATGATTTTGCGTTTCTTTTTTCGTGCCGCCACTTCTTCAGGTGTTTCATAATAGTATTCATCATCTTCATCATCCTTATTAGGAGGAATCGTTGGTTGACTTCCAGTATTTTCAACATGGAAAAGACCTTCACGGACTATCTGAGTATCATTTCTGCCACCACCAATAACATGACCATCCTTTGAGGATGAATCACTGCCATCAAGAATTATTTGAAGATCTTCCATTAATTCATCCGTATTTTGATATCGATCAGCCGGTTTTTTCTGGGTTAGCTTTACAACTATATTATTAACTGCATCCGGTATGCTGGGTTCTAATACTTTCGGCGGTACGATTTCTTCTTGAATATGTTTAATGGCAATGGTTACGGTATTTTCCTCATCAAAGGGAAGTTTTCCTGTCAGTAATTCATAGTATAAAATTCCCAGGGAATAAAGATCTGACCGTTCATCAACAAAACCACCCCGGGCCTGTTCAGGAGAAATATAATGCACCGAACCCATGGTTTGATTTGTCATCGTCAATGTGGAACTGGTAATGGCTCTGGCAATTCCAAAATCCGCTACCTTTGGCACTAAATCACGGGTTAATAAAATATTATGGGGCTTAATGTCACGATGGATGATTTTATTTTCATGGGCACAGCGAAGTGCATTGGAAATATCCCATACAAACTTTGTTGCCTCAGCATATTCTAATCGCCCTTTTCTCATGAGATATTGTTTAAGAGTAATGCCCTCCACATACTCCATGATAATAAAATAAATATTATCATGAACCCCAACATCAAAAATACCGACGATGTTTGGATGTGATAAACATGCGACTGCTTGAGATTCGCGATCAAATTTTTTAATAAATTGTTCGTTTTCGGTATATTCTTCGCGGAGCACTTTAACCGCAACATAACGATTGAGCTTTAAATCTCGGGCTTTATAAACATAAGCCATGCCGCCTCGACCAATAAGCTCAATGATCTCGTAACGTTTTACCAGTGTTCTACTGAGCATTCGATACTCCTTCCAGAGGGTCAAAAAGCACAACGGTGATATTATCATTCCCTCCATTTTTATTGGCTGAATCAATGAGCATTTTTGCACTGTCTTCAAGATTATTTTCATTCACAATGGCCTGCATTTCACTATCTGAAACCATATTAAACAGACCATCAGAGCAAATGAGATAAACAGCTTTAGGATTTACTTCATAGCGATAAAAATCTACTTTTACCGAATTATCTGTTCCCAATGCTCGGGTAATGACATTTTTCTGAGGATGTATTTCTGCTTCCTCCTGAGTGATCTTTCCTTCATCAATTAAAATCTGGACCAACGAATGATCCTTTGTCAATTGAGTGATTTCATCCTTGGTAATGACATAGGCTCGACTATCTCCAACATGGCAAATACACAAATCATTAGCATCAAGAATACACATGGTAAGGGTTGTTGCCATTCCCAAACGGGCCGGTTCATCATCACCTATTTTTTTTAATTCCTGGTTAATATCATTCACAAACGACATCATTTCTTCAGGATCAAAATAATTGCGAATGGTGGATAAATTATTTTTAATAAAATCCACCGCTGTTTTACTGGCGATTTCACCACTAAGATGACCCCCTAGGCCATCTGCAACTGCAAAAGCATAGGATATTCGATCAACATTTTTTATAGTCGCTGCCAAATAGGCATCTTGATTGACCTTTCTCAATAATCCTACATTGGATCCATAGGCACATTTCATATAATCACCTTATCCTTATTTCTTTTTTTTCGAAGCTGACCACAGGCTGCATCAATTTCTCTTCCCATTTTTCGTCTTATTGTAACATTAATACCTCGATTTTCCAGTTCCTGGAAGAAAGCATTGAGTTGTAAACTTTCTTTAAAGGCCACTTCTTGAATTTCATTTAAGCCAATGAGATTCAAGTGGTTTTGGGACCCTCTTAAAAGTTTAACTAAACCATTAATATCCACATCCCGATCGTTAAAACCATCCATCAGTGCATATTCATAGGTTACCTGCCGTCCTGTTTTAATAAAATAATCATCAATGGCTTTTAATAACTCTTTCAAACCATATTTTTTAGCAATGGGCATTAATTGCTCCCGTTGCTCCTGAAAAACGGAATGCAGAGAAATCGCAAGATTTATCTGAAGATTTTCTTCTGACAGCGCATTAATACCGGGAACTAAACCACAGGTTGAAAGGGTAATTTTTCGTTGCCCAATTCCGAAACCGGTGTTGGCAATGCGAATGAATTTCAGAACCTGGTCATAATTATCAAGCGGTTCCCCAATTCCCATAATCACCACATTGGAAACTCGTAGTTTTTCTTTTTGCTCTATTAAAAAAATTTGATCCAATATTTCACCTGAGGTGAGATCTCGAATCTTACCACCCTGGGTTGACGCACAAAATTTGCATCCCATATTACACCCTGCCTGAGTTGACACGCAAAGTGAATCCCCATGTTGATAGTGCATCAGCACCGATTCGATGCATTCTCCATCGGATAGTTCAATGAGATATTTTTTTGTGCCATCATATGAATCTCTTTGGATCTCTTTAATTTTCCCATGAGTCAGTGAATAGTTTTTTGAAAGGGTTTCTCTGAGCTTGTTGGAGAAATTTGTCATTTCACTAAAATCCTCGGATTTCTTATTGTACAACCACTGAAATAGCTGTCCACCTCGGTATTTTGGCTCACCTTGTTCAACCATCAGAGTTTCACATTCTTTTAGTTGTTTTCCGAAAATATTTTCCTTCAAGCTTTCACCTCCAATTCTTTTAATGAAGCACTGTTTTCACGACGATGGCTTCACACAGACTTAGACATTATATCAAAAATCCATCCTCAATACAATTTATTCAAAATCTTTTTTATTTCAGCCCTTATTTTAAACCATAAATTAATACAAAAAAAGCTACTTTATCCCTAAAGCAACTTCGATTGTCATTCTTTATTCTTTATTCTTTTTTTAATAAACACATAAAAAATCCATCACTAAGGTCCATTAATGGACTGGTTTGAGTAAAATGATTGCCCTGTTCGTCTGGAACCACTTTCAATTCAGGATGATTTATCAAAATATTTTTGATTTGATTTTCATTTTCATCTCGATTAATGGTACAGGTTGAATAAAGAAGTTCTCCTCCATGTTTTAAACAGGCCACGGCATTCTCCAAAAGATCAAACTGAATTTTTACCAGTTCCTTGCGATCTTTCTTAGTAATATGATATCGAATTTCAGGTTTTCGTCGTATCACACCCAGTCCTGAACAAGGCGCATCCAGCAGTATTTTATCAAAAGACTCCCGGTCTTTTTCCTGCAGCTCGCAACCATCCTGTGCTTCAACCACAATGTTTGTGCACCCCAGCCGGTTACTCGCTTCAACAATTAATTTTAATCGATTGGACGAAACATCCCGTCCAACAATTACGCCTTTGTTCTCCATCAGTTGGCTAAGATAGGTTGTTTTTCCTCCCGGCGCGGCACACATATCCAATACCCGATCCCCTGGCTTTGGATCTAATCGATCAACCGTCACCAAAGCTGCTTGATCCTGAATGGCGAAATGACCATTCGGGTACAGTGGGGTTTCTTCGATACTATTTTCAAAAACCCCTAGATTTGAAATATGAATGGCATTTGATGATAAAGAACCTTTGACGGGTTCAACTCCCAGTGCCTTAAGATCGTTCATTAATTCTTCCATGGTTGTCTTGAGTGTATTACATCGGATGGTAAATGGGGGTTTCTCATTAAGAAGAGGAATAATAGCTTCTGCCGCTTCATCGCCATAGGTTTCGTAGTATTTATAAACAATCCATATTGGCAGTGAATAACGAATGGAAAGTGCTTCCTTTTCATTATCCCAATTTTCAAATTTAAAATCTTTGCCAACTTTTTCAATTTTTCTCATTATATTTCTTAACACACCATTCACAAAACCTTTTGCCTGGGGTTGAACCTCAAGGGTTAGATTGACAGCTTCGTTGACGATGGCATAATCGGGAATTTTATCAAGAAAGTAAATCTGATAGATGGCCATTCTGAGAATTTCCGAAACCTCTTTATGGAGTTCTTTAATGGGTTTGCTGCTTTGCTGTTTAATGATGTAATCCAAATAACTTCTATTTTGAAGGCAACCATAAACAATGTTTAAATATAGTCGTCCATCCTCAGCTTTAAGATCCTTGGTTGAAAGAACCTTCTTTGTCTCAAGATTAGAATAGGCACCTTCATAATTTATCCGTAGTAATGTCTCCAGGGCTTGTTGTCTAATATTCATCAATTTCTGGACCCTCTGAGGATAACTAAACGCAATAGATTTAGAAAAGCCATAAGTGCAGCTGCCACATAGGTCAGGGCCGCAGCTCTTAAAACTTTTTTCACGCCAACTTCTTCCCCCGGTTGGATAATTTGATTATCAATTAATGACTTCACTGCACGGCTGCTGGCGTTAAATTCGACGGGCAGGGTAATAACGGTAAACAGCAAGGCTATGGAAAAAAGTAAAATTCCCAGATCCATTAACCAGCCCTGGGCAAAGATTAACCCGATAAAAAACAAAGGCCAGGCTAAATTGGAACCGAAACCGGCAACCGGAACAATAATATTTCTAGCTCGCAGTGGCCAGTATCCATCTTTATCCTGAAGGGCATGCCCTGTTTCATGGGCGGCTACGCCAACGGAAGCAATACTTGCCTTTTGTGATACTCCCTGGGAAAGCCGCATTACCTTTTTTCTTGGATCATAGTGATCCGTAAGATTCCCCGCAATATCTTCAATGCCAACGCTTTCAAGGTCATTGGTATTAAGTATTGCTCGGGCTGCACCGGCACCGGTAATGCCTGTTTTTGTAGGAACATTGCTGTATGTTTTGTAAGCACTGCTTACCTGATATTGGGCATAAGCCGCCAGCAATAATCCTGGGATAAGTATAATAAATGTCAAAAAATACATATTCTATCCTCCGATTCTTTAATTGTAGTTTTATATTAGCATGGTTTTCTAAAAATCATCTTAGTTCTATTTCAGCAGCATTCCCATCTCCAGGCTATTGCCGCGAAGATAAACCTTGGCTTCCATTCTTTTTTTACCGGGGGCCTGGATCTCTCTTATATTTAATGCATCATCCCCTGTTTTCACCCATAAGCCATCTTGTCCGCTAGCTCTAATAAGAGTTCCTGGGGTTTCTGTTCCAAACCATGGGACTATTTCCGGTTTAAAGCATTTAATTTTTTCATTATCATAGATGAAATAGGCACCTGGTTGAGGATCGGTGCCATTGATCAGAGCCAAAATTTCGTGGCTTGTCAACGCCCATGAAATATGCCCGGTATCCTTTTGGATTTTTGGAGCATAGGTTGCCTCCACCTCATTCTGGACCACAGGATTTAGCTTTCCTAAAACCAAATCATCCAGGGTTTTTAATAAAAGATTTGATCCTAGAAAGGACAAATCATTGTGAAGTGTTTCAAAGGTAGTTTCTGCAGTAATGGGCAGCTCTGCTTTTGAAAGCATATTTCCGGTATCCATTCCTAAATCCATTTGCATAATGGTAACCCCTGATTTTTCCTCACCATTAATAACGGCCCATTGAATGGGTGCTGCTCCCCGGTATTTAGGCAGCAACGAGCCATGAATGTTCAATGAACCATATTTGGGCATGAAAAGAATTGCCTCTGATAAAATCTGACCGTAAGCAGCCACAATAAAAACATCAGCTTTATAAGATTTTAATTTTTTAACAAATTCGGGATCCTTTATGTTTTCAGGTTGTAATACCTTAAGTCCCAATTCTATGGCTTTAGTCTTTAATGGTAAAGCCATGATTTTTTTTCCCCGTTTATTCGGCCGATCCGGCTGAGCGATAACGGCGACTACCTCATATTTGGAATTAACCAGTTTTTCAAGCGCCGGAACCCCAAAATTGGTGGTTCCCATAAAAACAATTCTTAATTTTTTCATTTTACTACGTGATCAATAAACAAAATGCCATCAAGATGATCCAGTTCGTGACAAACCGCACGTGCCAATAAATCCGAACATTCAAGTTGAAAAATATTCCCGTCACTGTCCATTGCCTCGACCACCAAAGATTGCGGGCGTATTACAAAACCGGAACGATCAGGGAGACTTAAACAGGCTTCTTCATCAGATACTTCACCTTCACTTGTTAAGATCGTTGGATTTATAAAAGTCACCGGTCCATTCCCAACATCAATAATCACCATTCTTTTTAAAATGCCGATTTGGGGAGCTGCCAATCCAACCCCATCCGCTTCATTCATTGTTTCAATCATATCTGCTATTAACGTTTGAATTTTATCATCGATTTCTTCTATCACCCGGGATGTTTTTCTTAAAATTGGGTCGTCATCGATTCGTAATTGTCTCACTGCCATTTTTTCCTCCTATATCAAATCCTTTTTACGGATTAATTTCGATTGAAACCTTTGATTTTAATTTTTCAATCGTGCCGGATTCAATAATTTCCGACATTATTTTTCGAAATGTTTTTAAATCATTTATTTTCAAGATAATCTGATATTTTTGATTTCCTCCAGAAATAGCCCCAATACTGATGGGTTTAAAGATTCGAAAGTACTGTGAATCCTGGGTTTCTTTCAAATTGGTCTTTAATGCTAAATAAAGTTTAATTGCGTCACTTTCAGCCTCTTTGGCGTTGTCCTGGAAAACCCCATAGACAATCATGTTCATAATGGGTGGGTACTTCATAATCTCTCGGTAATTGATTTCCCCCTCATAAAAATCCTCATAATTTTCATGTACGATGGAATAAATGGTGTCATTTTCGGGATCATTGGTTTGAATGAGCCCAATGGTATCTCCCTTGATGGTTTTTCCGAAAAAGCGACCATAGGTTTGATAGACATTTTCTGCCGACCGATAATCACCTTGGTTAAGATCACTGTCAATAAGCAGCGCAGCTGCCAGGCCTGCTTTTGATAAATCAAAGTGTTTAATAATAATTTGGGTACCAATCAGAATATCAATTTGCCCCTTTAATAATTCCTCGTTGATTTTTTTTATTTCAGTGGGTTTAAGATTACCTTGAACATTTAGGACTCGAGCTTCTGGAAACCCTTTGCTTAGAAGGGCTTCAACTTGGTCAATACCAAATCCCATATGTCTTATCTGGTCACTTCCACAGGTTGGGCACTGTAGTGGAATTTTTTTTTGGTAGCCGCAATAATGACAATTGAGTAGTTGTCCACCCTCAAAATACTTTAAAGCAATGCCACAGTGAGGACATTTTTCCACATGCCCGCATGCTCTGCAAAAAACACAGTTGGCATATCCTTTTTTATTAATAAAGAGAACACTTAAACTCTGTTGATACAAACCTGATTTTAATAATTCAATTAATCGTCGACTAAAAAAACCCATATTTCCCTGATGAATTTCATTTTGCATATCAATGACTTCAATGGGCTTTTGAACCTCAGGGGCTTCTCCAATTTTTATTACATTCATTCTGCCTTTTTTTGTTTTATACCAGGTCGATATCCGGGGCATATCATCTCCGAGAATTAGCGAAGCGCCGGTTAGCTCACAGTATTTCCGAGCAATGGTGGTGGCATGAAATCTTGGGGCTGCCATAGAAACATAGGAAGGATCATGTTCATCATCAATGATAATTAGCCCAAGGTTTTCCATCGGTAAAAACAAGGCTGCTCTGACACCAATAATGATGCGAATCTGGCCATTGCGAATTTTTTGAACAAGGTTATAGCGTTCCTTTTGAGTAAGTCGCCCATGAAAAACACCCACCTGATCTCCAAAATATTTATAAAACATTTCCATGCGCTGAAATGTAATATTAATTTCCGGAAATAAAACAATGACGCCTTTATCTTTTCTAAGGTTTTCTTCAATACTTTTAAAAAATAAACGGTATTTACTGGCACCATCAAAAACATGAAAAAGAATTTCCTTTTTTTCGTTGACTAAATCCTGGGTTTCTCTATGCCATTTTTTCTCGTTCTCGGCAAGAATAATCTCTGGAAAACAAGCCGACTTTCTTTTTAATATTATATTCCCTAAAGACTGTTGTTTAATCTGATCGACTGAAACATAGTCTTTTTTGATTAAGGTTTTTAAACTGCTTTTCAGATTTTCTGGGAATACTTTAATCAAAGCATCGGTCATATCCTTTTGGTTTAGAAACTCAAGAAGCCTTCGCTGGTTAGCTCCAAGACCTTTTTCTTTTTCAAGAGCGCCTTTCCCAAGTTCAGTGAGGGTGTAGCAGAATTCTTCCTTATCGGATGCTGTTCTCCAGGTATTCATGGGATAAAGTATCCCAAGGGTTAGGAGTTCCTCTAAAATGTGTCGATCTTTTTTTTCAACATTCTTATCTTTCAGCACTTGATTTTTGTTTTTAAAATAGTATGTTATGAACCAATTGCCCGTTAACGACTCCGGATCCTTCTCCTGGGTTTGATGATATTCGATTTCTCGGATTGCTTTAACCGATGCGGTGAAATAAGAAAGGCTTTCATAAAATAAAGAACAATAATAGGACTTCATCCAAAGACAAAGCTCTACCTGTTCTTTAAGTAAAATGGGTTCTTTATCTATGCATTCCAGAACTTCTTTCATTTTCCCGGTGTAATCCGAGTTTTTTTTAACACCGGTAACAAATCCTTCTATCCGCCGGTTCCCAAAACCAAAGGGAACCACCACACGCATCCCCATTCTAACTTTCTTCTCCAAATTTTCTGGAACAACATAGTCATAGGCTTGATCGATACGCTTGTTTTTCTGGTTTAAAAAGACTTCTGCAATTTTCAAAGCTTTATTAATCCTATCCTTTAATGACAGGTGCGTCTTCGATTTCTGCTTCAACGAATGTCACATCTGCTTCATGCTTTAAAATGTCATTGAGCTTTTCCGTTTTATGAGGTTTACCTTCATGATAAATACAGTGAATCATATCTTCTGCAATTTCATTGGTGGCAATGGTCACTGGGTTATCAATTTTAATTTTTACAAGAGGTTCATCACCATCAATTATTTCTCTGGCCCGTTTTGCCGTGGCAAGAACCAGTGAATATTTATTGTCAGCTTTTGCAATTAAATCATTTAGTGCAGGATATCTCATATTTATCTCCCAAGAATTTCTTCAATTTTATTTTTCAAACGTTCTGTTCGACATTTTTCAGCCGTAATAATGGACTGAACACGTTGTGTCGCATCCTCTAGTTCATCATTAATAACAATGTAACTATAATCATTGGCATTTTTCATTTCACCATAAGCACAATTTAACCGCATTTCCATTTGTTCCTTACTTTCAGTACCGCGTTCTTCAATACGCCGCTTGAGCTCCTGCATTGAGGGAGGGACAATGAAAATATAAATACCTTCTTTATCGTTACTGCGTACTTCGGCTGCCCCTTGAATATCAATTTCCAGAATAACGTCAAAACCTGAGTTAAGCAGGTTTTCCACATAATCCTTAGGGGTTCCATAGTAATTTTCATACACAGTGGCATATTCCAAATATTGACCTTGTTTTATTCTCTTTTCAAAGCATTCCTTTGAAATATAGGAATAATCAATGCCATCCTTTTCGTTATTCCGAGGTCCCCGAGTGGTTTCGGATATGGAAAGTCGGATATCAGGATTTTTTTCACAAATTATTTTGCATACGCTTCCCTTGCCTGCACAGGATGGTCCAGATATGACAATGAGAATGCCTTTTTCTCTTTCAAAAAACAGCTCTCCTGAACCGCCTTCATTTTGTTCTTCTCTTTTTTTGAGATATTCATTCATTGGTTCCATAAACACCCCCTACTCTATATTTTGAATTTGTTCTCGAATCTTTTCGATTTCACTTTTCACATCAACTACGATGTTTGCTATCGCCAAATCGTTAGCTTTTGATCCAACGGTATTAATCTCCCGATTAATCTCCTGGATTAAAAAGTCCAGCTTTCTTCCCACCGGTTCCGTTTCAGTGATAATACCTTCCAATCTTCCAATATGGCTTTTAAGTCGTGTTAATTCCTCATCAATGTTAAGTTTATCCGACATCAGGGCAACCTCCATCAGGAGACGCTTTTCGTCAATTTCGATTGAATCAAGATAGGTCGAAATTCTTTCCCGAAGCTCTTCTCTGTATTTATCAAGCATGTCAGGACTTTTGTTTTCGATTTCCATTGTATAATCCAGAATACACTGGCATCGACTTAAAACATCTTTCTGTAAATCAGAACCTTCTCTGCACCGGCTGGCATCGACCTCGTCCAAAGTTTTAATAAGAACCGGCTCAATTTTTTCCCAAATTTCCTCATAATCATCATGTTCCTCTTCAATAATAACAACATCCGGAAATTTGGCAATGAGGGATAAACTAAGATCATCACTAATCATGGAGTCCAGATGTCGCATTTGATTAAGCACCGCAATATAATTTTTTGCAAGATCACTGTTAAATACAATCCGACGGTTTTTTATTCCAAGTTCAGTATATTTAATAAAAACCTCGATACGTCCTCTGGCAATTTTTTGAGCGATGGTATTTCTGATTTTCTCTTCAATGGGGTTAAGGGTTTTAGGAACTTTAATAAAGAAATCTCTAAATCGATGATTGATTGTCTTTATTTCAATTGAAAAATCCACTTCCTCATCTCGATAATCACCTCGGCCGAAACCTGTCATACTTTTCATGATGTTTCTCCATTTCTTTTAAACTCGATTAAATCAATCTCGTCTGTAAATCGTTGCCGGAACCCTGTATTTTTTCAATTTCTTTCTTTGTCATTTTCGATGTAAAATCATTAAATATTATGTTAGTCCAATATATTATTGAATCGTCACATAAACACTTAATCTATATACTATATCGAACTCTTATTTAAAAGTCAATGAATCCATGGTTCTTTTCATTTATAAAAACAAAAATAGCTTATAATTTAGGTTTTTCTTAATAAAGACTCTAAAAAGGTCAAAATACCCGGGCAGTGATTGACCCGGGTATTTTCATTTTCTTAAACACTTTTACTTCCAAAGGAATCAATGATAAAATTAGATTAATACTCTGAAAGGAGGGTGACTAACATGGCTTTTGACGGCGTTACCCTATATCATTTAAAAGAAGAATTTCAAAGTCTCTTAATCGGAGGACATATTCGTAAAATATATCAACCAGAGGCCGATGAAATTCGCCTTCTTGTTAATGTTGGCCGGGAGAACTTCAATTTGCTTCTCTCTGCCAATGCCAGTAATCCGCGGGCCTACATCGCCCAAAAACTTAAGGAAAATCCACATTCTGCTCCCAGCTTTTGCATGGTCCTTCGGAAATATATATTGAATGGCACCATTACTGACTTTTCCCAGCATGAAACAGATCGGGTTTTGGAGATTTCCATTGCTTCAAAAAATGAATTCAACGAACCGGTGGTCCGAAAGCTCCTGGTTGAAATCATGGGCAGAAACAGTAACATTATTTTAATTGACGAAACCAGGAAGATCCTGGATTCATTAAAAAAGGTTGGCACAACCTCCAGTCGATATCGCCAAATTTTGCCGGGCCGTGACTATATCTATCCTCCGGAAAATAATCGCATCGGTTTTTTTGATCTGGATGTCGAAAGCTACGAGAATTTACTGGATGACTATAAGGACCAGCCAATTGAACGAACCCTGGTTCAAGGTTTATTAGGGATTAGTCCAACCATCGCCCGGGAAATTACCTTTCGCGGCGGCATTGATGCAACACTAAATATTTCTGACCTCTCAAAAAAACAAACCAAATATCTCTATCAATCTTTTTGTGAAGTGGTCAATGAAATAAAAGAACGGGTCTTTCCAAATATTATTTATTTGGGACGGGAAATGCTGGACTTTGCCACCATGGATCTTCATCATATGCAACAGGATCACCGGATTGAAGAGTTTCCCAGTGTTTCGGTGATGCTTGAAGAATATTATTTCAGACGGGATAAGATCCTACGATTTAAAACTCACAGTGCCAATCTCTATCAGCAACTTCAAACCTTGCTGAAAAAAAATAAAAAAAAGCTGAAAAACCTGTATCAGGATGTTGAAACCTCCCAAAAAAATGAAAAATACAAACTTTTTGGGGATCTTATCACTGCCAATATTTATGCCATTGAAAAGGGAATGGAATCCGTAACACTCCTGAATTATTTTGATCCGGAATGCGGGTCCCTTGAAGTCCCCTTGAAAGTCAATCGAACCCCTGCTCAAAATGCCCAGGCCTATTATAAAAAATATAATAAAGGTAAAACAGCTTTGGTACATTTAGATGAACACATTCGTGAAACGGCAGAAAAAGTTTATTATCTTGAAAGCCTTTTGACCAGTTTAGACCAGTCCACCGAATTCTCTGAGTTAGACGAAATCCGTCATGAATTTCTACACTCCGAATTTAATAAAAAAGCACTGACCAAAGAGGATCGAAAAAAACAAACCCCTTCCAAACCGCGCCATTACATTTCCTCTGAAGGCTTTCATATTTTCGTCGGTAAAAACAATTACCAAAACGACACCATTTCAACAAAAATGGGAACCGCCGAGGATTGCTGGCTCCATGTTAAAAATACTCCAGGATCCCATGTTCTCATTATTGCCAACGGACGTTTCATTACCGAAGCCACCTTGTTAGAAGCCGGAACCCTGGCTGCCTGGTTTAGCAAGGCCAGAAGTTCAGGCAATGTTCCGGTGGATTATCTTGAATACAAGTTTCTGAAGAAGCCCAACAAAGCCAAACCCGGTATGGTGACTTTTACCACCCATAACACCATGTACGTTACCCCCTCCATTGACAAAATAGAGAGCATTGAGGTTTTTGAAGATAAAAACGAATCATAACCGTGAGCTTTTATAACCGTCTCTAGTGTTTGCTGACAAACCCGTCCTGGGGACAATGGTAAATCGTTGTCTGCTGCATGTTCGTACAGGCTATCGCCTGTTCGCCATGATGCAGACCCCTGATATTACGATTGTCCCCAGGACTTACTTTCTACTTTGTCTATAATCTGAAGAGAGCTATGGTATCAATGTTACATATTATTTTAAGCTGTCTAAAATCTTTTGAAACGCTTCTGGTAAGGGTGCTTCAAAGATAAGATTTTCACCGGTTCGGGGATGAACAAATCCTAATGTTTGGGCGTGAAGGCATTGGCCCTGGGTTCTGAAGAGATTATTTTTATCGCCTAATCCATAAAGCGGATCCCCGGCAATGGGATGTCCAATGTTTTCCATGTGCACTCTAATTTGATGGGTACGCCCTGTTTCAAGTCGAAAGCACACCAGAGTATACTGGGCATAACGCTTAATGACTTCAAAGTGGGTTACCGCTTCTTTTGAGTTTTGAGGCGTTACTGCCATTTTAATACGATCTTTGGGGTGTCTGCCAATAGGCATATCCACTTTCCCACGATTTGATTTAACCACACCTTTGACTAATCCATAATACTGCCTTAAAATTGTGTGGTCTTTGAGTTGCTGCGACAGACTCTGATGGGCATGGTCATTTTTAGCCACCATGAGTAACCCTGACGTATCTTTGTCGATGCGATGGATAATCCCTGGGCGCATTATCCCATTAATGGTGGATAGACTGGCCGTATAGTGCATGAGGCCATTAACAAGCGTTCCTGAACGATTTCCCGGGGCAGGATGAACCACCATTCCCTGAGGTTTATTCACAACTAAAACATCCTCATCTTCATAAACAATGTCCAGGGGAATATTTTCCGCAAGGATCTTACATTCTTTGGGTTCAGGAATTTTCAAGGATATTCTTTCCCCTCCCTTTAAATGATAACTGGCTTTTTTTACCTCACCATTAACTAAAACAGCACCATCCTTTATCAATCGTTTAATGTATTCTCTTGAGTAATCCCCTGGTAATATGCAACAGTATCCATCTAAACGCTGGTTCATTGGATCTGGAACCAAATATTCTAATCGTTCTTCATTCATAGGGATTCTGTTCCTTTCATTTTTTCATTAAATATATTTATCAACTGCCATACGAATATTCCCTTTTTTAGTAAGGTGATCCATGTCGATAATCATGGCCTTCCCTTTACCTCGCACAGAAATAATATCATTTGCTTTAATTCTAAAATCATTTTTCGAGATGACTTCATAATTAACCCGCACCCTTCCCTGTTTAACATAGGTAAGACTATCCTGTCTTGAAAATCCCCATATTTTATTAATGATTCCATCAATTCGATTTGAGGCAACCACCAAAGTAAGACGTTTGAAATTTCGTTCAAAAACCTTAATTTCTGAGTAAGTGATAAACTTTGGTTTGATACTGCGTCCACTTACCTTGTTAAAATTAATGAGAAAAAAATCCTGAAGTCGTTTGTTGGCAATGACTTGAACCAGATCTTCATCGAGATCAATATCACCAATACTTTCTCTGGTAATTCCCATGTGCATTAATTCGCCCAGGACATTGCGATGGTCAATGGGACTGGTTTTTTCAAAGACAATGGCAAATATCGGCCATTCGAGATCTTCTTTATCCAGATAATCCGGATAAATACACAGCATTTTTCTTTGTGCTTCTGAATGCCCGCCAAAAAATAGATAAGGGACACCATAATGCTTTATAGTGTCCTCTATTTTACGCTTTAGTGTTTCATCATAAAAATCAAAAAACTGTGGTTCAAAATTTTTTGTGCATACATCTTCAATACGAGATAGTAAGAAGCCATCTTTTTTTTCTATCATGAATTTTTCCTTTCCTATTACTGGATTTTAGGCACACTTACTAAAAGATAAGTGAAACCACCATCTTATAAAGAGGAAACAAAATGAACTGCATTAACATGATTGCTGCAAATGCAGAAAAGTCAATGGCTCCGAAAACTGTAAAACGCCGTAATGGCATTAGAATTGGTTCAGTCAGACCATAAATAGTTTTTACAATAACATTGCTTGGATTTGGTCTTATCCAGCTAAACACAATATTTATAAAAATCAAAAGTGTGATGATCTCTGATAAGTAGTAACCTGCCTGTATAAGAATATTTTGAACCATAGAAGAACCTATTCTTTTCCCTCATCCCACTCTAATATAGGAGGATTAAACTCAACATCTTCTCTTTCAGGATTCGTTAATACTGAAACCTGTTTTGGTGCAAGAATAAAAACATTTTCTGCGATTTTATTTATGGAACCATCTAATGCGAAAAGTGCGCCACTTAGAAAATCAAATATTTTTCGACCATTTTCATAATCTGTATTTTTTAAATTTAATACCACTGTTTTACCCGCTCTTATTTTATTGCAGATACCCGGAGCATCTTTAAAGATTTCAGGTTCTAATACTAATACTTCTGCTCCTTCATTATTAGATGAATCGCTTCGGCGTGAAGTGTTTGATTTCTTTGATTTTGGTGCACTGAACGCACTTTTATTATCCTCGGAATGATCGTCATATACATCTTCTTCGTATATTTCTTCGTAATCGTCCTCGTTATCAACTTCCATACCAAAAACCTTAATGATTTTATCCTTAAATTTTTCTGCTGCCATAGTATATCTCCTCATCTATTAAATATTTTTCTTCCAATTCTTATCATGTTGGAACCTTCTTCTACTGCAATTCTATAATCATCTGTCATCCCCATGGACAAGTATTCCATTTGAATGTTGTTGCTCAGAGATTCCTCTACTATTCTATCATATATTTTTTTTAATTCCACAAAAATATTTCGAATTTCTTCATTATTTTGGGTTAATGGACCCATTGCCATAAGCCCTAATACTTTAATGTTTTTGTATTTTGGTATGACCGTCAGTACATTTTTTAACTCTTCTTCTAAAAAGCCTGACTTACTCTCTTCTCTGGCGAGATTCAATTGCAGTAATATTGAGGTGATTAAACCTTTTTTTTCACTTTCATGATCAATGACTTTCAAGAGCGCTAATGAGTCCACTGAATGAATAAGATAAGTTTTGCCAATGAGATATTTCACCTTGTTTTTTTGTAAATGTCCAATAAAGTGCCACCGGGGTTTATCTCCCAGAACTTCATACTTTTTAAGAAAATCTTGAACCCTGCTCTCGCCGAGATCAAGGACACCTGCATCAATAACAGCCTGAGTCTCTTCCAAACTATGATATTTTGTTACTGCGACAAGTTTCACATGCTCTGGAAGCTCTAACTCAATTTTTCTGATATTATCAGCAATCACGCTTTCACTTCCTTAAGGATAAATTTTAATGCGCATTCCGCTGCTCAGACCTGGGTTTTCAGAAGATTTTAAAATTGCTTTCCCACGAATATTTTTTTCAACAGTTACGGTAGTGGGATTGCTAAAATATCCTTTTGTGACTGTGTCTACTTTTGTTTCACCATCAACTTTAAATACCGCACTTTGAGGGATTTCAAAAGCCTTATAATCCTGAATATAAATCTCGCCATCACCGACCACAATATTTGAAAAATCATTAACATAATCTTTAATCATGAGTATAATGATCTTTTGGTCACCTTCTTTTATTTCATCTATAAAATAACTGGAATAATCTTTATCATCGTATTTAAATCGAAGTTTTGGAAAATAGTACAATTGATCAACACGTTTAACTAAAAAATCATAATAAGCCTGATTAATGCCAGGATCATCTGTACCCATCATTTCTGCTTTAAGGGCTAGCACCTTATTTTCTCCCATAATGCTTTTTTCTTCAGAAATTGTAAATGCCACATAGACATGGTCATTATTAATAACCTTGAGAAGGGTTTCAGATTCCCGGTCAATTTTACTCACTGATTTCAAAAAGGCAAGATTAACATAGGGAAGCATATTCTCATCAACAATTTTTTCCACAGGTTTAATGGTGGTATAAACATACCCGCTGGGAAGCATTTTCAAATCGTTAAGGTTGATATCCCTCGGTGTGCCGCCGCCAAGATTCACAAGATCCTCCCGGGTTTTTTGAAGAGTTGCAAGATCCTGCCCCATATATTGGACAGACTCAATGAGAAAATTCTTTTGTTCCCGTTCAGTTTCACCAATTTGACTGGTAATACTGGATAAACCCTGATAATTTGAAACGACATCGCCAACGATTCTACCCCAGTTATTATAATATTTATCTGCAATGATCGTGTCAATAACAGCAATTTGCTCGTTGATATAGGCCGTATTCACAACCTTAGGGGTGTTTGTAAGTGTTTTATATCCATTAGCCTTCTCCCCTTCTGCAAGGGTGATATCACTGGTCTGAAATTCATCAAGAACTTTATAATCCACATCTTTGAAAAAATACATTTCTGTTTTATGCGATTCTGTATATTGTATTTTTTCAAGCAGCATACTCATATTACCACGATAGCTCGTAACAATGATGATTGCTACAATAAAAAAAAAACGCTACCTAAAAATATTTTGTTACGTAAAATGACGTGTCTATTTTTTCGACTCATATTTTCACCTTTAAAAAAAATGGTCTGAGTGAGAGGATTTGAACCTCCGGCCTCTTGACCCCCAGTCAAGCGCGCTACCAAGCTGCGCTACACCCAGACAGTAAAACCATTATAATGATTTATAAGCCATTAATCAAGTTGTTTTTTTATTTTTCTCTACTTCTTAATGTTATTAAATTAAATAGATGCCATTAAACATTAAAAGTGGCAGGGTTCTCAAGAACCCTGCCACCTCATAAATTCATCCCATTATTTTTTTTATAGGATCTTTTTCGATTTTTTTTATTTCAGCAAAACCGGTAATGGTCGGCTGATACTTACTGTTGAAAAGTCCTTTTTTATCAAAATATTTAATGACGCCAAAGGCTACAGCTAATAAGGCAATTCCGGAAAAGAAAGGCACCAAGTTTTGATCCCAATTCAACCCCAGGTTTAAAATCAGATAATAGGTAATACTGGCCCCAAACAAGAATGCTACCAAGGGAATGCCATACATAATTGCCGCTGCCTTGAAAACATTGGCAAACTGCATTTCAACCTCAACCGAGTCCCCTTTTTTCGCATCAATCAGGTTTATGGCAGTAACTTCCATGGTTGATTTGTTTTTACTCATATGGCAGGCACCGCAATCGCCACAGGCTGAATTACGCTTTATTTCAACCTGGGCAGTTTTTCCCTTGGTGTCAATGATGATTCCAATTTCTTTCATGATATTTCATCTACACTGATGCCAAGATCAATCAGTTGATCCAGTTCTGCATTTCCAGGGGCATCCATCATTAAACAGCCATGATTTTGGGTTTTAGGAAAGGCAATGACGTCCCTTATATTATCATTGTCGGTGAGCAACATTACCAGACGGTCCAAGCCAAAGGCAAGTCCACCATGGGGCGGTGTGCCATACTTTAATGCTTCCAACAGAAAACCAAATTGATCCCAGGCAGCTGCTTTAGTAAAGCCCAAGGCTGTGAAAACCCGCTCCTGTAATTTTTGGTTGTGAATACGGATACTTCCGCCGCCCAGTTCAACACCATTAATAACCATGTCAAAGGCATCGGCGCGAACCCGTAAAGGCTCTGTTTCCAGATATTGTAAATCCTCATCCAGTGGTGCTGTAAAAGGATGATGCTTTGCTGTGTAACTGCCGGATTCGGTATCGTACTCGAGTAAAGGGAAATCGGTGACCCATAGAAAATTGTATTGACCTTCCAGGTCATATTCGAGTTTTCTTGCTAATTCCAGTCTCAGTTGACCTAATGCAGTATACACAATCTCATCCGTATCCGCAACAATAAAAATCAAATCCCCTGGTTCGGCATTGGTTCTTTCAAAAATAGCCTGTTTTTCTTCTTCTGAAATAAATTTAAGAATTGGGGACTTCATTTCCCCATCTGATACATCAATCCACGCAAGTCCCTTGGCTTTATAAATCTTTGCAAAACTTTCAAGACCTTTGATTCCTTTTTTACTTAATTTCGCCTGGGCACCCTTGGCATTAATAGCTCGGACCGTCCCCTTCTTTTTCACAGCTCCAGAAAAAACTTTAAACTCTGAATTGGCGACAATATCGGATATATCGATGAGTTTCAATCCAAAACGGGTATCCGGTTTGTCAGAACCATATTGATCCATGGCTTCTTTATAAGTCATTCTTACCATGGGTGTCTGGACCTCAATGCCCTTTATTTCTTTCATGATTTTTGCAATCATTTCTTCATTAACCGCAATAATATCATTTTTATCAACAAAAGACATTTCCATATCGATTTGGGTGAATTCTGGTTGACGATCCTGTCTGAGATCTTCATCACGGAAGCATTTAACAATTTGATAATAACGATCCATTCCTGAAATCATTAAGATTTGTTTGAATAATTGAGGCGATTGAGGCAATCCGAAAAATTTCCCTTTCTGAACCCGTGAAGGTACTAAAAAATCCCGGGCACCTTCTGGGGTTGGCTTTGCCAGCATCGGGGTTTCAATCTCGCAAAACCCATGATCACTTAAAAAGTTTCTGGCAAGGCTTGCTGTTTTATGCCGTGTCATTAATATTTTTTGAAATTTTGGTTTTCTTAAATCAAGGTAACGGTATTTCAGGCGTACAGTTTCATTGGTTTGGTCATTATCTTCAATGTAAATCGGTGGCGTTTCTGCTGTATCAAGAATGGTTAATTCCTGAATCTCCACTTCAATCTCTCCAGTAGGAAGATTTTTATTAATATTCTGTTCGCTTCTTGAAACCACTTCGCCCTTAATCGACAAAACAAATTCATTTCTCACCTTTTCAGCTATTTCAAAGGCTTCAGGCTGCTTTTCATTGACAACCAGCTGAATCTTCCCTGAACGGTCTCTCAGGTCGATAAAAAGCACACCTCCCAGGTTTCTTCGATTATCCACCCATCCGGAAAGTTCTACAATCTTTCCAACGTCATTTGCATTTAATTCCCCACATAGGGCATTTCTATAAAAAGTTTTCATTATACCTCCAAAATAGTTACAATATTTTTTTCTCATCTTAACCTTTACATTATAATGAAGTTAAGACAAAATTGTCAAGTCTGAATTCAAAATCATCACTGCAATTCTTATAAACTGCATCCATTCAATTTCAATTCCAATTTAAAGATTACATGAAAAAGAGGCGTTAGTTTCCTACCTCCACTTTTCAGATAATAACAATTTTAGATTAGTTCATCGTGTTGTTCAAAATCGAAAAACTCATATGCCTGAACTTTTTTTTCAATAATCTGATCAAAGCGTTCATTATAAGTTTTAATATCTTTAACGGTAATGACTCTTTGGATATTATCATTTACCGGATCATATAACTTTCCGGTGGATCCTGCGCCAATCCCAATAATGGATTGTTTTTCTGCCATCATTAAAATATTGTAAATCCCTTCATGTCCAGCTTTCGAATAACCAATGTTCTCACTGTTTCCCTGGGTATATTTTTGTCGATACAGATAGTAAGGATCATAGCCATTATCACGGAGTCTTTTTCTCACGGTTTGATAAAAATCCTCACCATAACCCTCACCGACATGAATGCCATTATTATGTTTGATTTTCGATCCTTTTTTTATGGAAAGGTTATGAACCGTAATGTTTTCCGGAGCCAATGCCATGACAGCATCAAGGGAAAATAAGAAATCCTCAGGACTTTCATCCGCTAATCCTATAATGAGATCCATGTTCAAGGTTTTAAATCCCATTGACTGAATTAAGGAAGCCTGTTTTTCCACCAGGTCCTTTTCCCAGTATCGGCCTACAGTTTCCAATGTTTGGGAATTCATGGTTTGGGGATTTAGACAAAGCCTGTCAACGCCATGGTTTTTGGCGACTTCCAATTTTTCTTTTGTAATGGTTTCCGATCGGCCGGCCTCCATGGTATATTCCCGAATTTTTGAAAGATCAAAGGATTTTTCCAATGCGGACATCAGCCTTTCCAGCTGTTCGGCGCTTAAAACCGTCGGAGTTCCACCACCAATATAAAGGGTATCGATGATGATGCCATAGCGATTAAAGGCTTCACCAATGGCATTCACCTCTAAAAGCAAATGATTAAAATACATTTCTAAATTACTTCCCTTTTTATCAACGATGGTCGATATAAACGAGCAATAAGAACATTTTGCGGGACATAAAGGAATTCCAACATATAGACTTACCCGTTTCTTGTCCATGATTCCATTTTCGGGTGTTATAAAAGGCATTTGCTTAATGGCTAAATCCAAGAGCAACTGGGTTCGATCAGAACTCACCCGATAATATTTCCTAAACTTTTTCTCAATATCTGAAATGTCCATTCCGGCATTTAAATAGTTTTGAACAATTTTGACTGGCTTAATTCCAGTTAAGGTTCCCCACTCCAGGGTTTTACCAAAATATTCACACAAAAGTTCATAAAGAAACCCCTTGTAAATACTATTATCAAGAGGATCATTTTCGCTATTAAATTCGAAATGCCGTTCTAAAGCTTTGGCACCGTCCCAAGACAAGGATAACATCAGGGTTTTTCCGTCGCGTCTTTGAGTGAGAACTCCATCGGACTCTCCTTTCAGGTTATTTTTCACACCTGGATCAAACGCTTGATACAATTCGTGAAAATAGTATTCCAGAGCAGGACGTTCTAAATCAAATCTAAGAGTTCTCATAAAGACCTCCCCTAGGACCGTCCCTGAAGAAAGGGATTATGTTTCTTTTCATAACCAATGGTAGTGTTTTCTCCATGGCCTGGTAAAACTTTTATGTTGTCATTCAAAACGAAGATCTTTGTTTGGATATTACCTAATAATTCACTGAGATCACCATCTGCAAAATCAGTTCGGCCGATGGAGGTATTAAAAAGGGTATCCCCGGCAATGAGGGTATCTTCCACTAAAAAACATACGCCTCCTTTGGAATGTCCCGGCGTATGAATGACGCGAATGTTGAGTTTTCCAACATGAATGGTTTCACTCTCAGACAGCAAACCGTCGGCCGGTTCCAGCTTAAAGGTCATTCCAACTAGAACCGAAAGATTTCTCTTTGGCTCTATTAAACAGTCCGCATCATTTTTATGGATGAGAACCTTGGCCCCTGTTGCTGCTTTCACCTGGTTAAGCCCACCAAGATGATCAAAATGGCCATGGGTTAATAGAATGTATTTTACCTTGAGTTTATTGTTTTCTATGATTTCTAAAATTCTTGAATCTTCAAATCCTGGGTCAATCACTGCTGCTTCCAGCGAATTTTCATCCCAAAGTATATAACAATTGGTTCCCATTTGTCCCAGGGAAAGTTTTCTGATTTCCATGATTCCTCCTAAAATTGTTTTTCGCTGTCAAGTAATAAAGTGACCGGTCCATCATTAACGATGAGCACTTCCATTTCTTCCTGAAAAACGCCGGCAGCAACCTTTTTCAGGGGTTCTAATTGTAATTTTTCAACAAAAATATCGTATTTTTTCTTGGCGGCAACGACAGGGCCGCTTCTGGAAAAACCTGGCCGTCTTCCCTTTCGGCAATCACCATAAAGGGTAAACTGAGAAATCAACAATAATTCGCCATCAACATCTAAAATGGATCGATTCATTTTCCCATCATCATCTTCAAAGATTCTCAGATGAATGAGTTTATGAATGATATAGTCCATGTCCGCTTCATTATCATCATCTTTGATACCCAAAAGCACATTCAAACCAAAGCCAATGGCTCCCACGGTTTCCTGGTTGACACGTACCTCCGAAGAAGATACCCTTTGTATCACTGCCCGCATTTTTTCTCCTTATACTCGATAGATCTGGGTGATTTCGCTTATTTTATTTAAATTTTTGATGAGTAAGTTTAACTCCCGTCGACTTTTTACTTCAAAGGTTGCCGTAAAAAAATCGTATTCATTTTTTTCATTTTTTGAATTAAGTGCTGTTACAGGAATTTTCATTTCCATAAAAGTTTTTGTGATTTTTATGATGGTGCCTTGGGACTCGATGGCTTTAATATGAATTTCAGCTGTAAATGAACCGGTGCTGTATTTATTCCACTCAACCTCTACAATTCGAGCAGGGTCACTTAAATTAAGGACATTGGAGCAGTCTGCCCGATGAACTGAAATCCCCCGGCCTTTGGTAATATATCCAACAATTTTATCCCCTGGTACTGGATTACAGCATTTCGCAAAATGAACATCAATCTCATTGTGACCTTCCACAATAACAGTGCTGCTGCCTGTTTTATATTCCTGTTGAGGCTTTTTAAAAACAATCTCTTCCGCTTCTTCAGGAAATTCTTTGGGAAACAAAAGTCGCATTTTTTGAAAAACTGTGCCTATTTTTATGCCATTATAACCAATGGCAGCATAAAAGTCATTTAAGGTTTTAAAGGTACACTTTTCAGCAAGTGTTTCCAGGTTGGCTAGATTTAAAAGATTTGAATGTTGAAGACCTTCACGTTTAATTTCTCGTTCAAGTATGATCCGGCCTTTTTGAATATTTTCGTCTTTTTCCTCTTTTTTAAAATATTGCTTGATTTTATTTCTTGCATGGGGGCTTTTAACAAAGGTCAACCAATCCCGGCTGGGACCATTGGAGTTTTTAGAAGTCATGACTTCCACTATGTCCCCACTTTTTAAGAGACTATTAAGAGGAACGATCTTGTTATTTACCCGTGCTCCCACACAATGGTTTCCAATATCGCTATGGATACGGTAGGCAAAATCAAGTGGGCAGGACCCTGCCGGCAGTGGAACGACTGCGCCCTTAGGTGAAAACACATAAACTTCTTCGTTAAGCAAATCCACCTTAATGGTTTCAACCAATTCTCCGGCATCTTCAGAATCTCTTTGCAGTTCAAGCATTTGACGAAGCCAGGTCATTTGCTCTTCATATTTTGTATCTTTTGAATCAATGCGTCCTTCTTTGTATTTCCAGTGAGCAGCGATGCCGTATTCTGCCGTTTCATGCATTTCTCTGGTTCTGATTTGTATTTCAAAGGGTTCGCCTTTCGGTCCCATAACCGTGGTATGAATGGACTGATAGAGGTTTGGTTTTGGCATCGCAATATAATCTTTAAAACGCCCTGGAATGGGTGTCCATTGGGAATGAACCACACCTAAAACACCATAACAATCTTTTAAAGAATCAACAATCACCCGAACCGCAATGAGGTCATAGATCTCATCAAAATTACGATTCTGAATTTTCATTTTTCGATAAATACTATAGAAATGTTTAGATCTTCCATAAATCTCTGCGTTGGTTCCAACCTTTTCAATTTCTTTGGAAAGAATATTAATGACCATGGCAATATAAGCTTCTCTGGTGCTTTTTTTTGTTTTAATTTTTTGAACTAAATCATAATATCCAGCGGGATCAAGGTATTTAAGAGAAAGATCTTCCAGTTCCCATTTAATGGTGGAAATTCCCAGACGATTTGCCAGGGGTGCATAAATATCCAAAGTTTCCTTGGCTTTTTCAATTTGTTTTGATTCACGCATATATTCTAAAGTTCGCATATTATGAAGGCGATCCACCAATTTAATGAGTATGACGCGAATGTCTTTTGACATAGCCAGAATCATTTTTCGAAGATTTTCTGCTTGACTTTCAACCTTCGATTGGAAGGCGATTCGACCGATTTTAGTGACGCCTTCTACCAGATCTGCAATCTGTTCATTAAACACCTCTTTTATGTAGTCATAGGAATAAACGGTATCTTCGATAACATCATGTAAAATGGCAGCCACAATGGTTTCCGTATCCATTTGCATTTCAGCCAAAATATAGGCAACTGAAACAGGGTGAATAACATATTCCTCACCGGAAAGACGCTTTTGATCCTTGTGAGCTTCCCGTGCCAATTCGTATGCTTTATTAATCATGTCTATATTGGCATCGGGATTATTTGCTTTTACAAGGTTTATTACATTGTCAATTTTTCCTCTTATTGCATCATTTTCCATATTGTTTCTGCCTTTTTTTTAAATTTAAGCTCTCAGTTAACAGGGGTAGGTTATCAATGAATGAACGAAATAATCCTTAAGTACTTCACGACCGCCCAGGTCAGTCAATTCAATAAGGGTAATAATTCCTGAAATCTCGCCACCAAGCTTTTCAATGAGCTTTGTTGCTGCCATGATGGTACCCCCAGTTGCCAGTAAATCATCTACAACAATAATACGATCTCCTGGTTTAATGGCATCTTTTTGAATTTCAACACGATTAGAACCATATTCTAAATCATACTCTTCCGATGAAACTTCACCAGGAAGTTTCCCGGGCTTCCTCACTGGAACTAAACCTGCTCCCAGCAAATAAGCCAAAGGAGTTCCGAAAATATATCCTCTCGCTTCAGGAATTGCTATGATATTGGCATCCAAAGCTTTTGCCACTTTTAGCATTTCGTCAATTACCAGTTTAAAGGCGTCTGGTTCAAGTATGAGACTGTTAATATCTTTAAAACTAATGCCCTCTTTGGGAAAGTTTTCATAAATTTCGATTTTTTCTTTAAGATCCATTAATATTCTCCCTTGCTAATAATTTAATACATCCCTTAATTTTATCATTAGTTTTGTCTTTTGAATATCCTTTTTTTTATCTGTTTGAATTATTTCAAAAAATAAAGTATCATTCTTTAAAGCATATGCAATGAGACCTGCTTCTCTCAAGGTCTCACAGGCGAGAAGCAAATGAAAGGGTGACAAATTTCTGGTCACTTCACCGGTTTTTTTTATGGTTATTCCCTGATCTCCACATCTTTTCATAAGACAATAAACAAGTCGAATCACATCACGATTTAGGGACAGTTCTCCTGGAAAAATGCCATCAAGGATAATCTTGATTTCTTCCATGGGGTTTTCCTCTTTAACAATTAACTTTACAAGTGCTTTGGCCGATTCAAATTTCCAAAGCGGATTTTTTTTAATGTCTTTAATCACCAATTGAAGTGATTTTTCGCCTCGAAATTCATTGCTGTCCAATCGACACAAGAGTCCGATGCCAGGTTGACCTCCCAGTGAAATCTCAGGAACGATGTTGAGAAAATCACCCAACCCGAAGCCTACTCCCCGAAAATCCACAAAGTTCAGGTAAAGGTGAGACCTTTCTTTCCCCATTGTTCCCCCGGATTTTAAGACAGGATTATTCATCATAAACTGAACTCCGGGATTCCCAATTCCACAGGGTTCAAAAAGCTCAATTTCCTTTAAGCGCTCCCAATTCACTTCTTCTAATTTTAATTCACAGTCGTAATACAGACGTTTTACCAAACAGTCTTTCAGGTTTACGGATTTTCCATAGGCATTCATTTCCTCTGCCATTTTAATAATATTTTCTTCTGGAATTGAAAACCCAGCGGCCATGGCATGGCCTCCAAAACTTGTAAATAACTTTCTACAGGAAGTGAGTGCTTCAAAAACATTAAATCCCTCAACACTCCGACAGGATCCTTTTCCTATGCCATTTTCGATCCCAATCACAATCACCGGACCATAATATTTTTCTTGAAGCCGACTGGCAACAATACCAATGACTCCGGAATGCCAGCCTTCACCGGCAACTACCAAAACATCTTCTTCAAAAAGTCGATTGGTTTCAACGACCTTTAAGGCTTCTTCTAATATCCTCTGTTCTAATTCCTGTCGTTTTCGATTCTCATCACTGAGAAATTCCGCCAGAGCCGCTAACTTTTGAAAATCACTTTCTGTGAGAAGCTCTACTATCCGGTTTGCTTCTCCCAGACGACCAGCAGCATTGATTTTAGGTCCCAGGACAAATCCAAAATGCCAGGCTTTTATTTCCTTTAAATCACTGACTTTCATCAGTGCCTGTAACCCATAATTTACTGGGGTCGTATTGAGATAATTCAAACCCAGAGCGACCAAAGTTCGATTTTCATCACAAAGAGGTACTAAATCCGCTACCGTGGCTAGCGCCACACACTCAATACTTTCCTGTAAATCTACCTTTAATTCAAGTCTTGCGACCATGGCTTGAATTAACTTTAATGCTACCCCGGCGCCGCAAAGGTCTCTGAATGGATAGTCAGAATTTGGTCGTTTGGGATTAATAATTCCAAACGCGTCTGGAAGTGTTCCCTGACATTCATGATGATCTGTCACAATCACATCAACATTTTTTGCATTGCAGAAATCGATTTGTTCCTTGGCTGAAATGCCATTATCAATGGTAATAATTAAGTTCACCCCCTGATCAATCAGGGTTTGCAAAGGCGTAATATGAAGACCATAGCCAGTTTTTAGTCGATTGGGAATATAATAATCAACATTAAAATTCTGATCAACCATGAATTTTAAGAGAACCGAAACGCCTGCTGTTCCGTCAGCATCATAATCGCCGTATAGACATATTTTTTCTTGCTTTATTTTTGCTTCAAGAATTCTATCAACGACTTTGGACATATCTTCCAATAAGAAGGGATCATGGAGATCCTTTAGGCTTGGCTTAAGATAGCGCTGTGCTTTCTCAATGGAAGAACACCCCCGGTTAATGAACAACTCTGCCGTTAAGCGGCTTATTCCAAAGATGCTCATTAAATCATCGATTAATATTTTTTTATTTTCTTCATCGCTATTATTTTTTTCTTCATTACGCGGTATCCATTTAGTTTTTACTGTCATTGTTTAACCTCTGTGTTATTTCTTTCTATTATCCTATAACTCAAGGGTAAAATCAACATTACCCTTTAATTCTTAATTATAAGGTTAAAAAAACACCCGAGAAATTCATCTCTGGTGCTAAATTTATTAAGCATAAATCAAGTTAAAATATTATTTTGCAATCACCTTTTCATGTTTCTTAAATTGATAGTCTTTAATTGCAAACCAAAGAGCACTGGCATTGAAAATTGATGAATAGGTTCCAATGGTAATCCCCACAATTAAGGGCAATGCAAAGTCCTTAATCGCAGGAACCCCAAAGATATACAGTGACGTAATGGCTATTAAGGTCGTAAGCGAAGTATTAATACTTCGAGCCATTGTCTGAGTAACACTGGTGTCTACTAAGTCTGTATAGGCATGCTTCCCAAATTTTGGACGGTTTTCCCGTATACGGTCAAAAACAACAACGGTGTCCATAATGGAATAACCGAGAATTGTTAGAATTGCCGCAATAAATGGAGAGTTTACCTGAATTTGGAAAAGCGAGTATACTCCTAAGACAACAATCAAGTCATGGATCAAGGCGATAATGGCCGTGATACCAAAGAGAAATTCAAAACGAAAAGTAATATATACCAACATCAATAATACAGCAACAACAATAGCAATAATTGAATTAGTCGCCATTTCTTTACCGATAGAAGGGTTCACCGTATCGATGGATATTAGATCTGCATCGACTAGGTTGTATTTTTCCTTAAAGCCTGAAAACAACGCCTGACGTTCTTCAGTATTCAAACTTTTTTTAGTGGTAACGATCACTTGCGTTTTCGCATTACCGGCATAGGTCATATCTGCACCTGAATCAAACTTATCCACAATGGCCCGGGCATCCGCATTTTCAAAGGGCGTATTTAATTCAATGGTCACAATCGTCCCGCCGATAAAATCAATACCAAAATTGAGTCCCTGAATTAAAAGGGAACCCAAGCTAATAGTAATCAATATCAAAGAGAAAGTAAACCATAGCTTGCTTTTTTCTGCAACTTTTATTCTTTTCATTATGGTCCTCCTTCCTATAATCCGTAAAAGGCATTACTATTAAATAAGCCAGTTTTAACTAAAATTTTCACTAATCTTTTTGTGATGACAACTGCCGTAAACATACTTACCAGAATCCCTAAAATAAGGGTAACTGCAAACCCTTGTACGCTTCCGCTTCCGAGAAAGAAAAGCACAAATCCGGCAATAAGTGTGGTTACATTCGAATCAAGGATTGTTCCAAAAGCTCTTGAAAATCCTACATCAATGGATGTCAGTAAGGATTTACCAGAACGGGATTCCTCTTGGATTCGAGAGAAAATAATAACGTTGGCGTCCACCGCCATTCCGACCGTCAGGATAAGACCTGCGATTCCCGGAAGGGTTAACGTTACATTGAGGGCAGCCATAATCGAAAGAACGATCATGATATAAATCAGAAGGGCAAGATCCGCTATAAAACCAAGTCCCCGATACATAACCAGCATGAAAATAAGTACCAAACTTATTCCGATAATACCTGCATAAACACTTTCATTTAATGAATTCTGTCCCAAGGTAGGGCCAATGGTCCGAATTTCAACGGGATCAAGCTTAACAGGAAGTGCTCCTCCTCTAATTAATGATGCCAGGTTTCCAGCTTCATCAATATCTTTCATTCCTTCAATCACGGCTTCCCCTGAAGTGATGACAACATTAACTGTAGGCGAAGAAATGACTTCATCATCCAATTTAATTTTTATGATTTGTCCCTGGTATTTTTGAGTGGCCGCAGCAAAAAGCTTGGTGCCTGCTTCACTGAATTTAAGAGTAACCACTGCTTTTTGTACCCCACTGCTATCTGTTTGCATAACACCTTTAGAATCCACAACATCTTTTCCTGTGAGGATAACAGAGTCATCCGGTCCTAAAAACTCAAGCTGAGCGGTTTTACCAATGAGGCTTAATGCTTCTTCCTGATCACTGACCGAAGGAATAGAAACACGAATTCGGTTGTTGCCCTGTTTTGTAATGGTTGGTTCTGTTACTCCAATGGAATCAATTCTTTGTCGAATTGTCAGAATTGAAGAATCAATTTTTTCAGATGTTACCGGATCTTCTGCAGTACCCGAGGCTTCCAGTACAACATTCACTCCACCGGTTAAATCCAGACCATATTTCATACTATTGCCGATTTTTCCAATATCATACACACCAACAGTGATCCCAACAAATAATACATAACCTGCAGTAAAAACAAGCACGATCACGAGTATCAACTGCACCACGCTTTTTTTATTTACTTTTTGTTTATCCACACGTTCTTCTCCTTCGTTTGTCATAAAAATAATCCACTTTCGAATAATTTTTATTTGTTTTTTTACTCAATAATTGACTTCATTGAAATTAATCTGGCTAATATTTCGTCTTTTCCTAAAACATCCATAATCAACGTAAGATCTGGACCATGCATTTCACCGGTGATCATAATGCGACTTGGCATATACAACATCTTGCCCTTAATTTTTTCCTGTTTTTGAATTTCCTTCAGAATTGCTTTTCCACAGGAAGCATTCAAAACGTCGGTGGCTTCAATTTTTTCAACCAATACATGATAAAGACGTTTTGTTGACTCTGCCCTAAGAAATTCTAATGCTTCTTCGTCAGTGACCACAAAATCGTTTTTTAAAATCAAAGTCAGTTCTTCTTTTGCCTGGGCAAAGTACTCAATACGTTCCCTGAGAAGCTCTCCAATTTTTTCAAGCCATTCTTTTCGATTCTCAACATCTTCAACCTGAATATATCCTGCATCGATAATGAAAGGAATCAGGTTTTTCACCAATATTTCAATGGGTAATTCCTTAATATAATGGGCATTCATCCAATTAAGTTTAGATCGATCAAAAACGGCTCCTGATTTATTAATTCTGGAAAGGTCAAAAGCCTGAATGAGTTCCTCCATGGTAAATATCTCCTGATCATCTTCAGGACTCCAGCCCAAAAGCGCAAGATAGTTCACCAAAGCTTCAGGCAAATACCCTTTTGCAAGAAAATCTCCAACGGAAACATCCCCCTGACGTTTACTTAATTTTTTATGATCATCATTTAAAATATTTGGCAAATGTACAAACTGTGGAGCATCCCAACCAAAGCACTGATATAAATAAACATGTTTTGGGGTAGATGGGAGCCATTCTTCTCCACGAATAACATGGGTAATCCCCATGAGGTGATCATCAATCACTACCGCCAAATGATAGGTTGGAAACCCATCGGTTTTCAGTAGAACTTGATCATCCAAATCATTAGTATTCATTTCAATGATTCCACGAACGCCATCCTCGAAACTGATGACGACATTTTCAGGTAATTTCAGGCGAATGACATAGGGTATTCCTTCATCAATCTTTGATTGAACGTCTTCAGGACTCAGATTACGACAATGTCCGTCATATTTTGGTGTTTGTCCAGCTAGCTTTTGAGAGTCTCTGACTGCCTCCAAACGTTCTTTCGTGCAGAAGCAATGGTAAGCCTGGCCATGATCCAGAAGTGTTTTTAAATGTTTGTGATAAATATCCAAACGTTCGGACTGTATATAAGGCCCGAAATCACCTTTTTGAATGACCTCACCATTAATTTCGATCAATCCTTCGTTGGGAATGACCCCAGTTTGATTTAAAGCATTAAGGAGATTTTCAACGGCCCCCTGCTCAAAACGCGTTTGATCCGTATCTTCCAGTCGGAGTAAAAATTCTCCGCCCATTTTCTTTGCAAATAAATAATTATATAGTGCTGTCCGTAGACTGCCTACGTGGACATTTCCTGTTGGACTTGGTGCAAAACGATTTCGTACCATTCTTACCTCCATTTAAAATAAAAATATATAGTTCATTAACTTCATTATTATAGCATTTATTGTTCAATGATGCATACTTATTTTTGATTTTTCTCAAAGAGTTTGGCATTACGCACCAGCACTTTTTTACCTCGCCATCCGGCTGCAGTTTTTCCAAAGCTTCGTTGAAACCCTTTGTTTGATAAATTCAGGATCTCCGTTATTTCGGGATATGCTATTTCTGGTGTGATCAAAAAGCCTTTTTCATTCGTTTTTTTTAATTCTTGATTGTGAGGGCAAACCTCCTGACATAAATCACATCCATAAAGATAGTGCTGAACCAGAGTTTTTTCTTCACCGGTTAATTCTTTTTTCTGAGTTAGAAATGAGATACAACGTGACGGTTCAAGACTGAAACCATTACCAAGCGCTCCATTTGGACAGGCATCCAGGCAACGATGGCAATCACCACAGCTGGCGGAAATTGGCTTGACAGGGTTAAAATCAATTTTTAAATCCAGGAGAATTTGACCGATAAAAAAATAACTTCCCAGGTTTTCATTGATCAAACAATTATTTTTTCCAAAAAATCCCAATCCCGCCCGATATGCAGAGCCGCGATCTACCAATGGGCTATTATCCACATAAGTTTTAAAACTCACCAACTGTTTCCCCTGGCCAGTTTGTTTTAGATTTATCTTTTCCATAAGAACCGTCATTTTTTCTCTGAGGACTTGATGATAATCCAATCCCCAGGCAACCGCTGCCAAAGCTCCCCTTTGCTTATCATCCATCAGTCTTTCTAATTTTTGATAATAATTAATGCCTATGACAATGCCTGACTTTGCTTGAGGAAAGTGCTTTAAGTAATCAATGCGCTCCTGGGGTGTTCCTCCTTCAAAACCAGTGGTAAACCCCTGGGATACACGCTTTTCAAGGTATGGAAGACATTCAACTAAAGAATTAGTCAAAAAAAATCCGATCAAATCAATGCCCTGTTCTCTAGCCATTATTCTGATATCCTGTTCATTCATTATAACGATGTTCCTCCTGCCTAATTCAGCTTTCTATCCACGAGAAAGAGCTACCCATGGGTAGCTCTGTGACTGTAGACAAATTGGTAAGTAGTACCGACAATTAGTT
>JAENWK010000077.1 GCA_016650045.1 Eubacteriaceae bacterium | reverse complement strand
TTTCAATATCTTCTGTCATTAGTTTAACAAATTCTGGGCTACCAGTTACTTGTGGAACAACACCTAAGTAAGTATTTAAACCAGAAGCTACAACGTAGTTAGCAATGGCAACGGCTTTTTCTGACATCCATTCTGGAGCAATCCCAACAACCGGAAGATCGGAATAGTCAACGCCTCTTTCGTTAGCAGCAAGAGCAACAAGATGTAAGATACGACTGATATCTACACACGAACCCATATGAAGAACTGGAGGAATATTAACACGTTCGCAAACTTCTTTCAATCCACGTCCGCAAAGTTCTTTGGCTTCAAGTTTCAATAAACCAGCTTTAGCAGCAGCCTGAGCAGCACACCCTGTAACAACACAGATAACATCGCGTTTGATGAGTTCTTTCATTACAGTAATATGGCTTAAGTCATGTTCAACTTTAGGATTGTTACAACCAACAACACCTGCAGCACCACGAATGACACCAGCGTAAATAACATCAGTTAATGGTTTTACGCCACCTGTTTTATCAGCAAGTTGTGTATTAACAACAGCATCCAAATGTTCGATGATGGTTTCTACAGAATAACCAACCATGGTAGATTGTTTGAAGTCTGGAATTTCGACATTTGATTGATCTCTGTTTGCGAAGTTTTCGGCTGCATCTTTTACAATTAAATTGGCACTGGCCATAGCATCGTCTTCACTGAATTCGATGAACATACCACCAGAGATTTTCGCTTTTGGTGAAGTACTTACGAAATGTGTGTGGTATTTTTTAGCTAATGCTGGTAATGCTGGGAAAATACATTGAACATCAACAACAACCGCTTCAATGGCACCAGTAATAATGGCCATTTCCTGTTGGTAGAAGTTTCCTGCAATTTTAATGCCATGTCTCATGGTAATTTCATTACCGGTACAACACATACCAACCACATTAATGCCTTTGGCACCTTTTGATTTGGCTAATTCAATTAATTCAGGATTTTTAGAAGCAACAACAATCATTTCAGCAAGATTAGGATCATGTCCGTGAAGAACAATGTTTACCATTTCTTTATCAATACAACCTAAGTTGGATTCAGAAGCTCTTGCTTTTGGTGTTCCGTATAAAATATCAGAGAATTCGGTACCGATCATGGATCCGCCCCAACCATCTGAAAGCCCAGTTCTCATGCCTCGCATTAACAAACTTTCGATATCACTGGCACAACCCATATGAGTTGAATGAAGAAGTGTTGTAACCTCCTGGTCAATGGCTCTTGGTGATAAATTTTCTCTTTCCCATAATTCTTGACGAGCCTTAGGAGCTCTAGATAAAAATCGTTGGGTTCCAAAAGGTTTACCAAATTCCATAAGTGCCATTTCAGAAAGTTCATGAGCTAATGCATAAGTTTCTTTAGTATCAGCCCCTTCGATACCCCATTCAGCAGAAATTCTTCGTAATTTCCCTTCATCTCTGATTTTGAATGGACCTTCTTCTTTGGATAAATGCATTGCATGAACGATATCTCGTGCATGATCTGAATGGGCAGAAGTACCGGCTGCTACCATTCTGGCAAAGTTTCTTGCTACAATTGTTCCGGCATTTGCTCCGCAAATCCCTCTTTCAGCGCCTTTTCCAGGTACTGGGCTAACACGACATGGTCCCATTGCACAAATCCGACAACAAACTCCTGCTTCACCAAAACCACACTGAGTTTTCAGGGCGGCTTTACGATCCCACATGGTTTCTGCACCGTCTCTTTGAGCTTTCGCAATTAAAGCTTCAGCTGACTTATCATAATTCAACATTTCACTGCTCATATTTTTTCTACCTCTCTAAATTTTATATTTATGTCTCAAGTATCATATTCGTATAAACATTAGTTTTTACAATATCAAAAGATATTCTACTTTACAAACATTGTTAAATGTAATATAATATAATTGAGTAACACATGATATACTATCGTTTTTGCTCCTGGCTCATCCATTTCCTTGCGGACCAAGTAATGGAAATGAGTCAGGAGCTTTTTTTTTGAGTATTTTCAAATACCTTTTAAATTAAAAGAGGTATTTCCTAAAACTCTAATACAGAATCTGCATAAAGGATATTATTTTTGATAATATCACAGGCAACAATGGTTTCTCTTAATCGTTTATCACAAGGATTTACGATTGCAGAACTAAATCCGCATTGCATAGCCATAGCTAAGGTAGCACAGTCTAATAAAGGACGGATATGTTTTGGTGCGCCGTTTGATACATTACTAAGTCCACCGGTTGTTAACAGACCCATGTCAGTAATCATTTGAATAGCTTCTAAAACATCTACTATCTTATCTTGCATCCCTTTGATAACAATGAATAAAGGATCAAATAATAAATCAAGTGGATCCATACCACGTTCCATACCACGTTCTAATAATTCTGAACAGTAAGTAATACGTTCGTCATTATCGGCTGGAACACCTTCTTTAGAGCAAAGTGCAATAACCATCGCATCATTAGCAGCTGCTAAATCGACATATTCAATTCGATCGCCTGCATCTGCAGAGTTTACGATTGGTTTTCCTTTTGAGCGATTGTAAACTTTAATACCAGCTTCGATGGCTTTCATATTAGCGGTATCAAGTGCTAATGGCACATTATCAAAGTTTTCCTGGAGTAATTTAACACCCCATTGCATTAAATCTTCGCCGCCTCTTTCAGCCGGTCCAATGTTTAAATCTAAATAGTCTGCACCAGCATCTAGTTGTTCTTTGGCTCTTAACAGAATTGGAGCTGGGTTTCTATCTGCGAAAGCTTGTCGGATAGCTGGAGAGATACAGTGAATTCTTTCACCAATAACCATGAATTTTGACATATTGTTCCCCTTTCAAATTGAAAAATATTTTAGGTGTGTCCGGGATTAATCCCGGACGCAGATTGCATATTATGCTTGCATATCTCTTAAGAATTTAGGTATTTGCATTGCTTCGTTTGGTCCAACAATTATTTCCCATTCAGGTAATAATTCAGCTAAATCTCCTTGAAGTACAGCAACCTTACCTGGTAAGACTAACTTACGCGAGGTAGTAAGATCGGCAATATTGTTTTCCTTAATAAAGTTAGCAATAACGCTGGAACCAAATTTACCAGCAGCCCATGCAGTAAGAACTGAGTAACCACCAGCATCTGGAATTGCAAGGTATGTAGGAACTTTAGAACGTTCGATTTCTCCTGCAACAACAAAGTAGGATAATGCGAAATCCACAGTAACGAGTACTGGTTCTTTGCCTGTTGGTTTATTAAATTCATAAACCTTAGGTTCAACACGCATTGGTTTCTGAGGATCTGTGAAAATATTTTGTCTTAAACCAAACAGTGGTAACGCTGCGTTGAAGTCCACTTCTTCCATAACGATAATTGAACCGTAACGAAGAACGAAAGCTGAAGCAAGTGCGATTTGCATATTGATATCGCCAGGTGCAAGAAGGTTTGTAAAGACAACAGATGGATAACCAAATGTACGATCAGAACCTTTAATTGTTGCTGTACGAATATCTACTGCGTTTGCATAAGCCTCTTTAATGGAAGTATCGCTTACTTTTAAGACTAGGTTTTTATAGCCTAATTTTTCAATAACTTCAACTAAGTCATGTAAGGCTTCAATGCTTTCAGCAGTAACACCAAGAACAGCATCAGCCGCTTTTGCTACTTCAACCATGGCTGCTGCATTATCTTTAGTTGCACCCATGATAATTGCTTTTGCGCCGGCAACTGCAACAGCTGCTTTTGCTAAATCAGCATCAACGGTGATAATCATTGGAATTTTGCCACATTCAAATACTTTTTTGACTAAACCGACAAATTTATCTTTATCAGCTGCATAGCGAACGCCAACTACTTCAACGAACATCATTTCGCCAATACGGTCATAATGCACTTTTTCAAGTTTTGCACAAGCTGCTGCTACTTCATCATCGCTCATTGCGTCTGATAATTCAACGGCAAACAAGTTCTTATGTACCAAAGTTTTTTCATGTCTGAATAAAACTGTTTCGCCACCAAGGGTCATTTCAGCATCGCCAGATCCAACTTTGATTGATTTCATTGGAGGAGCGGTTGCTTCTGATAATAATTCCTTAGCTTCATCTGAGATATATGGACATTTGTCAATGGCCACAGCGCCAGTGGCTGCTTTCATTGAGAAAGCCATACATGTTGGAAAACCGCACTCTTTACAGTTTGTTTTTGGAGTGAGTTTGAAAATATCTAAACCTTTTACTGCCATTTGTATTCGCCTTCCTTTCCTAACCTATTAATCCAGCAATCAAGCTTTTAATTGTCTTAGCTGATTCTGGATGTCTTACGATGATCGCATTTGATCCGCCAACGACACAAGCTGCCGCTGTTGAAATTTCCATACCAATACCACGTGCTTCTTGATCGCCCCACTCAGGAGCGTCTTCTACTGGAGCAACTGCTTCTTTAACGCCCCAGGAATCATTAGAAACATTAGTCATAATTGGGATTTGTAAGCTTTCATCATTTTGGCCAAGGCCTGCAAGACGAATACGATCCATTGTTGAAGCTACATATTCAAAACCGTAACCTGCAGCGGCTGATCCAACATCCATAAGGATATCTTTGCTCTTTACACCCAATTGTGTTAATAAAATATTTAATTGTTTCGCAAGGTTTATGTCTACTGCGGATTCAGCACAAACTTTTTGTCCGTAAGCCATTCCACCAGCGGCACCGATTGTTTTGTAATTATCTTCAACTGCTGAAAATAATACAACATTTTTTCCTTCAAGAGCTTTTGCAACTTCTTCAAGTAATTTTGCGTCTTTTTCTGCATTTTTGCATCCTTCAATTACTAAGGGTATGCTTATAGCAGCTTCTACCGCTACTGCAGTTGCAACACAATTTGCGACAGAGTTATCAGCACCATTGGGATCGGCGCTTGCTAAATTAAGCAATAAGAAATCAGCCCCCGATTTTGCTACAGCAGCTTTTGCAAAAGCTGCTGGATTCTTAAGATCTGCTCCGTAAATTGTTGTAAAACAATCAGACCAGTCTTCTGTTGAATCTGTGATTGCAATTCCAACGGCAGGCTTGAATCCTTCATCACCTAAGAATAGTAATGTTTTTTCGCCTCCTATGCTTATAGCTGCATCTCCTACACCTATTTCGCACACATTGGTCTTGCCACTGAATTTTAGTTCTGTTTTTTTGTATGGCATTTTTTTGTTTCCTCCTAACCTGTTACCTTTTTCAAAATATTTATTCCAAAGCACTACACTTTAAAACACTCAGTTAAAACTATTACATTGATACAAGAGTTAACCTGTATATATAAGTATACACAGATTGTACTATACTAGTTAAAAGTTTGTCAATTATTTTTCAGCCTTTTATTAAAATTTTTCCTGTTTTTTTGTGTTTATAAAGAGAAAGCAAAGGTTTTCAGTGAAATCATAAAAACATCACCTGAAATTGCCAAATCCTTAATATTAAACACCTTTGTTAAACTTTTGTCAAATTTTATTTGAATGTTCCTTTATTTTTTACCTAATTCTTTTAACACCGGAATGAAAATATCTCCCATAACCGCCATATCCTCCGCGCTAAAAGCAGCGGGGAAATTGGCATCAAACAAAATTTGAGCCTCGGGAGGAAATTCATCATCGCCAACCCATAGGATGACAGTCATAAACATATTATTGATCACTTCAAAACGCCAGGACATATCTCCCGTCGCTTGAGGCGTCGCACCTAATGCTGCCATGGCTTTTTTCAAACCTTCAATATTGTAATTAAAGGTGAACGCAAACCGTTTAAGACAGCGGCCTTCAAAACTGGCAAAATAAACATTTCCGCCAGAAACATCCCGAAAAGAAATGTTTTCACCAGTGGCTTTCACACCTTTTGCATTTAGCAGATACCTGAGTATCATTGTTTTTAGTTTGTAATTATCAAAATCCTTCCCCTCCACGGTGGTCACATCCCCTTGGGGAAAGCTCACGTGATAGGGATTCCCCATGACTGTCACTAAGAAGGTGTTTGTTTCATCATCATAGGGACAGAAGCTTCTTGTCGAAACCAATGTAGGATCAACGTCCTTTATTAAGGCCTTGTAATGATCATAGGGAATTTTATCTTTTCTTTTTTCTTCAATGGCTATTTCATCGCGCAAAGTATTTTCCATCAATATCTCTCCTATTAATTTTTAAGTGAAGGGAATAAATTCATATCCGTGTGGGGAATAAAACAGGCTGCTATAAATTCATCCATATATTTGGGATGAACACTTAATTCCATATAGGTCATATTTTGGGAAATCTCCCGAATCTTATCTTTTCCTTCTGTCAGGGTCAGTGCCAGATAGCACCCCTGCATTGAGCTATTGCCAATATAAAAATATTTTTCCACCGGAATATCCGGCAGCATTCCCAAAGCAATGGCATTTTCGATCACCAGATTCGTCCCGATGCCTCCGGCTACATAAATGTTTTCCAAGACGTCAACGGACATATCCAGGCTTTCCATTAAGGTATATATTGCAGAAAAAACAGCCCCTTTGGCTTTAATGAAGCTATCAATATCAATTTCGGTAATATAAATATCCTTAGAGCCATTATCTAATTCTTTGGAATAGAGATAATATTGGCCAATACCATATTCATCAAAACGCACTCTGGGATTGTTTAGATTCCGATCCAATCGGCCTTTGCCGTTGATCATCCCGGTGCGTTTCATTTCACAGATAAGATCAATAATCCCTGAGCCGCAAATACCAATCGGACTCACATGGCCAATGGTATTATAAAAGGGTCTAAAATCTTCATCATTGATGACTACCTCTTCAATGGCTCCTGGAATAGCACGGGTACCGCAACTGATTTCTCCGCCTTCAAAAGCAGGTCCAGCTGAGCAGGCACAGGTCATCAGGAAATCCTTATTTCCAAAAACAATTTCTCCATTGGTTCCAAGATCAACCAGCATGGTATAGTCGTCACGCATCCATACCGGCACGGCAAAAACTCCTGCCGTAATATCTCCGCCAACGTAACTGGCAACTGATGGTGCCAGATATATTTTCCCTTCGGGGTTTATATTAATTCCAATTTCCGAACATTTCATTTCCGGGATATTATTAATAACCGGAATAAAGGGTTCACGTCTCAGGTAATCCGGATTTATCCCCAACAAAAGGTGATTCATGGTGGTATTTCCAGCGGCACAAACTTCATAAATATCTTCTCTGGATATGCCGATGGCTATCACCATTTTCTCGATAAGGTTGTTAATGGTTTCATCCACAATGGCCCG
>JAENWK010000205.1 GCA_016650045.1 Eubacteriaceae bacterium | reverse complement strand
TTGTTATGAAATAACTTGCCTTTTTTTGAATTTTTGTTTTATCTTTATTGAATGAGAGAAGATCAAAAATTAGCGGATAAATTAAATTCCTTTTTACCTTACCTGAACGAAGGGCAAAAGAGAATTTATTTGGCTACTGAAGCCAACTATATAGGCCGTGGGGGCAAATCAAAAATCGAGAAAATTGCGGGTGTTTCTCATAACACGATAAACAGGGGTTTAAAGGAATTGGCCGATGATACTCCTGGTAGGCCTAATGAAAGGATCAGAAAAGAAGGGGGCGGCCGCAAAAAGAAAATCACCCCCGGGATATGGCAGCGGATCGAAGCTTTTATAGAACCCCATCAGCGGGGGGAGCCGGAATCGCCATTGCAGTGGCTCAGCAAGAGCCTTCGCAATATTGAGGCCGCATTGAAAAAAGAGGGAGTTACGGTCAGCCATAGAATAATAGGAGAACAATTAAAGGAAAAAGGGTTCAGCCTGCAAGCCAACCGCAAGACATATGAGGGTAAAGGCCATGCTGACAGGGATGTCCAGTTTGAGTTCATTAACCGAAAGGTTAAAACTTACTTTGCGGAAAACCAACCGGTAATATCGGTAGATGCCAAAAAGCGGGAGCTTGTGGGGAATTTCAAAAACAATGGTGCTGATTGGCATCCAAAGGGAACACCTGTAGATGTAAATGCTTATGATTTTCTGACGGATTCACAGGGTGTTGCAATTCCTTATGGAATTTATGATATGGCACTGAATAAAGGTTGGGTCAATGTGGGCATCACCAAAGATACAGCGGAGTTTGCTGTTCAGAGTATTAGGAATTGGTGGTACAAAATGGGGGTATATCACCACAGCAACGCCACTTCGTTGCTTATAACGGCCGACGGTGGAGGCAGCAACAGTTCAAAGGGAAAACTCTGGAAGTATGAGTTGCAGCAATTCGCAAATGAAACGGGCATGAGTATCGCGGTGACTCATTTTCCTCCGGGAACAAGTAAGTGGAACAAAATAGAACACCGTTTATTTTCCTCCATTTCAAAAAACTGGAGAGGAAAACCATTGGTCAGCTACGAGGTTATCGTCCAACTGATCAAATCCACTAAAACTGTAAAAGGCCTTGAGGTAGAATGTGAAATGGACAAAGAGGCTTATGAGACGGGGATAAATATAACTCCAGAGAAAATGGAGGAAATCAGCATTGAGAGAAGTTCATTCCATGGGGAATGGAATTATACGATATGGCCACAAACATAGTCCATTTATTTAATAACAGTTCCTATGCGCGTTTTTAGTTGAATAATAATAATGGATTTTTTTCCGAAATATTTCAAAATCGAAGCTTATTAAGGTGACGGCAACATATTGAAATATAAAACTTATGTAATAATTTATGCGTCAACTAAATAGTCTTTAATCTATTATCTATATTCTTTCGTCTGGTTATTCTTTAAGTTCTATTACCTGTGAATGAGCCATAAATGAATCCTTTAAGCGTTCAATTTTCGCGTCATATTTATCAGAAAAAACTAAATACTGACATTTAGGAATACTCTCCGGAATTCTAACAAGATCGATAAAGGCTTTGTTTCGGACTAAAAATTCAGCATCTTCCACAATGAATAACTGCAACTGACTCAAATTTATTCCACTTATCAAAAAAAGTTGATTTAATCGTTTTGTTGTAGCAATCACAATATCCACTCCGGCGTAAATCTCACCTTTTTGAACTTCAATATTAGGTTCATCAAAGGCAGCAAAAATCCTCAGGTCCATTCTTCTGGTA
>JAENWK010000071.1 GCA_016650045.1 Eubacteriaceae bacterium | reverse complement strand
GACCGGTTGCAATTTTCGCATTATGATAGTCTGCCGCTGTTTCCAAAAGCAATTTAAATTTCAGTCGCTGGTTGCAGAACATACAGGGATTTGGAGTTCTTCCGGATTTATAACCATCAATAAAGGGTTCAATCACATTTTTCCTGAATCGAGACTGAGCATTAATAACCAGATGGCTAATGCCCAGTTGATCTGCTACCCTTGCTGCTGTTTTCAGCATTTTTTCTTCATTAAAAAAATTGAAGGTTACGCCGATGACCTCGTAACCTTCATTTTTTAATCGATATGCTGCAGTGGCACTATCAATCCCTCCGCTTAGTCCAATAATAACTTGTTTTTTCGTTTTTATCATTGTCATTCACTCAACGTTGTGTTGGTCAGTGCTGTTTCCTTGTTTTTTATAAAATCGACCTTTGTGATTAAGGATTTTTCTTCAAGGGTATTATCTCTTTTTATCTGACAAAGTGATATATTCTTATTGGCCTCAATAAGATTTACAATCTCTTCGGTTAACCAGGGATTACAGACAAGAATGGGTCCCAGCGTATTTGTGAAAATCCCTTTACCTTTAATCACGCCTTCTTTTTTTGTTTTTCCAGTATTACCGTATCCATAATTCAAATGACCAAAGGGGGGTTCTTCAAAAATGTCAAGATTCATCATCTGAATTTGACTCCCAATAATCGACATTTCCTTATCATTATAATGACATGTGAACAATAAATCATCTCCATACACCGCCTTGTTTTCAGAGCATTTTATTTTGAGGATGCCAAGTCCGGCAATTGTGTATTCTTCAGAACGGATTATTTCCGCTCCGAAAAGTCCAATGGATGTACCCGTGACCAACATGGGGCGGTTTTCTATATAGGCCAATAATTCTTCTTTACAGGGTGTTAAAAAACGAATAATTTCAGGAAAATGAACCATTTCACCTGGGGCACAAAAAAGAAAATCATAATCCATGGGGTTAAAGTCTTGCGTATCAAGGGTGATCTTATGTACTTCAACTCCACAGCCTCGACGAATGCCTTCGGCTTTTATGGCTAGAATATTGCCTCTTTCTCCATGAAGGTTAAGCGTATTTGGAAAAAGCCAACCTATTTTTAAACTATTTGTCATTGCTTTTTCCCTTCCTCAATGAATTTTTGCATTTTTTCAAAAGTTGCAAGCTTGGTAATTATATAAATATTATCGCTTTTCACTTTATCAATTTCTTCAAATATTTTGGTAACATCATCACTGTCCATAATGGTAATGGATTCTTTTTTGACACCTTCGTATATGAGACGATTGGCGGTATCATAGGAAGCATGCTCTGAAAAACAAAGATAGCTTTCAACCTTTGAATCAACCAATGGTTTGAAATCACAGTCAAAGGCATAAAATGTGTTGGCATAATGCGGTGTAAAATCTTCAACAACATTCAGTCCAAATGCCACCATTTTTTCCTTTGGATCAAAGGCAATCACATTAATGGCACTTTGAAGGGTGTCTGGGTTTTCTTGTTTGATACGGGTATATTTTATAGTTTTCTCTTTGTATTTTAATACCTCAAAGCGTCCGCCAATATTTTTAAAATTCTTAAATGATTGAGCGGCTGCCGTTGGCGAAATATCACAAAGTTCTTCACAAATGGCCAATGCACCTGCGTAATTATAAAACATAAAGGGCAAGTCATAGGGCATATTAAAAACCACATCTTTGAGTTTAAAGGTTTTGTCCTTAAAATTAATGTCAGTAATTTCATAATCCGGATTTTTCATACTGGCATAACCACAGGTTTTGCAGAGGAATGGGCCAACATTGTCGGTATTATAATAATCAAATTGAATGTCATGATGACATTTTGGACAGGCTAAAGTAGGATAGTCAGAGCCTTTGATAAAGGATTCCTGATGTTTCTCAACGCCATAATATACAGAGCGTTCATCCATCCATTCAAAGGATTTGGAACGAGGCTCTTCATTATTCAAATATAAGATCATTTCAGAATTAATAAAGGATGCAAGCTTTCGATAAATAAAATCCGGGTCGCCATTCCTTTGGACCTGATCTTTTTGTAAATTAGTGATAAGCATGTTCTTAGCCGGTAATTGAGCATAAATCAGAGGCAGGTAACGCTCATCGGTTTCGAATACAAAATAGTCGGCTTTTAATTTCCCTGTGAACGTGGATTCCTTAGCTAATATGGTAGCAATTCCTCCGAGAAGGTTGGCTCCTTCAATGTTTGAAATTATCTTTTTTCCGTTTTCCGTTAATATATGTGCTACCAGATTGGTAGTGGTTGACTTCCCATTGGTGCCTGTAATAAAAATTACTTTATCATAGTCGATGTTTTTAAAATTCCTCACAAAGCCAGGATCAATTTTTAAAGCTTTTTCTCCAGGAAGGTTGGTACCTCGATCCTTGCTGACTCTATTGATAACCCAGCTAAGAATTTTTGCATACCAAAGTGCAAAATAAAACTTCATTTTTTATATCCTCTCTTTTATACTGTTTATTTATCTTTAAACTTAAACTTTCCGATAATTTTTTCTCTGATTCCCGGTACTATTTCTGTTTTTTCAGAATCCATGTCATTACTGGTTTCATCATTTTTATTGCGACTTAATTGGGTGGCTCCAGCCACAATTGCACCGACAAAAATAGCCGTGCTAAACATGCTGGTCAGACCAATAATCATTGCCACCAGTTCACTATAAAAGAGTCCTCCCAATCGAACAGGATGAATATCTCCATAGCCAATGGTGGCAAAGGAAATGATAAGGTAATACAACATATCAAAGGCATTTAGAATTCTATTATCACTGGAAACGTACAATCCAGGATTAATTTTAAAACAATTAAAAACCATGAGATACAAGATTCCCACCTCACATAAAACGATTGCCAGCATTCCTTTTAGAATAGCCGCGGATTCATGGTACTGTCTCCGTTTAGAAACTGAGCTGCGAATAACACTTGGATTGACAATGGCTCTTAACATCACTGTATAGCAAAGTATCAGTGCAAATCCCAAACCGATAAGACCCAAAGGCAATGTTGGCGGAGCGATAAAATCTTCAAACATCACAAAGGCATGACCCAGCATAATATAAAAAATGAGATCAATAAAACGTGAAACCACAGCATCCTGGAACTGATCCAATCTCATAAAGATCCGTTGAATGAAGTAGACCAGCAGGGTAAAAATAATCAAACTCACTAAAATTGCAATAAATTCTGATAACGTTACGATATGATGCGTTGAAATGACCAGTAAAGAGATGATAAACAAAATACCCGTTACGGTGATGAGTCCATGTCGATCATAGTTGGCCGCTATCCGAACAAAGAATTTTCTGAATGGTTTTATTTTTTTTCCCTCATAGGTTTTTAACTCTTGGACATAACGTTCCTTATTAATATATAGAAAAAACTCAAAAACAAAAAACAAAAAGACAAAAACATCATATAACATAATGATAATATCCCCATTGGCCAAACTCTGATAAACCGGAAATTGATCTACAATCGGTACCATTGTATTCTCCTCTACCTTTAGCTATTTATGCGACTCTCCATTAATTAGTTTTAATTTTTGTTTTCGTGTTAATTTTTTAATGGCGGCTTCTCTTTTTAGAGCATCGGATTTGGTCTCAAGAATTTCCCAATACATTAATATGACCGGCAAACGGGCACGTGTGTATTTGGAACCCCTTCCAGAATTATGCGCAATAAGCCGTACTTCAATATTTCGGGTCCACCCTGTGTACAGGGTATCATCACTACATTTTACGATATAAACAAGGGCTTTGTCTATCATTTGTTTTCTTTCCCACTAATCTTTATTTGAATTTCCGCGTATTTATGATTATTTTATTTTATCAAAACTGCTTTCCATCCAATATCTTTGGTGGAAGTAAAAAAAAGATCCCAAAAAGGGATCTTCATTGCTTTTTAAATAATTCCTAGAAACTGCTGTTTCTTGGACGTCTTGTTTGTTTTCTTTTTGTACGACATTCACGACATCTTTTTGGTTCGTTATCAAAACCTTTTTCTTGATAGAATTCTTGTTCACCAATAGTGAATACAAATTCTTCGCCGCAGTCTTGACAGATTAATGTTTTTTCTTCCATGAGTTACCTCCATATAATTTAGTGTACAGGATCTGATTATTCTCTTTTTAAATGGAGCATGGACATTTTGTCTAACGTGGTTCCCATTTACGTAATCATTAACTATACTATTGGTATTATACATGATTCATATATCTTTGTCACCTACTTTTTTTATTTTTTTTATTGCGTTTAATTCTCTTATGGTTTATATTTAATAATATCAATTCAATAATAAGGAGATAAACAATGAGAGATGAACGTCTTATTAAATATGCAAATACACTAATCAACTATTCCCTTTATGTAAAAGCAAATGAATGGGTTGTGATTCGTGGTTCAGATTTAGCCATGCCATTGATTAAAGAATGCTTTCGGGAGATATTAAAAGTAGGAGCTCATCCCTCGGTGTTACTTATCCCAGAGGGTATTTCTGAGATAATGTTAAAAGAAGGCAGTGATGATCAGTTGCGTTTTAATTCCCCCTTAATGATGGAAGCTTACTCAAAAGCCGATAAAGTGCTTACTATCTTAGGAGATCTCAACTTAAAATCTTTGAACGCCATTCCAGGTGAGCGCATTACCCTTCAACGCAGAGCCGGTGCACCCATAACAAAAATCTTTAAGGATCGGGTTGCTCAACAGCAAATGGATTGGACACTTTGCCTTTATCCTACGGAAAGTGGGGCTCAAGAAGCAGGAATGTCTTTAGAAGACTATGAAAACTTTGTTTTTGAGGGCTGTCTTATTGATACTCCAGACCCTATGGCATCTTGGAAAAACATTCGCGATCAACAAAAAAATATGGTGGATTACCTCAATACAAAAACCGAATTTCACATCATTGCCCAAGATACGGACTTGACACTAAGTACAGAAAACCGAACTTGGATCAACTCGGATGGTCATCATAATTTTCCCAGCGGTGAAGTCTTTACCGCACCGGAAAAGGATAGTCTCAACGGTAAAATACGTTTTTCATATCCAGGGATTTACAGTGGCCAGGAAATCGAAGATATAAAGCTCACTTTTATAAATGGTCGAGTGATTGAAGCTACTGCTAAGCGAGGTGACGATCTTTTGAAAGCTCTTATCGAAACCGATGAAGGTTCTCATTTTGCCGGTGAATTTGCCATCGGCACTAATTATGGCATTAAAAAATTTACAAAAAATATGCTTTTCGATGAAAAAATTGGCGGCACCATTCACCTTGCACTGGGAAGCTCCTATCCCGAATGTGGCCCCGTAAACGACTCGCTTCTCCACTGGGATATGCTTTGTGATATGAAAACCAGTGGAGAAATCTATGCGGATGGAGAGCTCTTTTATAAAAACGGCACATTTTTGAAATAAAAAATGTGCAAAGAGGTTTGTCGACACCCAGAGGGGCTGTTGTTACAGCCTCTTTTTTTTGCTTAGCCTTCAAAAATGTCTGTGGCATTCCAACATCGTGTATTGTAATAATCCCCTATTTATGGTATTATTGGCTGATATGAAAAACAGGAGGATTTTAATGGAGCACACTGAAAACAAGACAAATTTTATAACAAATGCAATTAATCACGATATTGCTGACAAGGTTTATAAAAACGACCGCATACATACCCGATTTCCACCAGAACCAAATGGTTATTTACATATAGGCCATGCCAAAGCAGCGCTGCTGAATTATCGTATTGCCCAGCAATACAATGGAAAGTTTAATCTTCGTTTTGATGATACCAACCCGATTAAAGAGGATATGGAATATGTGGATTCCATTAAAAAGGACCTTAGCTGGTTGGGCATTGACTGGGAAGACCGGCTCTTTTTCGCATCAAGTTATTTTGAAAAAATGGCAAACTACGCTGTTGAATTAATCAAAAAAGGCTTGGCCTTTGTGGATGATCTGACTGCCGATGAAATGCGGGAATACCGTGGCAACCTTAATGAGCCCGGAAAAGAAAGTCCCTATCGCAACCGAAGTATTGAAGAAAACTTAAATCTCTTTGAACAAATGAAAGCTGGAAAGTTACCTGAAGGATCACGGGTTTTAAGGGCTAAAATCGACATGGCCAGTCCTAATATGAACATGCGTGATCCCGCCATCTATCGAATTCTTCACACAACCCATCATTCAACAAAAGACGAATGGTTCATTTTTCCAATGTATGATTATGCTCACCCCATTGAGGATGCCATTGAGGGAATTACCCATTCACTCTGTACTCTGGAATTTGAGGATCACCGTCCTTTTTATGAATGGGTATTATCAAATCTAAATGATTTTCAAAATGAACCTCCCCGTCAAATTGAATTTGCCATGCTAAATTTAACAAAAACAATTTTAGGAAAACGCTTTATTAAACAGTTGGTCGATGAAAAAATTGTGGATGGTTGGGATGACCCCCGACTGGTAACTATATCAGGCCTACGTCGAAGAGGTTATACTCCTGAGTCTATTCAAAATTTTTGTGAAGCCATCGGCATTGCAAAAAACAACAGCACCGTTGACATTGCCATGCTTGAACACTTTATTCGAGACGACCTTAAATTCAAGGCTCCTCGTTTAATGACGGTTCTGGATCCCTTAAAAGTAACCATTACCAATTATCCTGAAGGGCAGGTTGAATGGGTAGAACTGCCTCTGAACCAGGAAGATCCTGAAATCGGCAACTACTGTACACCTTTTAGTCGAGAAATTTATGTCGAACGTTCAGATTTTCTGGAATTACCGCCTAAAAAGTTTTACCGATTATTTTCTGGAAACGAAGTGCGTCTTCGAGGGGCTTATTTCGTGGTATGTAATGAAGTGATCAAAGATGCCGCAGGAAAGGTCATTGAGCTAAAATGCACCTATGATCCTGCCACCCGTTCTGGCAGTGGCTTTGCCGAGCGTAAGGTCAAAGGCACCATCCACTGGGTAGATGCAAATCTTTCTAAAAAAGTTGAAATTCATCTCTATGATAATCTCATCGATGACGATGAAGGCCTTACTAAAGATAATTTTCTCGAACGAATCAATCCAAACTCTCTTAAGATCATTGAAGGCTATGCCGAACCCGAAGTGATGAAGGCAAAACCCTTAGAAAAATTCCAGTTTATTCGCAATGGATTTTTCTCAGCTGATCCTAAATATTCGACCCTGGAGGTACCTGTTTTTAACCAAATCGTGTCCCTTAAAAGCTCCTGGAAACCTGAAAAATAATCAAAATTTACACTATTGGCAATTATTTTGCCTAAGAATAAGAGGAAGTTTTATGAAAATCTGGTCAGATAAAGAAACACTATCCCGGGAAGAAATCCAAAAATTGCAATTTGAACGTCTTTCCAAAACTTTAACGCATGTTTATAAAAATGTTCCGCATTATCAACATAAGTTCAAAGAAGTTGGTATTAAACCCGAAGATATTCGATGTCTTGCGGATATTCGCCATCTTCCTTTTACTACAAAAGAAGATCTTCGAGAAACCTATCCCTTTGGTCTTTTTGCAAAACCGAAAAACAAGATTGTCCGCTATCATGCTTCCTCTGGGACTACCGGTAAGCCAACAGTCGTGGGATATACAAAAAATGATATGAAAGTCTGGACTGAGCTCATAGCCAGAATTGTTACCATGGGTGGCGTTACCAATGCTGATACCGCCCAAATTTCTTTTGGATTCGGCCTTTTTACCGGAGCTTTTGGCTTACAGCAGGGATTAGAAAAGGTAGGGGCTGGG
>JAENWK010000029.1 GCA_016650045.1 Eubacteriaceae bacterium | reverse complement strand
CAAAACACGCTCACGTGTTTCTTCATTGACTAACGGAATATTGTTTACAACCCTTGAAACAGTGGCTACTGAAACATTGGCTTCTTTAGCAACATCTACGATTTTAACTTTCATCTTGACACCTCTCAAATTTTATTTATTTAGAGAAACAGGGACATCTTAACTACATGTCTCTGTTTCTTTAATCGCTTCTAATATTAAGTCTGGTGCGCGTCGGCATTTTTCTTCTGAAACAGCACAGGGGGCAAACCGCAGCCCTTTACCCAGGGCAACAACAAAGGTATTTTTTTCCATTAATTTGTCACTCGCTTCTTTTGGATGATCACAGGGAATGCTGATGAAAAAGCCATCACAATAGGTCACCAGTGGTAAATCAATCTTCCTGGCTTCTTCTACAAATGCCGCGGCACGACGCCTAAGAATACATTTGTAAAAGCTTTGTTCCGCCATGGCCTGGGCATGGAGTTCTTCATTGCTGAAGATTTTTGTGATTGTTTCCATGGCTCCGCGGGTACCATTTGACCAACTGCCTCGGTTTGAATAGGTACAAGTATTGACAAACTCCTGGGCAATATCTTCAGTAGGCGCCACGCAAATAATCGCACCATTTCGAAGTCCGTACATGGTATAACTTTTTGATGTGCTAAAAGCGTACAAAGTTAACACATTATGCGGCATTCCACCGAGAATTTTCATGAAATTTCTGGCATCTTCTCCTTCACCTGCAAAATCAATGTAGGCGAGATCCACTAATATGATGATTTTAGAATCCGGTTGATCCTTTGCTGTTTCTGTGATGAAGGCAACAATCGCTTTCCATTCATCATCAGAAATAGTATAACCGGTGGGATTATGAGCCGGGGTGTTTAATACTGTTAACACTCTTTTTTGCTTTTCTAAAAGCTCGAGAACACTTTCTTTGTATGCTTCAAGATTAAACGTTCCCTTTTCATTATACATTGGAAAGGTTTTTACTTCCCGGCGGTTTTCATGGGCAATGGTTTTGTAAGGGGCCCAATACCAATCGGTAAGAAGGATGGTATCTCCAAATTCAGTGTAATTATAGAAAGCGTGTCTTACCGCACCTGTGCCACCCGGGGTTGCAATGGAACGTATATAACCTTCTGGTTTACAGGTCATAAAACAGGCTTCAATAATTTTTTCAAGAAAATCCGGCTGCCCCGCAAGTCCGGCATACCCTGCAATTAAATGATTGGGTAAGGCTTTTAGCGTATCATAAACTGCTTTAAATGTTACAAGATTCCCATTATCATCCATCAGTGCCCCAATGGTTGAGTTTATCACGGCTTCAGATCCGCATTCTCTGGTTCGTTTTGCTGCCTCTCCGGCGATTCTGAAGATAGGATCTGTTCCACCCTCTCTTACTGACGATTCAATAACCATTTGTGCTTTTTTCATTTTTACCTCCAAATTAATTTCAGATTTCATGTGCGAATTTTTTTCTTTCTGTTTCATATAAATTATTTCCCCAGGTATCAATGACCACAATGGCCGGGAAATTTTCAACTACAATTTTTCGTATTGCTTCAGTACCAAGGTCCTCATAGGCTAGAATTTCTACAGTTTTAATACAATTTTGCAATAAGGCTCCAGCTCCGCCAACACATCCAAAATAAACGCCATCGTGGCTCATCATGCTATTGATAACACGCTCACTGCGATTTCCCTTACCAATCATCCCCCCAAGTCCGCTTTCCAAAAGCTCGGGGGTATAAATATCCATTCGTCCACTGGTGGTAGGCCCGGCGGAACCAATAATTTCACCAGGTTTTGCCGGGCAGGGTCCTACATAATAGATAATTTCATTGGTAAAATCCACCGGAAGGGGTATTCCCTTTTCCAAACCTTCAATCATCCGTTTATGGGCTGCATCTCGAGCAGTATAAATGGTTCCTGAAATTCGAACATGCTCTCCTGCTTTAAGCTGTTTGCGAATCTTTTGACTTAAAGGAGTTTTTAAATTAATCACAGACATTTTACAATTCCCTTTCTACGTGACGATTAACATAACAGGAGATATTCACAGCAACAGGTAAACCTGCAATATGGGTTGGAAAAACCTCCACATTGACCCCTAGAACTGTATTGCTTCCACCTAAACCCATGGGGCCAATGCCCAATGCATTGCATGCCTGAAGTAGATAATCTTCGAGGTTTTCAATATGATCTTTGGGGTGATGACGACCTAAAGGTCGTGTCAGGGCTTCTTTGGCCAGAAGTGCAGCTTTTTCCATGGTACCGCCAACACCAACACCCACAACAATGGGTGCACAAGCATTGGGACTACCCCGTTCCACGGTATCCACCACAAATTTTATGACGCCGGTCATACCGTCTGAAGGTTTTAACATTTTAAGGGCACTGGTGTTTTCGCTGCCAAAACCCTTCGGGAGTACTTTTATTTTAAGTTGATCTCCGGTTACCACTTTATAGTGAATAACCGCCGGGGTATTATCATTTGTGTTTTTCCTGATAAAAGGGTCTGAAACCACTGATTTTCGAAGATAGCCTTCTTCATATCCTTTGGCAACACCCCATTGAAGGGCATCTTCAAGGCTTCCCCCTTCAATGGTCAGGTCCTGTCCAAAAGACACGTAGATAACAACCATCCCAGTATCCTGACAAATCGGAATTCCTTTTTTTTCTGCCATATCAAAATTTTCAATCATGGTTTCAAGTATTTCTCGTCCATTGGCAGATTCTTCGGTGGATTCTGCAATGCAAATTCCGCGCAGCATATCTTCTGATAGAAATGTATTGGCTTCAATACACATTTCTGCAACTGTATCAATGATTGTTTGAGTTTGAATTGTTTTCACAAGGTCTCCTTATTTCTCACTTTCTTTTAATCTTTGATCTGCTTCATCATTAAGCTCGTCTTCAATGGCTTTTACCTTATCTTTTCCAACTCTAATGGAATGTATGGATAAATAGATGCCTCCGAAAAGAATAATAAAGTAAAAGGTCATAAATCGCCAGAGAATCATGGCAACAGCTGTATTTCCAGGACCGTAAATAGGCCCAAAGATTAATAAAAAGCCGGCTTCCGCTCCTCCGGAAGCACCGGGTGTAGGCAATAGAGCCACTGCTACATAGAGAATTGCCTGAAGCGAAATGATTGTTATGGCATTGGTATCACTTAATCCCAATGATCGATAAACCCAATAGTTAGTTGAGTAGAAAGTCAATATTTGAACAATTGATATTAAAAATAATTTCAATGTCTGCATTTTATTGCTTTTTAATGCCTCAATGGCTATTGTGTATTCTCCTATAAAATGATCTATTTTTTCATGATATTTTTCTTCATTTTTAATAATGTGCAGTTTTAATAAAAGCTTAACACAACCAATCATAATGGTTTTCGCCGCTCGGGGACTAAATGCCAGAATGAAAATAAGTACAACTCCGGCGATGTTGACAGCCAGGCCAATAATAATCAGCCATTTAACAGCATCAAGACTGCGGTGAAGGGATGTAATACTCAAAATGGTCGCCAAGATTGCCAGAAAGGTAACCGTCACCTGATACAACGCATATTTTTGCACCAGAACTGCGGTACCAACTCCAAAGCCATAGTCTTTTTTAGACATTTCATACAACTGAAGGGGTTGTCCGCCAGTGGCACTGGGTGTAATAAGGTTATAATACTGACCAACCATGGTCAGAGTCCAGGCAAAGTGAATTTTCTCATTGGAATTCTCCCGGCGCATCAGCACTAATAACATATATGCTTCTAAACTAAAATAAATAAAGACACAACCTATGCCCAGGAATAAAAAGCCAATATTTGCTTGTTTAATAGTAATAACAAAGGTTATGGGATCAACCTGGGTTAAAATAACCACAGCTGTGGCGCCAATTAAAAAAACAAAAAATATATAGTTGGAATGTTTTTTTAAAAATTTTGAAAACCATTTCTTCATTTTCTTTTCAATTTGATCCATATTTTCCTACCTATTCCAAATACAACAATTAGTGCTATTATAACATACTGTTGTTACTAAGTAATAAAATTTTCAGTTATTTTCAGTTATTTTCAGTTATTTTCATAACTAAACAAGTCCTGGAAAGTTGTGCTGCCTCAGGGCTTCAAAAAGAACAATGTTTACAGCATTGGAAAGATTAAGAGAACGGGCTCTTTCATGATTTCTCATTGGAATTCTAAATCGGGTTTCGGGGTAAGCCTTATGAATTTCACTGGGAAGCCCTGCGGTTTCCTTCCCAAACATAAAGTACGCATTCTTGTCAAATTCAATGGCATCGTAAAATTTTTCCGCTTTTGTGGTTAATAGATATAACTTAATATTTTTGTTTTTCTCGGTAAAATCTTCAAAAGATTCATAGATATGTAAGTCAAGCAGATCCCAATAATCGAGGCCTGCCCGTTTCAAATGCTTTTCATCCAGAGAAAAGCCCAGAGGCTTAATCAGATGTAAGGTGGTTTGAGTTATGGCACAGGTTCTGGCGATGTTACCAGTATTTTGGGGAATTTCAGGTTGATAAAGCACAATATTCATAATAAACCTTTCATAGTTCACACTTTTTTATTTTTTTACTATTAATCGATAAAAAAGTTCAATTACTCACTTTTTTTTCATAAAACCTAACTTAAAATCAGCTTTTATGAAAAGCAGTCGTGTATTTGAACTTTTTAGACTTTATTAATTCAAAGCTAGATTCTACTTAAGAGAATCAGCTCTATGGTTATTTTTTTTTAACTCTGGTTTGAGGCTTGTTCGTGGTAGTAGTATGGAAAAAGTACTGCCTTTATTGGGTATTGATTCAATTCTAATTTTTCCGCCATGTTTTTTCACAATGAAATCAGCAATGTTTAATCCCAAGCCAACTCCGCCGGTTTCTCGGTTCCTCGCATCATCAACTCGATAGAAGCGACTAAATACTTTTGCTTTTTCATCATCTGTCAGGCCAATCCCCGTATCTTTAACTTCAATAACCAGGTTACGTTTGCCTTGGTTCAGACATAACTGAACCTTTCCTCCCTTAGGAGTGTATTTTATGGCATTATCCACAAGAATCCGAGCTGCCTGTTTTAAACGTTCTTCATCTCCACGGTACAAAATCCCCGGAAGAATGTTTTCACTTAACTCGATTCCTTTTTCATTGGCAATTTCTGTCATAAGTCCAACAATTAGGCTACACGTGGAAGATAAATCAAAAACATCTTTTTCCAATATAAGTTGTTGGTTTTCTGCCTGGGCTAGAAGTAAAAGTTCTGAAATAAGCTTAGCCATGGTATCGCTTTCGCTGGCAATGTTGTTAAGCCACTTCATATTATCTTTAATTTGCTCATCTTCTTTTAATTTCAAAACTTCGATGTTTGTTTGAATCACTGTGAGAGGAGTTCGAAGCTCGTGAGAAGCATCTGCAATAAACTTCTTTTGATTATCAAAGGTTTCCTTAATAGGCAAAAGCGATTTTCCTGCTAAAAAATAACTGATTGGAATAAGAACTAAAATTGATCCAATGCCAATGAGCAGTAAAAAAGAAATCATATAGGCGATAATGGACCGTTCCGTGGATACCTGTTGAAAAACCTGTAACACATAGTTGATATTATTATCAAAATATGGCAGGGTGTATACCCGATACTCCAGATTATCGGAAAGAACCATACTAAAATCAGAAGCTGGTTTTTCTTTATTGATTAATTCATAACCCACAACAATCAAGTTACGATCATCTATTTTCATATTCTTCACGACTTTACTGCTATCCCATTGAATAAATTGATATCCAAATTTATCATGAACCGCATCAACTGAACCAATGGCTGGTATATCAGAATCGCCATCATTTTGAATGATTTCCTTGGCAACATTGGTTAAATAAATTTCACCTGATAGATTAAGACTCCATTTCACAAGAAACCCAACAAGTAATATAAAAATAAACATAAAAATAATGAGAATAATGGTATTAAACATTGTAATTTTTCGTTTAATTTCTTTAAACATGGGTCTTATTTCTCCAGCCTATTTTTTTCCAAGTGTATAACCGACGCCTCGAATGGTATCAATTTTAACCTGGGTGTTAATGATTTTCTTGCGCAGGTTATGGACGTAAATTTCAATATTATTTTCATTGACTTCCTTATCAAAACCCCACACCCGATCTAAGATTTGTTCTCGTGTAAACACCTGATTCGGACGTTTCAGGAGCATTTCTAAAATTTTAGCTTCTTTTACTGAAAGTTTAAATTCCTTTTCTGCTGTTTGAAGAATATTTTTTTTCGTATTAAAATTAACATCCTCGAACACAATGGTTTCACCTTTAATTCCATGATCCGGACGGCGGCCCAACGCTCTGATTCGGGCAAAAAGTTCTTTTGCCGAAAATGGTTTAATCAAATAATCATCTGCGCCTAAATCTAAACCCTTCACTTTATCATCAATGGTTCCTTTAGCGGTCAGCATCAGTACCGGAGTGTTAATGCCCTGTTCTCTGATTTGCTGGAGAATTTCAATTCCACTTTTAATGGGCAGCATAATGTCTAAAACAATGACATCGTAAATAGGATTAAGTGCAAACAACAAGCCTTCTTCTCCATCATTTGCAATATCACAGTCAATGTTTTGTATCTTGCAGAGTTCCTGGAGTGCATCAGTGATTTTTTTTTCGTCTTCTACAAATAATATGCGCATAAAGCGACTCCTTCCACGTTTCAAATTTAAATTATATCTCTACCGGATAATTATAATTCTTAAAACTTAAGGCTATATGAAATCTCAACTCTTAAGTCTATATAAAAACAGAAAACTATGATATTATTTTATAAAATAGGAGGTTAACATGAAAAAAATACTCATTGTCGAAGATGATAAAAAAATTTCCAGAATTATAGAGCTTCAATTAAACCATGCTGGCTTTCACACATTAAAAGCCTTTACCGGTCGGGAGGCCATAGAAATGGTCACCCAAAATCCGAATTTCGACTTAATTCTCCTTGACATCATGCTTCCGGAAGTATCAGGAATTGATGTTCTAAAATACATCAAATCCAAAGATCAGAAACTGCCGGTGATTTTTCTTACGGCCAAAGATGATACCCGAGATATGGTATCGGGATTCGAATTAGGTGCTGATGATTATGTCACCAAGCCCTTTAATTTTGATGAGCTCCTGGCTCGGATTAAAGCGAACATAAGAAAAAATGAAATCCAGCAATCTCCCAAAAACATTATTTCTTTTATGGATATTGAAATAAATTTAGAGTGCTTTACCGTCAAACGCCAGGAGAAATTCATAGAGCTCTCGCGTACGGAATTCGATTTGTTCTATTTTCTTGTTCTCAACCATGACTTAGTCCAGTCCCGGGAACAAATTTTAAATAAGGTTTGGGGTTTTGACTATGACGGTGTAGACAATATTGTGGATGTTTATATTAAATATCTCCGTGATAAAATTGATCGGAATTATAATAAAAAATGCATTCAAACCGTTCGAGGACGTGGTTATGTGGTTCGATAAGTTAAACATTCCCGGTCGAAAAAAGCCGCTTAAGCTTTATCATCGCATTGTATTGTTTTTTATTCTTGGACTGACAGCAGTGCTGACCATTTCTTTTTTAATGGTTTTCTTCTTCTCACAGCAGCTCATCTTAAATGAAAATGAATCGACCATGGTTCGTTTTAATAACTATGTGGTTAATACCATCGAAGAAAACAGGGCTCTTCTTTTAAGCTTACCCAATGATGAACGCCTTAAAGTGATTTCTGAAAAAATATATCCCTATGTCAAAGATAATTCCCTGATCACTTACCGTCTCACCGATAATTCAGGAAATCTTTATCAATCATCAGAACTCCTTAATGATATCCTTGTTCCTGAAAACCTGGATAAATTTGATATCGGTTTTTTTAAATTTAGTTTTGACAATGCCGATTCAAAAAATCAAACCATTGCGGTGGATGCTTTTCGGTATAATCAGATTGAATACTATTACCTTGGCTCCTATTATGATTTAGGCGATGGGGATAATATTTATATTCAGATTGTTAAAAACCTAAATGACAGCTATATATTTATGACTACATTGTTTGTATTGATGATCGGTATCAGTATCCTTAGTCTTGTTGCCATAATTCTGATCGGTATTTACGGAACCAAAGGCTCCTTAAAACCACTGATTGAAATTTCTGAAACTGCGAAAAACATTACTGAGAATAACCTCAACACCCGGATTGAGGAAACAGGCAACAAAGACGAGCTCGACCAATTAATTGTTTCTTTGAACCAAATGATCGGAAAGCTGGAATCAGCCTTTGAAAATCAAAAACGTTTTGTTTCCGATGCTTCCCATGAGTTGCGCATTCCCCTAACGGTCATCCAGGGTTATACACACATTTTAGGAGATTGGGGGAAAAACGACCCTCAACTCAGGGACGAATCCATTGAAGCCATTGGTGAAGAAGTTCAGGGAATGAAAAAAATAGTGGAAGACTTGTTGCTGATCACTCGCATTGAAAATAATTATTTTGGTGAAGACTTTATCGTAATTGATGTTTCCGCAATTTTGGAAAAAATTTATCATGAATCTTCCATGATTGATCCCAATCATCAGTACCTTCTGGAAACCTGTGATCAAGCCTTTGCTCAGGGAAACGAAGGATTATTAATCCAAGCTATTCGAGGGCTTATTGACAACAGCAGAAAGTACTCACTCCCTGGAAGCATCATCACCTTGAGCTGTCATATACCAGATCAAAAAACCATTGTTATTTCCATTAAAGATGCCGGCATGGGAATTCCAGCGTCTGAACTTGAAAAAATCAAAGAGCGTTTCTACCGTATCAGCAGCGATCGGTCCCGAGAAACAGGAGGCTCTGGATTGGGATTATCCATCATTGACAGTATTATCAAGATACACCATGGCAAATTGCTAATTGAAAGCCCGATTAACCAGGGAACCACGGTTTCAATTTTTTTTAAAAAAGGAGAAAATCATGAGTAACAAGCAAAATATCGTGTTTAATGGTTTAGTCGCTGTTGTTTTCAGTGTCATTATGACCTTTTTTATAACCTGGCTCGGGGGAGGAACAGCCCCAATAGCCCTATCTTTCCTTTGGCTTATTTAAAGGGTGTTGCGATCGGTATACTCATTGCTGTTCCCCTATCCTTTGTGGCAACCCCTTTAATACGAAAATTTGTATCCAAGTATATTAATTCCTGTGTTTTCTTAAAACCCATTAACACTGAAAGAGGCTGTTGCAAAATTCTGCAACAGCCTCTTTTATTCTAACTAAACTATAAACACTCCGAAAATATTTGAACAGCCTGATCAATTTCTTCTTTACTGACAATCAATGGCGGAACAAAACGAACCGCATTATGTCCGGCACCAATAAGAAGCAAACCTTTATCCATGGCTTTTGCCACAATGGTACCCGGTTGTGTTGATACTTCCACCCCAATAATAAGTCCCATGCCGCGAACCTCAATAATGGAAGGGTGATCTTTCTTCAATGCTTCGAGTTTTGATTTAAGATAGGCTCCATTTTTCTCCACTGAATTAAAGAATCCTGGAGCCGTTAATGTTTCCAGTACATATTTTGCTGTGGCACAAACAAAAGGATTTCCACCAAAAGTCGATGCGTGGGTGCCGGGAGTAAAAACTTCCGCCACATGGTTTTTAGCAATAATGCCACCAATGGGAACACCCCCGCCTAAACCCTTGGCCATGGTTACCACATCCGGGATGACACCATATTGCTGATAGGCAAAGAGCTTACCTGAACGCCCGATGCCTGTTTGGACCTCATCAAAAATCAGCACAATATTTTCATCATCACAAATTTTTCGCACTTCCTGCAAATAGCTTAAATCCGCTGGATAAATTCCACCCTCGCCCTGAATGGGTTCTAAAATAATCCCGCAGGTTTTCGGACTAATTCGAGCTTTTAAAGCATCAATATCATTAAAGGGCACATGATGGATTTCAGGCAATAAAGGCTCAAGATTTGCTTGATACTTCTTTTGACCGGTGGCGGAAATGGCTCCATAGGTGCGTCCGTGAAAGGATTGTTCCATGGCGATGATTTCTACAGCATCACTGTTTTTCTTGAGTTTTCCATAAACACGACATAGCTTTAATGCCGCTTCACAGGCTTCAGCCCCACTATTACAAAAGAAAACCTTATCCAGTCCACTTTCCTCTGTGAGTATTTCCGCCAATTCAATGCCTGGTTCAGACCAGTAAAGATTTGAAATATGCACCAGCTTTTCAATTTGAGTTTTCATGGCATCCATGAGACCCGGGTGGCAATGACCCAGCGCATCTACAGCAATGCCTGCCACAAAATCCAAATATTCTTTTCCGTCACTATCGGTCAGGGTACACCCTTGACCTTTTTCGAAAATCAGGGGAAAACGCTTGTAGGTTTCCATGATCACATTATTTCCGCGTGTTATTAAATCCATTTTGAACCTCCTATAAAATTGAACGACGAATCATGGTGCCAACCCCTGCTGCTGTAAAAAGTTCTAAAAGCAATGAGTGTTCCACCTTGCCGTCTAAAATATGCACTGAATTAACCCCTTGATTTAAGGCGTCCACACTGTTTTGAACCTTAGGAATCATCCCACCGGATATGACGCCTTCTTCAATAAGCTTCGGTACATTTTCTGCAAAAAGACGACGAATAATAGAATCAGTATTATCCGGATCCATATACACACCATCCGTATCGGTTAAATAAATGAGTTTTTCGGCTTTAAGGGCTTTTGCAATGGCAGAAGCCACATGATCCGCATTAATATTATAACTTTGTCCGGTTTTGTCGGTACCAATCGGAGCGATAACCGGCAAATAATCTTCCTTTAAGAGTGTGTTTAAAATTTTACTGTCCACCCGAATAATTTCTCCAACAAATCCAATGTCAAGATCTTTAACAAATTTCTTCTTGACCTTAATCATGCCACCGTCTTTCCCTGAAAGTCCAACGGAATTGATTTCACGATTTTGAAGAAGCTGAACGATTTCCTTATTGATTTTGCCTGATAAAACCATTTCGGCTATTTCCACAACCTTTTCATTGGTAATACGCAAACCTTCCACAAACTCGGTTTGAATATCAAGATCGCTGAGGAGACCCGAAATATCTTTTCCCCCGCCATGGACAATGATCAGGCGAATACCAACCAAACGCATGAGCGCAATATCATCCATAACGGATTGTTTAATCGCCTCGTCATACATAAAACTGCCGCCATATTTGATGACCATGGTTTTCTTTTTAAATTGCTGAATATAGGGTAAAGCTTCTATAAGAATCTTCGCCTTTTCAATATATTTTTCCATTTAATACTTCTTTCTTTTTTTTCATACGGCCACATATCAATACGGCAGCCAATGGAGAATCTTCCTGCAACAGCATTCCGCTGAATGCCAGAGCAATTTTCAGCTTCGATAATCACCGTTGATCTTAACATAATCGTAAGATAAATCACAGCCCCAGGCAACCGCTTTTTCATCGCCTTCCTGCAATTCCACCGTCATGGTAATGTCTGTTTCCGACAATACTTTTTTTGCTTCATCCTCATCAAAGGTAATAGGAACCCCATCATTTAATAAAGTGATCATCCCCGCCTGGCTGGAAAATACCAAAGATACTTTTTGAGGATCAAAGGGTGCCCCCGAATAACCTAAAGCACAAAGAACCCGTCCCCAGTTGGCATCTTCACCAAACATCGCGGTTTTTACCAAACTGGACGTTACAACGGATTTTGCCAGGATTCTTGCATCATCCTTTGTTTTTGCACCTCGAACCTTGACTTCCATAAATTTTGTGGCACCTTCGCCATCCCGGATAATTTTTTTAGCCAAAGTTTTATGAACATAGTCAAAGGCTTCCTTGAAAATTTCATAATCCGGGGTTTTCTCGGTAAGCGTTATATTTCCTGCCATGCCATTGGCTAAAACAGTCACCATGTCGTTGGTACTGGTATCTCCATCCACCGAAATCATATTATAACTGTCAAGGGTTGTTTCCTTTAAAAGATTTTGAAGGACATCCGCCTCAATTGCCGCATCGGTGGTTACAAAAGAAAGCATGGTGGCCATGTTGGGATGGATCATCCCTGAGCCCTTTGCCATGCCCCCAATTTTTACCTTGACTCCTTGAAGTTCAATTTCAACGGCAATGGTTTTAATCACAGTATCCGTTGTAAGAATGGCTTGGGCGGCCGACAACCCATCTTCTTGTGAAAATCCCAAATTCGGTATCAGGGCTTTAATTCCTGAAAGAATATTGTCAACCGGAAGAGGTACCCCAATAACCCCAGTGGATGCCACTAAGACACTTTCAGGATCAATGCCCAGGGTCTCTCCCACGCTTTTTGCTGTTGATAATACGTTATTCATACCCTGTTCACCTGTACATGCATTGGCATTGCCACTATTAACAATGACTGCCTGTTTCATAGGATTTATCATAACTTTCTTGCACCAGACAATCGGGGCCGCTTTTACAATATTGGTGGTGGCCATAATGGCGGTGGCTGAAGGAACTTCAGAATAGATCATTCCAAGATCAAGTCCGTCCTTTTTAATCCCACAGGCATACCCCCCTGCTTTAAATCCTTTTGGGGTTGTTACATAACCGTTCTTAATTATTTTCATTTTATTTCTCCTGTTTATATAGGGAAATCGGTAATAAAGTCGATTCCAGTTTTTTCATCTAAATCAAAACTAATATTCATATTTTGAACGGCTTGTCCTGCAGCGCCCTTAATGAGGTTATCAATGGCACCTACCACAATCACACGATTGGTTCGAGGATCAATTTTTAATCCGATATCACAAAAATTTGATCCTTTAACCCAACGGGTTTCCGGCAATTTATCTCCGGTTAATCGGACAAAGTATTCATCCTTATAAAAGTCTTTATACAGTTCCTTCAGTTCTTCCAGTGATATGTCTGCCGTTAAGTTGGCATAGCACAAGGCAAGAATTCCCCGATTCATGGGAACAAGGTGCGGAGTAAATAACAGTTTGAAATCCCCACCATTAAATAAATTCAATTCCTGTTCGATTTCCGGAGTGTGACGATGTTCACCGATTTTATAGGCTTTAACCGATTCATTACATTCCGAATACATAACATCCAACACAGTTCCCCGGCCTGCTCCGGTAACCCCTGATTTCGCATCGATAATAATACTATTTTCATCGATCAGCTTATTTTTTATTAAAGGAGCAAGACTGAGAATGCTACAGGTTGTATAACACCCTGGATTCGAAATTAATCGGGCCTTTTTTATTTCATTCCGATGTAATTCACATAGACCATAGACAGCTTCGTCTAATAATGGTTTATTATAATGTTCTATATTATACCATTGTTCATAGATTAAAGCATCCTTAAGCCGGAAGTCAGCACCCAGATCTATGATTTTGGTTTTTTCCAATATTTCTTCAGTAATCATTTTTGATGCAAGGCCATGAGGTAACGCAAGAAAGACCACATCAGATTTTTCCGCCATTTCCTGAATATTGGATACCTCACAAAGAAGATCCGTTAAGCCTTCATAATTCCCATAAATATCGCTGAATTTCTGTCCTGCAAAACTTCGGGACCCCACTGTTACAACCTCAACTTCAGGATGTCTCATTAAAATTCGAATGAGTTCTTGTCCTGCATAACCTGTTCCACCGATAATTGATGCTTTAATCATTTTGTTTCCTTCCCTGACTTTAATTCGCAGAAATTTGTTTCATTGGTTCCATTCTACCAAATTATTCGATTGATGTCTGTCAGTTTGTAAAATTTATCAATATTCATAAAAATTAATTTATTTATGTATTATATAAGACATCATATGAATATTCAAGCATTATTTATGTATAATTATAACTTTAATTATACATAAATCTTTTTTTACTTGCTTTTAGGATTATTTGATTGTATAATAATTCATGTAATAAAAATTAAAACAATAATAATTAATCATTTCCAGGAGGATATAAAATTGAAGAAAAAAGTAATTCTTGCCTATTCCGGTGGATTAGATACCACCACCATTATTCCATGGTTAAAAAATACCTACGATTATGAAGTCATCGCTGTTTGTGTGGACGTTGGCCAGGGAAACGAACTGGAAGGTCTTGAAGAAAGAGCTCTTGCTTCCGGTGCCAGTAAATTATATATTGAAGATGTCACCGACGAATTTGTTGAAGATTTTTGTTGGCCAGCCCTAAAGGCTGATGCTATTTACGAAAAGAAATATTTGCTGGGGACCTCTCTGGCACGTCCATTAATCGCCAAGGTTCTTGTGAAATATGCGGAAATGGAAGGTGCTGAAGCCATTTGTCACGGGGCTACCGGTAAAGGAAATGACCAGGTTCGTTTTGAATTGACCATCGGAGCATTAGCACCCCAAATGAAAATTATTGCCCCCTGGCGAATCTGGGATATTAAATCAAGAGAAGATGCCATGGACTACTGCATCCTTCACGATATCAAAGTTCCAATGACCATTAGCAACAGCTACAGCCGTGACAAAAATATTTTACACATGAGCCACGAAGGTCTTGAATTAGAAGATCCATCCCTGGCACCTCAATATAAAAAATTATTGCAAATGACCACTCCCATTGAAGAAACTCCCGATGAAGCAGAAATCGTTGATTTAGAATTTGTTCAAGGCATTCCGACAAAGCTTAATGGTGTGGCGATGAATGGCCGTGAATTATTGACTCAGCTTAACATCATCGGCGGACGACATGGTGTCGGCGTTGTGGATTTAATTGAAAATCGCATCGTCGGCATGAAATCACGTGGGATCTATGAAACCCCTGGCGGTTCCATCCTCTATAAGGCCCATGAAGAATTAGAACACATGTGTCTCGATCGACAAACCTATGGTTTTAAACAACAGGCGGCGGTAAAATTTGCTGAACTTGCTTATAACGGCGAATGGTATACCCCACTGCGTGAAGCACTCACTGCTTTCGTTGACGAAACCCAAAAGACCGTTACCGGAAACGTCCAAGTGAAACTCTATAAAGGTAATATAATTCTCACCGGTGTGGAATCTCCCTACTCATTATATAATGCTGAAATTGCCAGCTTCACCACCGGAGATCTCTATGATCACAAAGATGCTGAAGGATTTATACATCTTTTCGGTTTGCCATTGAAGGTTCGTGCTTTAATGCGAATGAGCCGCGAAGAAAAAGGAGAATAATCACTGATGAAAAAAATGTGGGGCGGTCGGTTTTCTAAAAAAACCGACCTTTTAACCGATGATTTTAATTCGTCTATTTCTTTCGATCAACGTTTATACAAACAGGATATTTTTGGAAGCATTGCTCATGCCCGTATGTTGGGCAAACAAAATATCATTGATCCAAAAGAATCTGAAATTATTATTGCAACTCTTCTGGATATCTTAGCAGATATTGATGCCGGGAAAATTGAATTTTCCGTTGCTATGGAAGATATTCATATGAATGTGGAAGCCATTCTCACCGAGCGTATTGGCGAGGTTGGTAAAAAGCTGCATACCGGACGCAGCCGAAACGATCAGGTTGCAACAGACATGCGTCTTTATATGAAAGATATTTGCCTGGAAACAAAAAACCTTATCTGTGATTTAATCACAACCCTTCTGGACATAGCCATGGAACATACCAACACGATTATGCCGGGATACACCCATCTCCAACGGGCCCAACCCATTACCCTGAGTCATCACCTGATGGCCTATGTGGAAATGTTTAAACGGGACGTCATCCGAATGGATCAGGTATTTCATATGACGGATACCTTACCCTTGGGCTCCGGAGCCCTTGCCACCACCACCTATCCGCTGGATCGCGAATCCGTGGCAAAAGAACTGGGGTTTGCCGCCGTTTCTCTTAACAGTTTGGACGGCGTTTCCGACCGAGATTTCTGTATTGATTTCCTTGAAGCCGCTGCCGTTTTTATGATGCATCTCAGCCGCTTTTCCGAAGAAATTATTCTTTGGTGCAGCAGTGAGTTTAATTTTATTACTTTGGATGATGCATTCAGTACCGGCAGCAGCATTATGCCCCAAAAGAAGAACCCGGACATCGCCGAACTGGTACGTGGAAAAACAGGTCGGGTTTACGGTGATCTTCTAGGTCTCCTCACCACTATGAAGGGGATTCCTCTGGCCTATAATAAAGATATGCAGGAAGACAAAGAACCGGTTTTTGATGCCTATGATACCATTAGTATTTGTGCCACAACCTTTGCAAAAATGGTAAAAACCATGACGGTTAATAAATCCGTTATGAAAAAAGCCGCCGCCGGTGGGTTTTCAAATGCCACAGACGCCGCGGATTGGCTGGTAAAACACGGGGTAGCCTTTCGGGATGCCCATGAAATCATTGGAAAACTGGTTTTCTACGCACTGGATCAAAAGAAAAGTCTGGATGATCTGACCCTGGAAGAATATAAAACCATTTCTCCCATATTTGATGAAACCATTTACCATGCCATTGATTTAAACGTCTGTGTCAATCAACGTAATATTATTGGCGGACCGGCCGAGAAACAAGTCATAAAAGCCATTGCCATAAACCGCGAATGGTTAACAAAGCACTAAAAAGCAACAACGTTTAACCTAGTTAAAAAGGCCATTATTTATCAATATGTTCCATGATCTGACAGGCAACGCCTGTCCGCCATAGGGGACACACTTGACATAATAATGGCCTTTTCTTTTATGATGTTCAACCCTTAAAATTTATTTACCGGGTAAACAAATCATCACTTTCTTTAATACTTATGTCAATGTAAAATTTTTTATGATCCCTATCTTGTTTTTTTTTAAAAAACATGATAAGCTTTTAAATGCAATTTTACTTAATCTTCTATTATTAAGTAAAACACTAACATATAAATATGATATAAAGGGAAAGTTGAAACAATGGGAAAATATAAAGTTGGAAAAGAAACAAAAGAAAAAATATATAATGCCGCCAAATGCTTGTTTTACGAAAATGGATATACCAGTACTACCTGCCTTCAAATTGCAAAAGCTTCGGGTGCTAATGTTGGCCTGATAAACTATTATTTCGGGTCAAAAGGCGGTTTAGGTATTATGCTTTACAATGAAATTATGTCCTCCTATAAGGCATTGGTAAAAGAAAAATTAGATTTGGCAAATATTGAAACCACCCTTTTATTGCAAACTGCCGTTGAAATGCGCATTCATAATTATAGTCTGCGCATTAATAAAAATTTCAGTCGCTTTTATTATGATTTACTGGCTGAAAATGTCATCTATAAGGAACACAGCGTCATGACCGATTTTTGGGCTAAGCTTGCTAAAAGCTGTGATCTGGATTACAGTGAATTTGAAATCGCCTTCATAACCTATTCCAATATGGGGGCCTCTCAAGGTGCGAATCTGGCCTATGATGGCGGTCTTATTGATTGTTCCTCAAACGATTTTGCCAATGCCAGCATTCATCTTTTGCTGACAAGCCTGGGGCTGGATCAGCAAATTATTTCAAATGTAATTGACGAATCACTGGAAATTGAAAAGAAAATTCAAGTAGTTATGGATAAAAATTTCATCATCCATTAATTGTTTCATAAATCATCAATCAATATTATAGAATTCAACTGTAAAAAACAGCGTTTTGTTTATTCTGAGTATTCCAATGGAATAGTGCATGGGGGGTGCGGACGTTTTGTTGGACCTCAAACGGCCAATCCCAGACTCCTTCTGTAATCTAACGGACTCATTCCTCCAAGCGATATCTTAATTCGTTTTTCAGAGTACCACTTAACATATTTATCAAGTTGTTCTATGAACT
>JAENWK010000058.1 GCA_016650045.1 Eubacteriaceae bacterium | reverse complement strand
CTTAATTATATCATAAATTTTAAATAATGATAGTTATTCTTCTTATAAAACATTATTAAGCACAAAAAAACCTGCTACTTTACGTAACAGGTTTATCTCAACATCATATTTGATGCGTATTTCTTGGTGGCGGAGAAGGTGGGATTTGAACCCACGCACCGCGTAAACGGACTATACCCTTAGCAGGGGCACCTCTTATAGCCACTTGAGTACTTCTCCAGATGGTAATAATACAATATTTTTATTTAGTTATTCTCAGCATTAAATGGCCGAGAGGGTGGGATTCGAACCCACGTGGGCTTGCACCCTAACGGTTTTCAAGACCGCCCCGTTGTGACCGCTTCGGTACCTCTCGATATTCAAAATGCAAGATTTATTCTACCAAGGATCAGCTGTAAAGTCAAGGCGTTTTGAAAGAATTTATTAAAAAACCCGTGGATATTTGAATATCTGCGGGTTTTTATGGTTATAACTTTACAATCCAGTTTAATGTGTCTTTAATATGCCCGGTTTGAATACCGTAGAGGGTGTCGTATATCTTTTGGGTATACGCTCCGATGTCGCCATGATTAAAGGTCATTTCCTTATCCTGCCAGCCCAAAGTGCCAATGGGTGAAATCACAGCGGCGGTTCCGGTTGCAAAAGCCTCTTGAACTTTTCCCTGTTGATACAACTCATAGAACTCGTCAATGGTGATGCGGCGTTCTACCACGGTTTCGCCCCAGTGCTTTAACAGCTCGATCACACTTTTTCGGGTGATCCCGCTGAGGATGGTGCCTTCCAGGGAAGGTGTGACAAAAACCCCATCGATCAGGAAGAATACATTGCTGGTGCCTACTTCTTCAATGTATTGTCGTTTTTCACCGTCTAGCCATAAAATCTGCTCATAGCCTTTGGCGTGAACCTTTTCCTGGGCAGCCAGTCCTCCGGCATAGTTGCCACCGCATTTAGCTTCTCCCGTACCACCGCGAACGGTTCTGGCATATTCGTCTTCAACGTAAATTTTGCAGGGCGCCAATCCCCCTTTATAATAGGAACCCACCGGAGACATAATAATCATCAGCTTATAGGTTTGTGAAACACGGACCCCCACAAAAGGGTCGGTGGCAAAAATAAAGGGCCGGAGATAAAGGGAGGTTCCGGTGGATGTCGGAATCCAGTCCTCATCAATCTTTATCAGGGCCTTCAAAGCCTTCAATAAAAAATCTTCATCTATCTGAGGGATGCACATACGTTCGTTGGAACGATTCATCCGTTTGAAATTTTCCTGTGGTCGAAATAACTGAGTCTCTCCATTTGGAGTTTTATAGGCCTTTAAACCTTCAAAAACCTCTTGGGCGTAATGAAGAACCATTGCCGACGGCATCAATTCTATGGGGCCATACGGCTTAATAACAGCATCATGCCATCCTACCCCTTCGGTATAGTCCATTTCAAACATGTGATCTGTGAATTCTACCCCAAAGATCAACGAATCTTCTTCTGTTTTCTGTTTTGGGTTTACTGTTTTAACAATTTTAATTTCCATGTTTTCCTCCGATATTCATTGTGGAATATACACCATGTAATTTCATAAGGTAAGTATACCAAATTTTGTATACAAAGTACAAGTGTGTTTTTCAGGAATCATGTTCTTTCTAAATACATAACACACCCATTATAGCCTTTACCTGGATTCCTTTGACGTTCCCAGTCATTTGCCAAGTGATTGCCTCCGGGGAAATAAAAAAAACGATGGTTTTTATCCCATCGCATCGTATGAAGCTTAATCCATAAAGTAAATTTCAATGTTTTGTCGTCCCCAGGCCACACAGTCTTCTTTGCTATTCATATAAATATCGATAATTCCATATCCCACAGCTCCGCCTCGATCCTCCACCGTGTATACCCCGCCGAGTGCGGGAATATATACCTGAGTTCCAAATGGTATCCCATCCCATGATGCGATGGTTCGGCCAGCCTGAGGGGCTAAGCCTGAAGCGGTATTGTTTCCGGTTGCTGTATAAGCTGTGGCACTAACCGTCATGGATCCTTTAAGGCCATTATCTTTATTCGCCGTTGTTCTGCCCTCACCAGCAGCACTGGATTCTACCGTGACATTTCCTGTCACTAAAAAAGTTTGTACTGTATTAGGCATGATAATTGTAGTCTCTGATCCTACTTCGATAATTTCTTCAACTGCTGGTGTAATCACGTCGCTAGCCAAAACTTTACGACTAACCTCCACGCCGTTTTCATACCGAATTCGCTCTTTGACATTACTTTTTCCATTTCCACCAACTTGTACGACCATTCGTGCTCCGGTTGGCAGATCTGGATTTTCTTTAATCCTCACTTTCATGGGAATATCTTTTATCCCAGTCGATTCAACGAAAGTCACCCGAGTAATTTTAACAGTTCCGGTTTTCAATGTTATGGCAGTGTTTAGCGTTGGTTCAACCCGATCATACTGATCAATTTTTATACCCTGCTCTTCAAGCAATTCACCTACGTTTGAGGCTTCTGAAAAATAGGACGCTGTTTTACCGTCAACCATGATGTTTACTAAAATCTTTTTTTCGATCTGAACATCAATGATATCTTTAAAAAGCGTATTTAATGGAGCACTATATTTATATTCATCACTTGCCGGAAGATCATTTGCCACTAGAACTTTCTCTAGGGACTCGAGCAATTTTCCTTTGACAGTGTATTCTTCACCTTTGAAAGTAACCTGAACTTCTTTTTCAACGGTAAAAGCACTGGAAACGCCCACAACGACAAGAAGAATTAACGCGATAAATCCAATTCTTACGCCGGGATATCTCTTGAGAAAATTCCCTATCTCTCTCTCATTTTTCATATATAATACCTTTCCTTTGGTCTGTATTGCTGTAATAAAAATTGCACATTTGTTACAGCAAGTTTACCACCCCACCCATTTTGTGTCAAGCTTTTTGTGGCTTTTAAGGGTCAAAATGGTGACGTCGTCCCAATTATAAACCTTGATTTCTCCCATTCCCATGCCATAATGGGGGTTTGGGTAAATTTTTACCATGTGAAATTTAAGGATTATTTTCGAAAATAAGCTAGTTTTCAGAAAAATATTTTATACTATATATTGTGTTTTAATTAATCAACTCTTAACGAATGGAGACCATATGCTTGATACAAAAAATAATGATTGTCTCATTGAAATATTACAACTCGAATTGCTGAATTGGTTCGAAAAAGCTAAACGCGATCTGCCCTTTCGCCGGACAAAAGACCCCTATTTCATCTGGATCTCAGAAATCATGGCTCAGCAAACCCAGATTGATACTTTGATTCCTTATTATAACCGTTTTATTGAATCATTTCCCGATGTGGCTTCTCTTGCCGCCGCCACCGAGGATCAGGTCATCAAAGCCTGGGAGGGCCTAGGCTATTATTCCCGAGCCCGAAATCTGCACAGGGCTTCTAAGATTATTATGACTGAATATGCCGGATGCTTCCCGGATAACTTTTCCGATCTGCTTAAGCTTCCCGGAATTGGTCCCTATACCGGTGGTGCCATTGCCAGCATTGCTTTTAACGAAAAAGTCAGTGCCGTGGATGGGAATGTGCTCCGAGTGATTAGCCGCTACTGCAATAGCTTTGATGACATCGGCGACGCCAAAACAAAAAAAATAGTGACTGTATGGATTGAAACAATATTGCCGAAAGCCACCGGTGATTTTAACGAAGGACTGATGGAGCTGGGGGCCATGATCTGTACCCCGCAAAACCCCAAATGTTTGATCTGCCCGCTACGCCTGGGCTGTCAATGCCATAGCTTTGGCACCACTAATGAACTTCCTATTAAAAAGAAAAAACAAAAGCAGGTCCATAAAAAAATGGAAGTCGGGATTTTAAAACGCGGTGGCGAGCTTTTCTTTGTCAAACGTCCCGGGTCCGGTCTTTTATCAGAAATGTGGTCTTTCCCCATTGTGGAAACAACCACTGAAAAAGGCGATGATATTAAAAAAAAGCTCCAGGAATTTTTTCCTGAGCTTTCTGAGCCTGTTTTCATTGGAGAAAGTCGGCATGTATTTTCCCATATTATTTGGGAAATGAGTCTTTATGGGTTTGAAGTGCCATCGCAGGTTTGCGAAGCCCCTAAAGCCTACATTTCTGATGAAATGGAAGCTCTGCCCATAAAGACGCAGTTTAAAGGAAGAGATTCCATTAATGACCTGGCATTGCCGGTTGCCTTTTCTAAACTTTTAACTCTTATTGATGCCGTTTCACTTCAAACCGATGTAAAATAACATCCGTTTCATCTTCTGGTATGCCGGCCTTTGATTTTGCAATGGCCACCTGTTCTGCTGGGGTGTTTACCCCCTCAAGAGCCGGTAATAAAAGTCCCCGATGTAAATCTTTTTCCACAATCACACCATACTTCTGCACATCCAGATCCTCTATTCCATTGATTCGCTCTGGCTCACCTAAAATATCCACCTTAATTTCCAGATCCATCAGTTCAGCATCCTCTACCGGTAAAAACCGAGGGTCATAGGAGGCTGCCTCAATGGCATTTCTAATAATTTCCTGGGCGATATTTTCAGTAACCGGGCCGGTGGTTCCAATGCAGCCTCGCAGTTCCCCTTTTTTATGAAGCGATACAAAAACCCCGGCTTGCTTTGTTTGAAGCTCCTTGAGGATTTCCGGTTCAATCTCCACCTGATCCTTATAATGATCAAAATTCAGTTTTCGTCCACGCTGAACCCAGGAGTTAATGGTGCCCCTGGCAAGGGCGGCCACCGGGCCTTCACTGGAACGTCTTTCCTTATAGGAGATCATTTTATCTTTCTCATAACGATCCATGAGACTGGGAACTTTTCCCTCTTCCAATCCAATATAAGCCGATATATAACCGACACCAAAGGGGCCTTCGTAAGAAAAGACCTGGGATTCGGTTTCCCTGCCGTCGGCGGCACCAAGTCCCATGACAATGGGACGCAAACCACATTGGCCGGCCGGTTCATAAACCTGATGGGGTACGGTTAAAATGGAATAGTAATCTTTATTTTCAATGCCCTTCACAATGTTCTCATCGAAAAGCGCACCCATCGGATTAAATTCATAGGCCTCTTCATCTTTCAGGCAATGGGACAGATCCGCACTGACTAAAATCATGGCATCAATGCCGCGGGCTTCAATGGCTTCCCGGATAACAGTGCCCATTTGGTAAAGTTCAAAAAGACTCAGTTCCCCAATGGTCAAATGAACAATTTTGTAGTCCCGATAATATTTGTCAATAAAATACAAGGGGACGAAAACACCATGATCCAGACTGAGATCAATTTCGTATTCCTCGGCGGTGGTCTGGTTCAAAAATATGGTATGACATTGGTTTCTGGCAAAAGCACTGTTGAGTTCATCCAAAAGACCCATATCGCAGTCTTTCTCCATACTAATACTTTCATTGCCGAATTTTTCAAGATTTCCGGTAATGTGATGATCATAGATGACCGCAACCCCATCCCTGAATACATTGCCATGGGGCGTGATACAGACAATGGTTTTCGGTTTGATTTCTGCAACCTTTAGTGCCAAATCCCGTAGTCCCCGGGTTGTTTTTTCTGCTTCGTTTTCTCTGCCTGCTCCAATTTCCGGGATTAATACCGGTGGATGAGAAGCTATTCCTATTCCTTTTAAAAACATTCATTCACTTCCTTAAATTATAGAATGCATCCAAGCCGGCATAAACTGCCAACTTTCCAAGATCATCTCCAATGAGTTGGATCTTTTTACCCAGACGGTCGGTCATCATTTTCCAGCCCTCCCAGTCATCTTGGTTATCTCTTTATTTTATACACCACATTTTATTTTTTAAACTTTTATACAAGAAATAGAAAGCCTTGAAAAAGAAATTCTTTTTCAAGGCTATAGTTATTATTTTTCAGGGGCAATTAAAGGCTCGCCATCCTCGTCAATGAGCACAGTCAATCCAGCTCCGAAATGATCATAATGATAAAGGTAATTAATACCGGTTTCTGTATCTTCAATAAGCTTACATCCTGAGGTATCACCTATGGCTTCATTGGATACAATTTTAAATCGATTCTTCTTTGGTTTCTTTGTTTTCATTTCAATCCTTTTCTCCTCTTAAGTTAAGTAGGTCACCTTCATTATATACAATTTTGTCTGAAAAATCAAATCAGAATATTAAAAAGTTGTAAAAGGTGTTTCATCCAAAACGATGGTCGACAATACGGACACTTTTTTTCTCGGACCGGGGAAGCGATCCCATGGAACTTGCTACTGGTATGATGCTTAAACCCACCCTTGATTTAAACTGGCGTTTTACCTCGGCCTCGATGGTGGCTTTATCGATGCCTTCGATGACTTCAAAACTTAAAAACACACAATCTTTTCCATTCTTATGGTCCACGGTGGCTAAGTATTCGCTGCTTACCCCATCAACGGTTTTTAAAATCTCATCGATCTGTCCCGGATAAATATTAACCCCCTTCACCTTTACCATGTCATCGCTTCTTCCGACAATGCGGTCATGCCTTGGATGAATCGAACCGCATGGACACGGTTCCGGGATAAACCGGGTGATATCGTGGGTACGGTATCGCAGCAGCGGCGCCCCTTCTTTTTTGAAGGTGGTAATAACCAATTCCCCATATTCTCCTGTTGGCACCGGTTTTAACGTTTCTGTGTCGATGATTTCAAAATAAAGATAATCAGACCAGTAATGCAACCCCTGGTGTTCTGAACAGTCAATGGAGATTCCCGGTCCGTAGATTTCGGTGAGTCCATAAATATCATAAAGCTCAATATCCAGCTCTTCGGCAATCCGGCAGTGCATTTTTGCTCCCCAGCGTTCTGAACCGATGATGCCTTTTTTTAAATAAAGCTGATCTCCCAGGTCCTGCCGCGCTACCTCTTCAGCCAAAAGCAGTGCATAGGACGAAGTTGACGCCAGTACCGTTGTTTTGAGATCTTTCATCATTTGTAATTGCTTTTGGGTATTCCCAGGGCCCATGGGAATGGCCATGGCCCCCAGCTTTTCCGCCCCAGCCTGGAAGCCGATACCGGCGGTCCATAACCCATAACCCGGGGTAATCTGGATCCGATCTTCATTGGTCATGCCAGCGTATTCATAGCAACGGCTAAACATAATGGCCCAATCTTCCACATCTTTTGCGGTGTAGGGAATAATCACCGGTGTGCCGGTGGTTCCCGACGATGAATGAATCCGGACGACTTCACTATCTGGTACGGCTTGTAATCCCAATGGATAGGCTTTTCGCAAATCCCCTTTATCGGTAAAGGGAAGCTTTTCGAAATCCTCCATGGTCTGAATATCTGCTGCCCTAACCCCGGATTCTTTAAAGCGTTCCTGGTAAAAGGAGCTTTTTTCTTCCAGACGCTTTACCAAGCTTTTTAGGTTGTTCAGTGTTTCCATCATTTCCATTGTTGTCTGCCTCTTTCTTCTTTTTCAAAAAAACAAAAAACTCATCCTTTTATTGTATTTAACTACAATAAAAGGATGAGTTAAAATAACCCACGGTACCACCTTTATTCGCAAAAATGCGCTCTTAACTTTGCCAAATGCCATCACATTTGTCACCTTATAACGCTGATGAAACGTTGTGAAATACTCAGGCCAGGCCCTTTCCTCACACCCTCAGGTGCCCATTATACCAAGCCGCTTACTGTCGGGTTTCCACCATTCCCAACTCTCTTTAAGTGCGTTATCGGTTTTACTCCACCATCATAGGTTTTCTCTTTTTCTGAGTATAGTCCTTTTTCCTTTTTTTGTCAAGGGGACTTGCTATTTTATTACGCCGTTGCCGATACAAACGGCCAGGTTCATTTTCTTTACCCCGGCTTTTTCAAATTGAATGGTTGCAATGGCACCCTCCAAGGCCAGAATTTTCCCCTGACCAAACCGCTGATGATTAACGGATCCGCCATTTTCATAGCCTGAAAGATCCACCCCCAAATCTTCTGTATTGGCACCGGTGAAATCCTGCCAGGCTGTTTTAGGGTTTCCAAAGCTTTGGGCCTGATGATTTTTGGTTGGCTTTGATCCCTCAATCGTTACCGGCTTTTTCTTGGGAAGACCATCAATTAAATAGGAAATGAACTGGGAGGGCTTACCGGTTTTTGCACTGATCTGAGGACAGATAAAAATAAGCTCTTTTCTCGCCCGGGTGGCTCCCACATAAAAAAGCCGGACTTCCTCGGCATAAAGCTTTTCATTGCCTGGGCTCATGGAAACCACACTGGGTAATTGGCCTTCAATGGCATCAATCATAAACACTTTTTCAAACTCCAAACCCTTACTGGAATGAAGGGTGGAAAGGGTGACCCGTGGTTTCTTGCCACCATGAATTTGGGTTTCTCTCAGTCGCTGTTCCAGGGCGTTGAGATTATCAAAAAATTCCTGAAAGGACTCCACCCGACCTCCCAGCGTTTTTAATACTGCCAGCTTCTGTTCAATGTTTTCCTCTGACTGGCCTGAACTGATTCGAAAATTCAAATAGGAGGTATAGCCCAAATCATCAAGAATCATTTGAATCCCATTTTTGGGAGAGGCATTTTTCAACCGATGAAATGCTTCTTTTAATTCTCTGAATCGTTTGATCTGCCATGGGCGTTCCCGGCTTGTTTTTATTAAAGCATCAAATATATTCTGATTAAGGGTTAGATGTTTTCCCAGTTGGTTAACGGTTTCCCTGGAAATGGCCGCATCCATTTTAAAACAAATCTGGCTGAAAACCTCAAAATTACTTGGATCACAGGCAAATTGATGAAAACATTGAATATCCTTAATGGTAAAATGGGTAAAAAATAAAGGGCTATGTTCTTTAATCAGATAAGGGATGTTCTCCCGCTCCAAAAGGTCCACTAAGGGAATGGCTGATTCATTGTTCCGATACAGCACTGCGATTTCCTTGCCTTCACGCTTAATGGCCTCAATAATCAGCTGATATTGTGCCTCATTGGATTTTACCCATTCCCTGGCAATGGGTAACCCATCACCATTGGGGGTGGTCATTTCTTTGGCGTAACGTTCGCTATTCAGTTTGATAAATGCATTGGCTTTATCCACAATATGCCGGGTGCTCCGGTAATTGGTTTCCATTAAAAGAACCTCTCCCTGGGGCCAGGTCGATCGAAAGGATAAAAGGGACTGGGGAAAGGCTCCGCGAAAACCGTAAATGCTCTGATCCTCATCGCCAACCATAAAGAGATTGCCGTTTTCGCCTGATAATAACTCCAGCAGTTTGAATTGAATTTTCGAAGTATCCTGGGCCTCATCCAAATGAATATAGGGGTGTTTTTCTCTGAAGTATCCCAGGATTCCAGGATATTTTTTCAATAATCCCCAGGCATATTTTAAAATATCGTCAAAATCCATAAGGTGCTGTTCAAGCTTATAGGCTTCATAGGCCTCGTAGATTTTAAGAAAATCAATTTCCATCACCGGGAGTTTCTCTATTTCCTTATTGGTTAAGAGCATATTTTTACAGTACCCGATTTGCTGGATAATTTCACCCAGTTCAATTTCTCCTGGAAATCCATCAAAGAGTTTGCGATATAAATCCCGAATTACCGGGGTCACATTCCCCAATACCTCATAGGCCCGTCGATGATAGGATCGTTCATAATATCGAATCACCGAGAGCGAAAAGCTGTGAATGGTACTAAAGTGAAGTGCCTCGGCTTGAACTTCCCCAAAAAGAGATTGGTAGCGCAGCTTCAGATCCCTGGCTCCCATACGGCTGAAGGTTAGGGTCAGAATGGCACTGGGATTCACTTTTTCCACCAATAATAAATAGGCAATCCGGCAGATAATCACCGTGGTTTTACCGCTTCCAGGCACAGCTAAAAGCAGGGTCTGTCCGGTGGTGCGCACCACGGCTTTGGCCTGCTGTTCATTGAGATTAAGCTTATAGTGGTTTTTAAATGCTTCATAATTTTTCATGAACTCTATTATATCTGAAAACAGCCTGAAAATCCAGAGACTTCATTGCTTCAAAAGGATCATACTATTTATTATCGCCTTCACTGATATTCATGGTATACTACTCTCATCATATTCAGATTTTTAAAAGGAGAAAATAAAATGGCAAAAGCAAAAATTTACGGTGGTGTTTGTGGTTTCACCACTGAGGTAAGTGCGGAAAAATCAGGGAGAAGCAATATTCTCTTAGAAATTACTTCAGATTGCCCGGCATTTAAAAACCTGGGAGAATCTCTTAAAGAAGTGGATGG
>JAENWK010000105.1 GCA_016650045.1 Eubacteriaceae bacterium | reverse complement strand
CCAATCAGCGGATACAACGAGAACATTGAAAAGGCCTTTTGTGCCAGCAAAACTTTACATCCCGTTCGTGTCTCGATGGCATTCAAAAGTTCCAGGTTTTTAATAAGCAAGGATTCATCAACGATATAACAGGGCGTCGGTAACTGGGCAAATGCATGGTTAATATCCATGTTTTAATCAACCAGCTCCGGTTTAAAGCTTTCCTGCCAGGGCAATCCCCACGTGTTCAGAGCTTCCATAAATGGATCCGGGTCAAACTCTTCGATGTTATACACCCCGGGTTTACTCCATTTTCCAGTCATCACCATCATGGTTCCGATCATTGCGGGAACACCGGTGGTATAAGAAATCGCCTGGGAGCCAACTTCTTTATAACTTTCCTCATGGTCACAAACATTGTAGAGATAGTAGGATTTATCTTTGCCATCCTTTTTCCCCTGGAAAATACAACCGATATTGGTTTTACCTTTGGTTCGGGGTCCCAGTGAAGATGGATCAGGCAGCACCGCTGCCAAAAATTGAAGTGGCACAATCTGCATGCCGTGAAATTCGATGGGCTTAATGGAAGTCATGCCCACATTTTCCAGACATCTCAGATGTGTGAGGTAGCTTTCTCCAAAGGTCATGAAAAAGCGGATCCGACGAATCCCTTTAATATTAAGACCTAATGATTCCAATTCCTCATGGTGGAGGAGATACATGTCTTTCTCTCCAATTTCCGGGAAGTTGTAAACCCGCTTAATTTCCATGGGCTTGGTTTCGATCCACTGACCGTCTTCCCAATAACTGCCATTGGCACTTACTTCACGGATATTGATTTCGGGATTAAAGTTGGTGGCAAAAGGATAGCCATGATCCCCGGCATTGGCATCAAGAATATCGATGGTGTTAATCTCATCGAACTGGTGTTTTTGTGCATAGGCACAGAACACCCCGGTAACCCCGGGATCAAAACCGCTGCCTAGAAGTGCAGTGATTCCGGCCTTTTCAAAACGTTCCCGATAATCCCACTGCCATTTGTATTCGAATTTGGCAGTATCCAGGGGCTCGTAGTTGGCGGTATCCACATAATTGGTTTTGGTGGCCAGGCAAGCATCCATAATGGTCAGATCCTGATAGGGCAAAGCCAGATTAAGAACCACATCAGGCTGGAATTTCTCGATGAGTGCCACTAATTCATCCACATGGTCGGCATCCACCTGAGCGGTGGTGATTTTGGTTTTTCCCCCATCCAACTTCGCTTTGAGTGCGTCACATTTGCTTTTTGTCCGACTGGCAACACATATTTCACTGAATACTTCACTGTTCTGACAGCATTTATGAATGGCCACGCTGGCAACACCGCCACAGCCGATAATCAATGCTTTTCCCATAATTACATCCTCCTTTATTATTTAACTCCAGGCTCTTTGCAAAACCCATAAAAATACACCTTTATACCGTGATGTTGTTTCATATAAACCGACAATACGGATCAGCGAACTTGCGCAATTTCCAACTATTTACTCTTTTAAACGATTGCCAACAGTAACTCTCGAAATACTTTACATGCCACTGCTGTAGAAGCCCCACTTTGATCATAAACCGGCGATAACTCATTGATGTCGCATCCCACAAGATTGAGCTTACTGACGATTTGGATGGCATCCAGGAGCTCTAGAAAGCTGACACCTCCGGCTTCCGGCGTTCCAGTCCCTGGAAAAATCGAAGGATCCAGGATATCCAAATCCAAGGTGAAATAGACCGGTTTATCTTTAAGCTTTTCGGCAATTTCTGAAAGATTTTCAAAGTTGAATTTTTGGGTGGTGACATGCTCTTTTCCCCATAGAAATTCACTGCGATCCCCTGAGCGGATACCAAACTGAAAAATTTTTTGGTCTCCCACCAAGTCCCAAACCCGATGCATGACGGAAGCATGGGAGAGAGTCACCCCCAGATAATCTTCCCGAAGATCCGCATGGGCATCGAAATGAATCACATGGAGATCCGGATATTTAGATATCACTGCCCGAACCGCCCCCAGAGTCACCAGATGCTCGCCGCCGATCATTATCGGCAGCTTATTGTCGGATAGAATCTCCCGGGTAAACACTTCAATTTGATCTAATGCTTTTTGGGTATCCCCAAAACAAAGCTCTAAATCGCCGCCGTCAAACACAGAGATGTCTTCCAGATCCTTATCCTGATAAGGACTGTATGTTTCAAGACCAAAGGATTCCATACGCATCATCTTACTGGCAAAACGGGTTCCCGGACGGTATGAGGTGGTGGAATCAAAGGGCGCTCCAAAAATAACCGCCTGGGCATGGTCATAGTCGTTATCGCAGCCAATAAAGGTTTCGATGTTTTTACTCAGCATCTCTCAGCATCTCCTCAACATAATTTGGCAAAGCAAAGGCACCAGCATGAAGTCTCGTATTATAATAATTGGTTTTCAAACCCAATGCGTTCCATTTCACGGCTTTTAAATCATGGATGGGATGATACTTTTTTGAAGCAAACCCAAAGAGCCAGTGCCCGGAGGGATAGGTTGGAATATGCGCCTGATAGACTTTGCTGATGAGGAATGATTCCACGATGCGCTTGTGGGCACGTTGCATGGCGATTGCATCATCAGCGTAAAAGGCGCTTTCATGCTGATTGACCATAATACCATCCTCTTTTAGCGCTTTGTAGCAATTGCCGTAAAACTCTTTTGTAAACAACCCCTCGCCAGGCCCGAAAGGATCAGTGGAATCCACGATAATCAAATCATAGTCATTTTCACAATGCCTGATATACCGTAATCCGTCCTGAAAATGCAAGTGGACACGTTCATCATTGAAAGAACAGGCGGTCTGAGTCAAGTATTTTTTGCACACCTCAACCACCAACTCATCGATTTCAACCAGATCAATGTGTTCAACCGTTGGGTACCGTGTTAGCTCACGGATTGCGCCGCCATCGCCGCCACCTATAATAAGCACCCGTTTGACCGAAGGATGGACGGCCATTGGCACATGAACGATCATTTCATGGTAAATAAACTCATCTTTCTCAGTAAGCATCATATAGCCGTCTAAGGTTAAAAATCGTCCAAACTCTTTGGAATCGAAAACATCAATGCGTTGGAATTCGCTTTGCCCGCAATAAAGCTGGCGATCCACCTGAATTGAAAATTTTACGCTTGGTGTATGACTTTCTGTAAACCATAACTCCATGTCAATAACCCTCCTTTAGTACATTAAGAAACTTAATATCCATATCTTCGGGACCGGTAACCGAGCATCCCTTTTCTTTTACGTACTCAATAGAATCAAGCATTTCCCGGGTGATTCGTTCTCCCGGCGCAAGAATTGGAATCCCCGGAGGATAACACATGACAAATTCACTGCAAATTCGCCCAACAGTTTTGTGGATTTCCAGTGATTCTTTTTCAGCGTAAAAGGCTTCCCGTGGCGCCACCACAACTTCCGGATTAATATATTCATACTGGAGCATGCCAGCTTTATCCCGCTTATATCGCCGGCGGATTTCGGCCAACGCACTGACCAGACGTTCTAAATTGCGCTGGCAGTCCCCGACCGAAATATAGGCCAGGATATTTCCAACATCACCAAATTCCACCTGAATGTCATATTCATCCCTAAGAATATTATACACCTCAATACCGGCAAGTCCTACGTCTAAGGTGTTAATGGATAATTTGGTCACATCAAAATCATAGATTGTATCCCCATTAATCAGTTCTCTGGAATAAGCATAATAGTCACCAATCTGGTTAATTTCATCTCTTGCGTACTGAGCCATCTGGTAAACCTTTTGAAAAATCTCTTTTCCATTAACCGCCAGATTTTTTCTGGAAATATCCAGACTGGACAGCAACAGATAGGAACCGCTGGTGGTTTGAGTCAGATTAATAATCTGTCTCACATGGCCGGGGTTTACTTCATTTCCCACTAAAAGAAATGAGCTTTGGGTTAATGACCCCCCGGATTTGTGCATACTGACAGACGCCATGTCTGCTCCTGCTGCCATGCCACTGATAGGCAGATTTTCACCAAAGTAAAAGTGAGTACCGTGGGCCTCATCCGCCAATACCAGCATCCCCTGCTCATGTGCAAGTTCAGTAATGGCTTTGATGTTAGAACAGATTCCGTAATAAGTCGGATTGTTAATGAGTAGCGCTTTAGCATCCGGATTTTCGAAAATAGCTTTCTTTACGCCAGTCAAAGTCATCCCTAGGGAGATTCCCAGCTCATGGTTGATCTCCGGATTCACATAAACCGGAATAGCTCCTCCAAGAATTAAAGCATTAATAACGCTTCGGTGAACGTTTCTTGGAAGGATAATTTTATCCCCTTCTTTACAGGCAGACAAAACCATGCTTTGCACCGCTGAAGTGGTGCCATTAACCATAAAGAATGCGTGTTTTGCACCAAAGGCTTCGGCCGCTAATTCCTCCGCTTCCTTTATCACCGAAATGGGATGACAAAGATTATCAAGAGGTTTCATGGAGTTTACATCCACAGACATACACCGCTCGCCTAAAAAATCAGTTAATTCCCGGTTGCCCTTCCCTCGTTTGTGTCCTGGAACATCAAAAGGAACGACCCGCATTTGTTTAAATTGGTTAAGCGCCTCTAAAATAGGCATTCTGTCCTGGGATAATTTTGTCATTTTTTTATTGCCCCCTTTATTTAGTACATTAGGTAATTGCGCAATTCACAAACACTACCGTAAATTGCTTTGATGTCAGTTTTCATAACCATAAGAAATCGCTTTGCGAATTTCTTATGGTTCGCGGGCAGTCGCCAACTACAAGCAAGCTTGTGATTGGCTCGTTGCCTTCGCGAAAACAATTTTATAACGTATAGGCGAACAGTTCAAAGAACTGTCCGACGTATAGTGGAAAAATTGTTTCATGTAAACAGACAGCGAAGCTCACAGTACTTTCGCAATTACCTGTTAGTACACATTGCTTCCACTGAAAATTTCAATCATTTCCTGACGAAGGCTGCTGGAAATTTCCAATCGTGTTTTTGGCGGCAGCTCATAGGCATCGGTATTGAACAAATAGTTTTGCAAACAGATTTCTTTTAACATCATTTTAGTATGAAATATATTGGACTGATAAACATTAATATCAATGGCATCATACTTTTTCAGGGTTTCAACATTAATATAATCCTGAATCGAAGTAATTTTATGGTCCATAAACAACTTCTTGCCACTGACATCCCGGGTAAAACCCCGCACGCGATAATCCATGGTGATGATGTCTGAATCAAAGCTGCCAATGAGATAATCCAGTGTGCTCAGAGGTGTAATTTCGCCACAGGTCGCCACATCAATATCCACCCGAAAAGTGGCTAGACTGGTATCTGGATGATATTCGGGATAGGTGTGAACTGTTACATGGCTT
>JAENWK010000168.1 GCA_016650045.1 Eubacteriaceae bacterium | reverse complement strand
TATTTGACACGCCCGAAATTTCTCTGCTTCTTGACGAGTGCAAAAGGGTTCTTAAAAAAAATGGCAGACTGGGCATTGTAGCGCTTTCTAAAGAAGGCCGACACAAAAATATTGTATCGTTTTACGAACGGCTTCATGAAAATTTTTCTAATTATATTGACTGTCGGCCCATCTATGTCAAAAGAGCCATCGCAGACGCAGGGCTTGATGTCATGAGTCAGGAGATTATGTCTATGTGGGGGTTGCCGGTGGAGATAGTGCTGGCTGCAAAAATACACGAATAGCTAAGGCTATATAATATTGTTGCATACCAAAAATCAGTGAACAGGCCTCGGTCCAACTTATTACAATGATATCGAAGGGATGGCGATGTAGAATGCATGATGAGAAGATCGTTTCGCAGGTAGTAGAGCATCATAAGAAGAATAAAAAGAATCGGAGTGGCGAGGTGGGACATCACTTGCCATGTGTGCTGGAATATGCTGGTGGTGGGGTAGGAAAAATTATCTTGTAATTGGTTAATAAATCATCTACAATAAATGTATCAAATAATAGATGAAAAAATTTATACCAGAGAGTTTTTCTTTACGTCTCAACCGAATTTTTTACTGGGTGTCATTGATTTTCAAACGGATGTCAAAGCAGTGGCGCTCAAAAAAGCCCGGCTGGAAATGGAAGGGCATACCGTGATCCAAAAGGGGAAGCATTAAAATCTGGAAGTACTGACGTACACGATACTATATGAAAGAGGTAAAAAATTTGAACAAAGAAAATGATCAAAAAACCAGTCCATTAAAGGCGGATGCGCCCCTGTTACTCCATCTTGAATTAACTAATAGCTGGAGCAGCAAGGAAGAAACCCAGCTGCTGATGCAGCATGCCGATGCGACAAAACGCGGCACCATCACCAGAGATATTCTGATCCCCGCCGAGATGACCCTGCATCAGCTCCATTACGCCATTCAGCGGCTCTTCGGCTGGCAGAACTCCCATCTCCGAGCCTTTCGTCTGGATGAAAAGGATTATCTTCGGCTGACCCAAGTACGAGTCAGACCATGGTCTAAGCTGGTGGGAGTGCTGTTTCGGGGGATCGGCACGGATCTCGACGATCAATTCTGGGATGATGATTATTTAGACGGCAACATCAAAAACTGGCTCAAAAAAAAGTATACCGGGCCCGTTGTGGATGGCAGTTACACCGAAGATTTTGAGATCGCCCAGGTCAGCATCCGGGAACTGATTCAGCGCTTTCCGGTAATCGACGTCAAGGAATCGTTTCATGACTATTATGAACGGGTCAAGGATTTAACGGTTCGTCCCGAGGAAAGCTCCAAAACCATTCGGACAGCACCGATTCTTGATCTCACCATCGCTGAACTGGAGACCGCTATTTTATTCGATTCCAGCTTTGATGAACTGCTGGAACGACTGACGGTGAAAACAGTTCTGGGCACTAAAAACCAACGCCTGGCCGATTTTGATGAACTCACCCAGACATTCGACGATAGGGTCCCCCGGCCGGTGACAAAAAATTTGATTTACAATTATGATTTTGGTGATAACTGGATCGTAGAAATTACCCGGCACGCCAACATCAATACCTTGCCTGAACAGGATAACCTGAATGAAGACTGGCTTTACGAAGCGATGGCCATCGTCAATGCCAAACGTAAGCCGGTCTGCATTAATAAAAAAGGCGGTTATGTGATGGATGATGTGGGGGGCATGGGGGGCTTTGCCAGTTTTCTCGCCACCATCCATCAATCTCCGGATGCCGCCGAACGGCAAGAATTAAGAGCCTGGGCAACGGCCATGGGCTGGAGCAATCGCAAAATTGACCTGGCCAAGATGCTGTGATGGTTGCTGTGCCGCCAAAGTGTGAGGTGGGACGCGTAAGGAGTTGAAAAAAGATGAACAAGGCGATTGTTTATGGTGTTTGGGGATCGCGGCGATTTTAGCCGTGTCCGTTTATCATGTGCCGGGATGGTGAATCTTTCTGGGAGTCATGGTTTTACCTTGACGGTGCCAGGCTCATTTAACTTATTGAAATTAATTTATTGATTTCTTTTTACTCCAACTTATACTGTCAAGGATTTTCTCTATGTGTTTGACAGAGAAAGTAATATTGTCATTTATAGGTGTTTGGCATATTTCTTCAAACATTTTGGTGATCGTTCCAACATTGACAGACAATCCCCGAAGCGTTGCATCCATATCCATGGTTGCTCGCGTATCCAGTCCCACGATTGATGCAATCAAAAAGCCACCTTTAAGAATGAAATTGGATTGGTAAGGGGACACAGAAATGCGCTCAAGCAGACGTTCGAGCATGTAGTTTTGCAAAATGAGTTGAGCAGAGATATGTTTATCTTTTGATATTTTTTTAATAATGGCTTTTAATTGCATCACATTTTTCACAGCAATACCTCCAGGTAAGATCGAATTTTATTTTCCACTCTTAAGAGCTTTGCATATTTTGAAAGTAAGGGTATATTCTTTTTATCTAAACGTGCATAACGTTTAAAGGCATCGGTTACAATTTGAATTTCGGTATTGCTGCGCCCTTTTAAAATATCACATAATGTTCTTTCGGCATTATAGAGTTGGACATTATTGCCGCTGGGTGATTTGGCTGTTATGATACCAAGCCCGTAGAGATCGTCTTTGACACGGTGGTATTTGACGTTTTCTAAACCGGGGGATGTCGTGTTGTATCCAAGGGGAAAGGTCATAGAATATTTAATGGGTGTGCGGTCGGAT
>JAENWK010000130.1 GCA_016650045.1 Eubacteriaceae bacterium | reverse complement strand
TACCCTGCGAATCCCTTCATCCAATGAGAACCGTTCTTTTTTTAATCCAAGGATCCCATTTTCAAGTTCTGAAAGCTTTAATAAATTCGAAGAAAGTTTCCATAGGCGATCACTTTCATAAACAATAATATCCACATATTCCTGGCGCTGATCCTCGTTGATGTCAGGATCTTTCAAAAGATTGCCAAAACCTTTAATGGATGCAATGGGGGTTTTAAATTCATGGGAAACATTGCTGACAAAGTCCCGATGAATATAATCATTTTTTGAAAGCGCCTCGGTCATAATATTGAAGTTGCTGGCCAGCGTTGCCAGCTCATCCTTTCCTTTTACTTTTAGACGCAAATCAAAATGGCCATCCGCCACTTTTTTTGTGGCCTCTGAAACTGCTTTGATTGGTTTAACAATCATGGCCACTGCAAAGAGCATCAGGGCGGTGCCAATAACCAGGGTCAGAAGTAAGGTTGTTCGCTGAATACTGACAAATCCACCGATTTGATCTCTTTCCATATTGGGCGTTGTAATCACATAGCCACCGGAAATTTTGCCGATGGCAACGGGAAAATTCGTCGGGTGTTCCTGACTGCTGTAATAGATTTCACCGTTTTCAATTTGTTGAATGGCATCTTGGGAAAAATTAACACCGGTTTCTCCCAGAAAAGGAACAATCTGCGAAACAACAATACCCTTGGTGAATAGCCCGATAATCTCATCATTGCCTAGGTTATTTTGACTCAGGGTCTGAACCGCTTCTGCCTGATTGATTAATTCCAATTTAATCTGTTCCAGAATTTTTCCGTATTCAGTCATATAAATAACACCGAAAGTCAGCATTGCCGCAAATAATAACACACCAAAAAAGATGAGGGTAAATTTCGTGTAAATGGAATTAAAAAATCCTTTTTTCATGTATCCTCCTTATTTAACAAGACCCTTATAGCCTAGACCCTTAACGGTGACTATGTCAAAATCAGGGCTTTCTCCGATTTTTTGCCTTAATCGTTTAATATGAACATCCACTGTTCGCGAATCACTTTCACTGTCATAACCCCAGATGTCATCCATAATTTGGGCTCGGGTAAAAATCCGATTGGGTGACGCCAGTAATTTAAACAACAGCTGAAACTCTTTTTTAGGTAAGGTAATACTTCCACTTTCATTATTCAAAGTCAGTGACTCATAATCTAAAATTGTTTTGCCAAATACCAGCTTTTGTTCACTGGCAATTTTAGCCCGGCGTAATAGGGCAAAAACCCGGAGTAACATTTCGTCCATGTCGACGGGTTTTACCATATAATCGTCGGTGCCTGCATTAAAACCGGTTCTTTTGTCATCCATGCTTTCCCGCGCTGTGATCATGAGGATGGGAAGCTCATAGCCCCCTTCCCGCAGTGCCCGGGTTAAAGCATTACCATCCATATGAGGCATCATCACATCGGTAATTAATAAATCAATCTGATGCTTTTCTAAAATTTCAAGGGCTTTCGAACCGTCCGAGGCTTCAAAAATCGTATACCCCTCTTTTTCCAGGGTGTCACGGAATAACCGTCTTATATGCTTATCATCCTCACAAATCAAAACATTCAACATTATTTTTTCTCCTATATACTTCGTAGCGCATCAATGGGATTCAGGCGTGAAGCCTTTCTGGCTGGAGCAAACCCAAAGATTATACCAATGGCGGCTGAAAAACCAATGGCCAGAATAACGGTACCCGCTGTTAAAACAAAGGTTGTTCCAATGATAATGCACACAACCCAAGCCAGGGCTACCCCAAGGATAAAGCCAATAATACCCCCCATCAGCGATAAAACCACCGACTCGATGAGAAACTGCATCTGAATTTGTATGGGCTCTGCCCCCAATGCTTTACGAAGGCCAATTTCACTGGTACGTTCGGTTACTGAAACCAGCATCATATTCATAATCCCAATACCCCCCACCACTAATGAGATTGATGCAATCCCACCTAACATCATGGAAAGAATACTGGTCATACTTTGAATGGTATCCAAAATACTTTGCATGTTCATTACCGAATAGGCGTCGGTATTTCCGTTAAAGTCCTGCTTTAATACCCCTTCAATCTGTTGGGTAGTTGTGCTGGCCATGGCCTCATCCTGGACGAAAATATCCAGGTTGTTAATATATTTGGCCCCTACAATACCCATGGCTGTGGTATATGGAATCATGACCGCGCTATTCTGCCCCGCAGACGAAAAGCGGCTGGATTCCTGTAAAACCCCAATAACGGTATAGGAGATGCCGCCAATTTTTATTTCCTGGCCAATGGGATTTTTCCCATAAAACAATTTTTTAACAATATCAGACCCAATCAGGGAAACACGGCTTTGATTCTCAATATCAATGGGATTAATGGTTCTTCCCGAGGAAATCACATCGGTAGTATTTTTAAAATAAACGTCATTTTTCCCCTGCAAAGCAATATCTTCCATGGATATGCCATTAGAGGCAACCGTTGTTTTCCCTGAAATAGTCGGGGATATGCCGCTGATGTTGGGGATTTTCGCCAGACTTTCCAAAGCTCCCTGGGTTAATCCCTTTTTTAAAGGGGTTCCCTGAATTTGCACTGTCACCTTATTGGCACCCATGGAGGATACCTGATTAGTAACCGTGGCAGTGGCTCCTGACACAATGGTAATTAATGCGATAATGGAAGCAACACCAATGATAATCCCCAGCATGGTTAAAAATGATCGCATTTTATTACTGATAATGTTCTCTAGTGCCATTTTAATACTTTCTTTAAGCATTGTATACCCCTTCACTGAGATTGCCATCGATGATGCGCACAATGCGGCTGCCGTTTTTAGCGACGTCGGAATCATGGGTGATCATCACAATGGTTTTCCCCTCTTTTGACAATTCTTGAAACAGTGCCATAATCTGATGTCCGGTAGTTTGATCCAGGGCTCCTGTGGGTTCATCAGCCAATAATATGGTTGGCTCTGTGACGAGAGCTCTGGCGATGGCCACCCGTTGCTGCTGTCCGCCGGATAATTGATTGGGACGGTTTTTCATTTTTTCCGCAAGACCAACCCGTTCCAGGATGCTGGCGCTCCGTTCCTGGCGTTCTTTTTCCGGCACTCCGGCATAGATAAGCGGAAGCTCAACATTTTTCTGAGCGGTTAGTCTTGGCAGCAATTGAAATTGCTGAAAAATAAACCCGATTTCCCGGTTGCGAATATGAGATAATGCGGCTTCCGGTAAATCTCTTATTAACTCACCGGATAGATGATATGTTCCCCTGGTAGGAACATCCAAACAGCCAATGATATTCATTAATGTGGTTTTTCCGGAGCCTGAAGGTCCCAGAATTGAAACGAAATCCCCTCGATTGATTTCCAGATTCACCCCACGGAGCACGACTTGTTCCTCGTCACCCATAATATAAGTTTTAACCAGCTCTTTCATTTCCAAAATTTTTTCTGACATTAATTCCCACCACCAAATCCAGGACTCTTAACTGTTGTAGTTGCAGAAGCAGCTGCTTTAGGAATCATTACTGTATCATCAACGGTTAAACCTTCAGTAATTTGAATGTGTACACCATCCGAAATGCCGGTGGTTACATTGCGCTCTTCCAATTTGCCGGATGAGTTTTTCACCATGACATAGGATTCATTATTTGCTCTAAACTGAATGGCTTCCATCGGAACAATCAGGGCATTGTCCACACTGGCTTTAACAATAACGACTTCAGCATTCATGCCAACACGAATGGCTGCATCTCCTTGAAAATCCACAATGGCAGTAAAATAAGCAACACCGTTTTCATTTGTAGCTTCCCGGCTGATTTCGCTTACGGTTCCCTGAACACTGCGTCCAATACTATCCACATTGATGGTGACCGGTGAACCCACACTAATACTTGATAGTTGGTATTCATCCACTTTAATGGTTACCTGTAAATTGGTATAATCTGCAATATCCATAATTTTTCCCCCG
>JAENWK010000120.1 GCA_016650045.1 Eubacteriaceae bacterium | reverse complement strand
GTTTTAATGCCTTCTTTTATCAGATATGGATTTTTTGATATCTTTCGGAGCTCTCCCTGATGTTCGTCTAGTCCAACGAGTATGAGGGGTATCTTATATTGCATGGAATACTTCTCCTGAATGAAGTTATCCACATGACGATTTCTTTTTGGGTTTTCTCATTAAAAAACCGTTCCTCAATTATTATTCGTTCCAAAGGGTTCAGTTCTTTTATCTTTGTTCTCAAAATTAATATCCACGGTTCCTAAAAAATCAATAAAGTTAATAAACTTGCCATCTTTATTGCTTTCATATTCTACGGATAATGACTTTGGATAATAAACATTATTGCTTTCCATGGCTTTGATAATGCTCTCTTCCGTAACTTCAAGATGAACAGCAATTTCGGAAATCGTTGGAGAGCACAACAGCTGATTTTCAAGCAATTCACGCACTTGATTAATTTGATGATTCAATTCCTGAATTTTTCTTGGAATCCGAATTAATTGCTCTTTATCGCGATGATACTTTTTTATTTCTCCGACAATGGTGGGAGTTGCAAAGGTACCAAACTCATAGCCCTGGGTAGGATCGAAGCGATCAACTGCCAGCACCAGACCTAAACAGGCAACCTGGAAAATGTCTTCATATTCCCCGTTTTTATATCCGTATTTTCGGGATAGAAGTTTAGGAATGTAGAGATAGTTTTCAATGAGATGATCTCTTAGCTCTCGATCCCGGTTTTTTTTATACTCCGAAAATAAGTCTGAAGAATCTTTTTTGCTGATTTTATTTTCATATCTCATAGGCAAGGGGATGATTTTTTATCAACCGCATACCAGTGCACCTGCCTGAATTGGGCACAGTTTTAATTAAAGTAACTGATACGATTTTTCTTTCATCAGTCATCATTTCTTTCATTATTTGCATACTCAATTTAGTTTTATCCATATCTATCTTCATTTTACATTATATTTGATTGGAAGAAATTTGGGTCATAGTAATGAGTCAGTTGGGTATTCATAATTGCCTTAGCTTAAATTTTAGTTCCATTTCGTTATTTGATTTACTGTAGCAAGTATAGCATTTTATATGCCTAATTTCAATACAACAAGCAATGAATTTACACAAAACGATTATAATAAATACGTCGCTGGTCATTTAACTTATTGAGTAATTAACTTTTGTGCTATAGTACATGTGAGGATGGGCACTTTGAAGTGCCGAAATATATCTTTTTTGTTGTTTAAAATACTGGAGTGTTATAATAACCTTATGAACATAAATTTGAGAAAGCAGGTTGATCAACTTATGGGAAATAATGTAGAAAGTTTTAAAGGGAATAATCAATAAATATTAACCAGTAAGGAGAAAAAATTTGAAAGATTTAACATTCAATAAAGACAAAAGTGTACTAATTATTGTGGATATGCAAAACGCATTTATAAGCCCGGAAGGTTCATTATCAAAAATGGGATTGGATACATCAAGAACTTCAAATGTCATTAAACCAATTATCAGACTTAAAAAAATCTTTAAAGAGAACCATCGGCCAGTTATCTATTTAAAACATACTCATCGTCCGGATGGTGGAGATGCAGGGTTGATTGAGCTTGTTTTCCCGCCTATTATGGATTTGGGGCATTGTTTTGATGATACCTGGGATGGTGAAATTATTAAAGAGTTAGTTCCATCCGAACATGATTATGTGATCAAAAAACACCGATTCAGTGGGTTTTATAATACCAATTTAGAAGATGTCTTACGACAAATTGGGGTCGATAATTTAGTGGTCGTTGGGATTGCTACGGATGTTTGTGTTGAATCCACTATTCGGGATGCATTTTATCGAGACTACAATGTGTTTGTTCCCATTGAGGCAACAGCGTCGTATACGGAAGAAAGTGAACGAAGCGCTTTTGCTAATTTTCGATTTGCTTTTGCCAGAGTACTGCCGCTGGATGAAATAATTGCAGAATTCTAATAAAAATAAGGTGCTAGTTAAGGTGTAGATTGAACTTAGCTTACAAAAAAATATGAAACCTCCGAAAAAAAACCATAAAATTGGCTTTTTTCAGGAGGTTTCGTTGTTTTTTTAATTATTAATTCTTTCGCCATTCTTTTTTTAATTCCGAAGCTTCAGTCTTTATTCCTTTAACCGTCTTTTGAATTACTTTTTTAAGTTTGCTTTCATCCATACTGATGCCTTTTCGATTGAATTTAATCCGCTTTCTCATCATTTCAGTGAGGTAGCCGCCGCGAAACATTTTTGGCTCAAAGGACATTATAAATGCCGTTGGTTCACAGTCATGAATGATTTCAAGTAAATGGGCTTCTCTTTTTCTTTTTGTTAAGATATCCAGTTTAATCCGTTTGCCAAATTTGCCGTCTCCCGAATAAACGGTAACTCCAAAGCCGTCATCCCTTAGAATATTAACCAAGGTTGCATTATTATGATCAATGTTTACATGAACACTGGAAAAACCAATGGCCAGCTTTTGTTCAACTAAAATACCCACAAATAAACCGAATGCAAAACCGACTGCATAGACGACCATTTCAACAATGTTCTGCTCTCCTGATAACACAATCGTTAGCCCGAATATATAGATAAGTGCTTCCAGAAAACCAAAAACTGCTGTGAGTATTTTCAAGTTCTTCACTAAACAAATGGTACGTAAGGTTAACATAGGAACATAGATTAATTGAATGAAAATAATTAATAATAATTTTGACATATGACCTCCTATTTATCTTTTCATTATAAGTGTAACATGCTTCTTACAAAAAAACAAAATTGTGGAAATCAGGTATTTCTCATTCCTTACTATAACGTGACTAACGATCTTTGGTTTTGGTGTAAAGGTTAGAAAGGGGATATGAATGGACATCAGTATTTTTAAAGTTTTTTGCCTTACTAAATCTCTAAATGACAAAATCCTTCGTCTTCGTAAAGAATCACTCCGACGCCTTGGGTTTTGGCTGCTTCGGCCAGGTCATAAATGGAAAATCCTGGGGCGTAGCAGTCAACGGCATGGCCGGTCAGGTGCTTGGAATTGCCAATGCCCCCGACTTCCTGGTTCCTTGTTGGGCAGCGTATGCCGGAGGTCACAATAATGGGGGTATTAAGGGTTTGGCGCAGGGCTTCCAGTTTGATTAAAAGGTCCGAGTTCATTTCATTTGGAAATCCGTCACAGTATCGGCCTTCACAACAGCACTTGAATTCCTGTCGGTTAAAGTGGGAAGTGAGCTGGTCCTCTTGGGCTGGCACGGGGTTGGTGTTTTGAAACAGTGCCTCATGGGTTAAAGGGCCCACCATGCCATCGGCTTCCAGGCTGTGATCGGTCTGAAACGCTTTAATGGCAGCTTGTGTTTGCGGTCCGGCAAGGTTATCCAGGGAACCTGGGGAATAACCTGCTTTAGCCAGGGCTTCTTGAATTTGCAATATATACATTTTAATTGTTCTCCTTTTCTTGTTCTGATAATTGTGACAAAACATCCTTTAATTTTCGTGGAATGGGAAAATCGATACCGGTAAGATTTTCCAGAATACTAATGCCTTCGTTGGCGGTGTAAAAGAAGATCACTGCTGTGCGCAAACCGTCTCCGCCACCCAACAGGTTTTGGTCCAGTAGATGACCCATGGCCACCATGATGAGAATGAGAATTTTTTTCAGAATTCCCTTAAACCCAATTTCACTGGAAACCTGGCGTTTGATAATGGCCGCCGCCACACCGGTTAGGTAATCAATGAGGATAAAGCCGAAAAGGGTATAGAGAAACCCATCATAGCCGCCCATAAGAAATCCCACCAGGGTTCCAATAAAGGCAAAAACCTTGGGCAAGTGATATACTAATTCTTTCATGTCATTGTTTGAACCTCCTTTCATAAAATTCGTATCAGAGAATAAATGGGAATTTTGAGAAAAAGGTGCCATTCAATGTGAAAATTAGATCGAAAAGGTGCCCAGATATGCTAGTTAAGAAATGCCGTTTATTTAAATACAGAATCATCATGATTGAAAAAATTATGAATATAACAAGTAATAGAAGCGGGACTGTTTATTAAGTCTGAAAATGAATTTCGGCAAATTATTCGGGGCATCTGTATTATAGTTGTGGTACTGATCCATATCAATTTGGAAAAAAAACCAGAGAAAGAGGTCTAGGCCTCTTTCTCTGGTTTTTGATCTGCTTTAAAACATCCCTTAATTTAAAAATTTTATAGGGGAAAGTCCAGTTGACTGGGTTCGTGGGTAAAGGTACTATTGCCATTGGCGTAGTCGATGACGCACTGTCCGTGTCCTAATAGTTTGTATTTGTAGCTGAGAAGGCCATCAAGGCCGACCGGTCCTCGGGCATGAAGCTTGGCAGTGCTAATGCCGACTTCAGCACCAAAGCCAAAACGAAAACCATCGCTGAATCGGGTAGAGCAGTTCCAGAAGACACAGGCAGAGTCCACCAGGGTCATAAAAGTTTTGACAAAGGCTTCATCTTTGGTAAGAATCACATCGGTGTGGCCGGAGCCATAGGTGTTTATATGTTCAATGGCGGCTTCCATTGTAGGAACAATCCGAATGG
>JAENWK010000093.1 GCA_016650045.1 Eubacteriaceae bacterium | reverse complement strand
ATTTTCCCATATATTTAAAGCGTTTCAGAATGACTCCATTCCGCTCAATTTCTTCATTCCACATTGATGCTGGCCGAACCCAGACACCTCCTTCGCCGTATAACTGCCGATAGACGACCATGGCTTCCTGGGTTTCGCTGTGGGTTCCCACGTACATTACTTCATACTCATTTCCTTTAAAATGTTCGTAACGACCCGGTAAAATAGTGTCTTTCTCAGTTGATTGATCCATAATTATTCCTTTCACTTTTTCTAAAACTGCGTTATTATAAACAGAGATTCTTAAACTTTGTTTTATTCTTAATTGTAGCTAATCTTCTTTGAATAATAATTTCATGCATTCAAATGTTAAATTATTAACACCAGCTTCTCCATCATTATTTTTGATTTTTGATAAATTCCTTCTAAATTTTATAAATTAAAATACCAAACGCTTTTATCAATCACTCGAGCCGGAATTCCTACGGCTGTGGATTCATGGGTTGTATCTCTCAATACTACCGCATTGGCACCAACCTTAGTTCCTGGTGCAATGTAAATATTTCCTAATATTTTTGCTCCAGACCCGACAACAACACAATTTCCAAGGGTCGGATGACGTTTGCCTTTGTCTTTCCCGGTACCACCAAGGGTCACTCCCTGATACAGAGTAACGTTATCACCAATAATAGTGGTTTCACCAATGACGACGCCCATGCCATGGTCAATAAAAAGATTTTCGCCAATTTGAGCTCCAGGATGGATCTCAATGCCGGTTTTTTTCCGAGCTTTTTGGGATACCCAGCGGGCAGCAAAAAAATGCCCGTTTTCATAAAGTTTATGTGACCTTCGATAACTTTTTAAAGCTTTAATATGAGGGTATAGGAAATAAACCTCAATGGCAGATCGCGCCGCTGGATCCTTTCGCATGGTCACTTTAATATCGTTCATCACTGCCTTGAAACCTGAAAACATATTCCTCACTCCTTTAAATCCAAGTATTCCACCTGGAATTAATTAAATTATAATTTGGTCCCTATTCTTTGTCAATAGATTTTACATAAAAAGCCTTTATATTTAATATGATTCGTGTTTTAATAGTATACAATAAGGTTTAAATTATTGAAAATAATAATCTTGGAGGTTTAAAATGAACGAACAATTAATTGAAATACTCAAGTCTAAAAAAGGCTTTCTCTGTGACATGGATGGTGTGATCTACCACGGCAACCGACTTTTGCCGGGAGTCATCGAATTTGTGAACTGGCTTTATGCTGAAGATAAAAACTTCCTTTTTTTAACCAATTCCAGTGCCCGTTCTCCCATTGAATTAAAGGAAAAACTCAATCGCCTTGGTTTGGAAATTGATGAAAGTCATTTTTATACCAGTGCTTTAGCCACTGCTAAATTTATAAAAGATCAATGCCCCGGAGGCTCTGCCTATGTGATTGGTGACCCTGGACTGATGAATGCCCTGTATGATGCGGGCATTACCATGAATGATGTAAATCCCGATTATGTCATTGTTGGGGAAACACAGAATTATAATTACGCTAATATTTTAAAGTCTGTACGACTGATCCAAAAAGGTGCCAAACTCATTGGCACTAACCCAGATTTAACAGGCCCTGACGAGGAAGGGATTATCCCTGCCTGTCGTGCGTTTGTGGCCCCCATTGAACTTGCCACAGGGAAAGCAGCCTATTACGTTGGAAAGCCAAACCCTTTAATGATGCGTACCGGCATAAAACGCCTAGGTGTTCATAGTGCCGATGCCGCCATTATTGGAGATCGCATGGATACGGATATCATTGCCGGCATCGAATCTGGTTTGACCACATTTTTGGTTCTCAGCGGCGTGTCCAGTCTTAAGACAGTGGATGATTTTCCTTTTCGTCCTGACCATATTTTGACGGGCATTGATGAAATTGTTTCATCCCTGGGTTTAAAATGATTTTATTTTAATAACAGCTTATGAATAGTCACCGAATTGACATATCCAATTTTAGAATTAAAAACTGAAAATGAGCGTACCTAACCTTGTCTACGTTCAAAAAAACACGATAACCCACTAAACCATCATAGTCTTAGTGGGTTATCATTTTTTCTATTATATTCTACGTCTTATTTTTTACACTCTCAACAACCCCGCAGTATTGAACCTCTTTTCCAATAAAAAAGTGAATGTAGCGAAACAACTGCGTCTGGCACTTGGAAGTAACTCCGCTTTCTCAAAATTTAAATATATGTTAATAGGTCAACAAGTAAAAATTAAGAAGTTTCTACTGGTGCGTGTTTATCTCAATTATATTTCTCATTTTACTTAATTATTACATATTTACTTTCTCTAGGATCTTGGGAATTGTTTCTTTGTAGTTACTAAATTATAATAATAATAATTCCCTCTTAAACCCCAAAATACTGAAAGGCCCAAACCAACAATACTGGATAGAGATGAATCTATAAATCCTGCTACGATAACAATTCCTACAGTTGCTAATGATGCTCCCCATAATCCTTTAGTTAAGCCCCAAATCCATGAAAAAAAGAATGCACACCAATTCCATTTTCCTTTAAATTGATTATTACTTCCTTTTATCCTTTGAAATTGTTCTTGATAATATGGTTTTAAATATTCAAAACCAGTATATGTATTTTCTTCTTTTGTATATATAGGTTGTGGCTGCGATTGCGCATTTTGGTTTTGCTGGGGGGAAGCACCTACTATAGCTTCACCACAGTACTTACATTCAGTTGAATTCAAATCAATTGACGCTCCACAAGATGGACATTTTTTTTCACTCATTTAATTCACTCCTCTATTTAATATTTCTCGATTCATAACTAATCTTTGTGTGTTCTCAATTAGCTCCTGCATTTCAATCAAATTTATATCAGTTGACCTACCCTCTAAACTTGATTTCAAAGCTGATAAATTGCTTTTTATTTGATTCTCTATTTGTAAAATTTCATTATTATCACTTATTCTTCCAAACGGAGTTGATGCGTCAATGCGTTCTTTCATGGATTTAAAAATATCAAGGTAATGCACCTGGTCAACCTTAGCAATAAGGATTTTTTCAATTTCTAATAATTGTATCCTCATTGAAGTATACTCTGATTTTTCCTTTTCATTCTTTGCACTATCATTTACTATCATTTTTGAGAATCTTGCAATGACGGAAATTATAATGAAAAAGGCAGCTAAAACAATTAATTCCCAAACGATATACGAAATAATACCTTCAGGTATTAATATAATTGTAAAGACATTAGATACAATGACATATAGTAAAAGGACGGTTACGATAGAATTTGTATATGATATTCCCAGGCTTTTAAATAACTTGCTTGGTAAAACAAGTACACCATTGAGAACAAAAAGACTTAGGAGTATAACAAAAAGTATTATCATTGATTTAGCAGGGGCAATAAGAAAAAATAAACCAAATACTGCAAAATAAGCCATAATTATTGCAATATCAAAAATAACACATCCTAAAAGCACCAATATCCTCGGTAGAGTTGAATTGCTTTTGTCCACGTTTACGCCTCCAATTTAGTGCCACATTCAGAACAGAACTTCATTCCGGGCAAATTCGCTGTATTACACGTTTCACATACTTTTTTCTGCATTGAGTTACCACAGCCAGGACAAAATTTCACATTATCATCTATTAGAGTTTGGCAGGAATAACACTCGATTTTAGAAGTAGCAAGTTTATCTCCACAATTCGAACAAAATTTCATGTCTTCTTCATTAAATTTCCCACACTTTCTGCAGGTTTTCGCCTTTTCTGTTGGTTTTATAATGTTACCGGCAGAGGCTGCAAAAGAATTACCCACGGCTAATCCGGCTCCAGCACCTAAACCAATTCCAATACCTGCGGTAGCTAAATTACCGCCACCTTCATTTCCAGCTGCTGATTCCATCACATCGAAGGATCGCTTAACATTGTAACGATTATCTCCGATAATGTCAAAAGCTGCCTTTTCTCCAAGTATTTTATTGATTATAGCAAAGTCCTCATCTGGAAAATTAATTGATGAAATGCAAAAATTAACAATGTCTATTCCAAAGCGTTCAAATTCTGAATAAATTTGTTTCTTCGCAACAATAGATATATCATCCAAATGTGGCGTTATTTCCAACACAGAAATTTTTTGATTAATCACAATGTCTGCAATTATCGTCTTTACCTTTGATACGATAACGCCTTTAAAATATTTAATAACAACATCATATTTTACAATTTGCCCATCGCCCAAAGCACCTATTAGCTCAGTTAAAAAAACACGGTAATCGGTAATCTTAATCGCAAATTGGCCAAAGGCTCGGACTCTTAATTTAACTGCATATTTAGGATCAATCAATGTAATAGGATCAGAAGTTCCCCATAAAACGTCTAATTTTGCAGTTTTGTTAATGAAAATAACTTCTGCTGTAAAAGGAGTTCTACCCCCAAAAGGGATATTAATGATAGATTGCAAAATAGGAATATTTTGAGTATCAAGTGAGTATGTACCTGGCAAAAAATAATCTAAGGCTTTACCACCTTTTACAAAAACTGCGACTTGACCCTCCCCAACAATAAGCTGTGTTCCAAAAACAAAACTGTCCCCTGGGAATCTGTAAACTAACCAATCTCGGTTTAATATTCCATTGAATTTTATAACATTTATTATAGCCATGTTATCACCCCTTTATCTTAGCTACATATCTAATATATTTATTCCAATTCACCAATATCTATAGTTTAACATTTTATCATTTAAATGTGTACTAATAATTTCAAAACAATAAACTTTCTGTGTTTTATGTTTTTTTGATAAAACAAGTCCTATTAAATGAAGAAGCACTTGAATCTCATCAGTTTATGCGGCATATCCTTATTGTAGTTTTCTGTTACCACCATATCGGTATGGTAGTTTCGTTTATGCTTGGAATAGTTTGAACTCATCGAATCTTATTCTTTCACTCTATTTTTTTAAAATCTCAATTAATTCATCGATGGTGCTTTGAACTTTAATTCCTGTGAGAAAAGCTCGACCATTGATGATGGGAATATCTGATGGGCCTTCCAGCTGACAGGTACAGACAATGGCATCCGGGTGAAGCTCCTTTGATTTCTTAAATGCCTCAGAGGCTTTGGCCTGTATGGTTCGACATTCAATGCCATGTTCTTTCGCAATTGTTTCGATTTTTTTTGCCACCACCGTGGAGGTTGCCAGGGCTGTTCCACATGCAACTAAAACAAGTTTCATTAAATTTCCTCCAATTCAAAGTTTAGATCTTTATCCTGTAATAATTTTTCTAAAATAGCTAACATTTTCTTTCATGTTGCCTTTAAAAAGACAGGAACCTGAAACTAAAACATTGGCCCCTGCATCAACTATTTCTTTAAGTGTTTTAAAATTCACCCCACCATCAACTTCCAGATCAATGCAGCGATTATTAATCATTTTTCGACAGGCTTTTATTTTTTTGGTAGTTTGAGGAATGTAGCTTTGTCCTCCAAAACCCGGATGCACAGACATTAACAATATCATATTGATTTGATCAATATATGGTTCTAATAGAGTTACTGGTGTATCCGGTGATAAAACAAGCCCTGGCTTTACGCCTTTTGCCACAATGGCATCGATACAATCCTGAATATCCCCTTGAGATTCTGCATGAACCGTAATGATGTCGGCGCCTGCCTCTGCAAATTGATTAATATACTTCAGCGGCTCACTAATCATTAAATGAACATCAAATGGCAGGGTTGTGGTTTTTCGAAGCTGGGCGACCTGATCAGGACCGATGGTAATATTTGGGACAAAATGGCCATCCATAATATCCAGATGGAGGAGATCTGCTCCGCTTTCCTCAACCTTTTTTAAATCTCTTTCAAGATTGGCAAAGTCTGCACTGAGCATGGATGCCGCTAT
>JAENWK010000001.1 GCA_016650045.1 Eubacteriaceae bacterium | reverse complement strand
TTAAGTTGATACTCATTCTATACCAAAAAATACTTTGTGCCAAGGCTTTTTTTTATAAAAGATTGTTATTCAACATCCATTGTAGTATAATATCACAGTTTGCCAAAATATATGAAGATCCACCAGAAAGTAGCCCTGTATACTTTATCTTATTTGAATCAGGATATGAAAAAGCCCGGGCAATTAACCCAGGCATTGTTTATATCCCCATCATCTCCTGTAGCCATTCCATTTCCATCGAATAGAATACAGGGTCTTTATATCTGAGCCTTGTCAGGCGTTCACTTCGGAAAGCCAAATTAGAGCCATAGCCAAAAAACGGCCCTGCAAATCCCTTTAAATGAGGGTTTGCAGGGCCGTTTTTATTCCCACTCAATCGTAGAAGGTGGTTTACTGGTAATATCATACACAATCCGACTCACGTGTTTCACTTCGTTAACGATGCGTGTTGAAATTTTTTCCAAGACATCATAGGGGATTCTGGCCCAATCCGAGGTCATACCGTCTACCGAGGTAACGGCTCTTAGACCAATGGTATAATCATAGGTTCGTTCATCCCCCATCACCCCGACGCTTCGGTTACCTGGAAGCACGGCAAAGTATTGCCATATTTCCTGATCCAAACGGGCTTTTGCAATTTCATCTCTGAAAACGTAATCCGCTTCACGTAGAATCTCAAGCTTTTCACTGGTAACATCGCCCATAACACGAATAGCGAGGCCTGGCCCCGGGAAGGGTTGACGCCAAACCAAATCATGATCAAGTCCGATTTCTTCACCAACTGCCCGAACTTCATCCTTAAAGAGATTTCTCAGTGGCTCAATAAGTTCAAAATCCACATCGTCAGGAAGGCCGCCAACATTGTGATGACTTTTGATTACCGCTGCGTTTTTATTGCCACTTTCAATGACGTCGGGATAAATGGTACCCTGGAGAAGATAATGGATATCGTTGAGTTTACTGGACTCTTCTTCAAACACCCGAATAAATTCGGTACCGATGATTTTACGTTTTTCTTCCGGATCACTAACCCCAGCTAATTTGTTAAGGAAGCGTTCTGCGCAGTTCACACGGATGAAATTCATATTGAAGCGATTTTTGAAAATCGCTTCGACCTGATCACCTTCGTCTTTTCGCAGTAAACCATGATCCACAAAAATACAGGTGAGCTGATCTCCAATGGCTTTATACACCAGAGTGGCCGCAACCGAAGAGTCAACCCCTCCGCTTAAAGCACAAAGAACCCTTTGATCGCCAACCTGTTCTTTAATAGCCGCAATTTGTTCATCCGCAAAATTTCCCATGGTCCAAAGACCTTCACAGCCACAGACTTCATAGATAAAATTATTGATGATCTCTTTTCCATATTGAGTATGTTCCACCTCTGGATGAAATTGAACAGCATAAAGCTTGCGTTCGTGACATTCGATGGCTCCGGTGGGACAGGTTTCTGTGGTGGCGGTAATGGTAAAACCTTCGGGAATCTTATCAATATAGTTTGTATGACTCATCCAACAGGTTGATTCATCGGCAATGTCTTTAAAAAGAACACTGTTTTTCTCGAATTTCAAAGCTTTTTTACCATATTCAGCAATCTTTGCGGTATTCGTGCTGCCCTTTAATTGTTCAGCCATTAACTGGGCACCGTAACAGATTCCTAATATGGGAATGCCCATATCATAAATTCCGGGATCACATTGGGGTGCACCGGGTTCGTGAACACTGGAAGGACCTCCTGTGAAAATAATCCCTTTTGGATTTTTCTGTCGGATTTCTTCCAAAGTGATATCATAGGGAACCACTTCTGAGAAAACCCTGGCTTCTCGGACACGTCTTGCAATAAGCTGATTGTATTGTGCTCCGAAATCTACAATAAGGATCACTTCTTCTTCATATTTCTTTTTTATCATGGATTCTCCCTTAGAACTGTGCACTATTATAGTTCGGTGATTCTTTGGTAATGGAAATATCGTGGGGATGACTTTCGATGAGTCCCGCACTGGTAATCTTTATGAATTGAGAGTCTTCACGCAATGCTTTAATGGTTGCTGTTCCGCAATAGCCCATACCGGAACGTAATCCGCCAACCAATTGATAGACAGTGTCAGCCAGTGAACCTTTATAGGGGACCTTGCCTTCAACGCCTTCGGGCACTAACTTTTTCTGACCTTCCTGGAAGTAACGGTCTGAGCTGCCATCTTTCATGGCACCCAGGGAACCCATACCACGATAGGTTTTAAAGCTTCTGCCCTGGTAAATTATGGTTTCTCCAGGACTTTCGTCGGTACCTGCAAAAAGACTGCCGATCATAACAACATCGGCTCCGGCGCCAATGGCTTTCACCACGTCACCCGAGTACTTGATTCCGCCATCGGCGATAATAGGAATATTATATTCTTTAGCAACCTCAGCCACATCCATAATAGCTGTGATCTGCGGTACTCCAATGCCTGCGACCACACGGGTGGTACAGATAGAACCTGGTCCGATGCCGACTTTAAGGGCATCCGCACCTGCTTCAATCAAATCTCTGGCGGCACCACCGGTGGCAATGTTCCCAACAATGAGCTGAACCTCAGGATATTTATCTTTGATTTCTTTGACAGTTTTCACCACCCCAATGGAGTGTCCATGGGCAGTGTCTACCACAATAACATCAGCCTGGGCTTTGATGAGAGCATCCACCCGTTCCAGGGTATTGCTGGTGATCCCGACGGCACCGCCAACGATAAGGCGACCTCGGTAATCCTTGGCGGCGTTAGGATATTTAATTCTTTTTTCAATATCCTTAATGGTAATGAGTCCCTTAAGGTAGTTATCCCCATCAACAATGGGAAGTTTTTCTATTTTATGTTCTTTAAGAATCGCCTCGGCTTTTTCAAGAGTTGTGCCTTCTTCTGCTGTTACGAGGTTTTCCCTGGTCATGGCTTCCTTGATCTTTTTATCAGGATCTTTTTCAAAACGGAGATCACGGTTGGTTATAATCCCAACCAATTTGCCTTCTTCTGTGATCGGAACTCCGGAAATACGGTACCGGGACATAAGCTCAAGTGCATCTCCAATACAATGCTCTGGTGATAGGAAAAAGGGGTCTACAATCACACCATTTTCTGAGCGTTTTACCATATCAACTTCAAACGCCTGCTCTTCAATGGTCATATTTTTATGAATAATTCCAATGCCGCCTTCTCTTGCTATGGCAATGGCTAAACGACCTTCAGTGACGGTATCCATTCCGGCACTCATAATCGGGATATTCAATAAAATTTTATTCGTTAAGCGGGTGCTGGTGTTTACATCACCAGGTAAAACTTCCGACTTTCCCGGAATCAATAGCACATCATCAAAGGTGATGCCTTCCTTTAATATTTTCTTCAACCTTGGTATCTCCTCTCAATTTTCAGCTTTGTTAAGATACAAAAAAGCAGACAATCGGCGGTTGCTTTTTATCTGCTTCCTTTGTATTATGTAATCTTTTATTATTTATTTAAGTCTAACATATCTACCTTAGAGGTGACAATGATTTTTTCTTTGATAACGTTATCTTTTCCTTTATTTAAGCTTTTCGCTTTTTAAAAGAGCAGCAGGGATGGATTTTCCATGTCTGACTTCACATCCTGTAAAAACCGTGCACCTGTTAAACCATCGGCTACACGATGATCCAGGTTTAAGCTGATCTTCATGACCGACCGCATCATCGGTTCTCCCTGATACAATCGCATCCGGGAAACCACTTCGCCCACACTGAGAATGGCACTGTTGGGTTCATTGATGATAGCAGTAAACTCAAGAATGCCAACCATTCCCAAATTCGTTACCGTAAAGGTACTACCAGGATCTTCTTCAATAAAGCAGCTGTTTTTAACGGATTTTAATGTTTCTGCCCGATTTTTCACTATTTCAACAAAGTTCATTGCCTGGGTATTTTTAATAATCGGTATAATCAGTCCATCTTCCATACCCATGGCTAAGCCCATATGAACATAGGAATGTGCAATGATTTTGCCATTGCTAAGACTGCTGTTAATTTCAGGATGCTTGATTAAAGATCTTGAAACCGCCATTAACAGAAAATCCGTAAAGGTGCAACGGCATTTAGTCTGATCTTCAATTTTTGGGGCAATTTTTTTTCTGAGATCTTTTACCTCCGTCATATCAATTTCCGTTGTGAGCGTCATGACCGCATTTTCTAAATGACTTTTGACCATTTGTTCTGCTTCTTCTACAAAGGTCACAAAATTCAATGCTGGATTGGGGATAATTTCCGGGCTTGTCTGTTCAATATTAATGACCTCTGCTACTGCTTCCACCCGTTTGGGAAGGACTTTAACATATTCACCATAATCTCCGGTAAAATTGTCCTCATTTTCCTTGAAACGTTTAATCGAACCGAGTTCTCCTGGAACCACCCGTCCATCAGGCCCGCGGGTATCCAATCGAGGTTTCAGATCTAAATCATCAACCATCGACATGATCTTTGCTATGGCTGGAACCCGCTTTGCAAAACTTTCTTTTGGTTTGTGGCCCCCCAGATAATTTTCAGGATTTCCCGGGATTTCTTCTAATTCTGTATGAATCACCACCGGCTCCAGTGATCCTGTGGTGATTGGCTGGGCTTCTAATACCGACTGGACATCTTCAATCCGAATACGTCCCCTGGGACCGGTTCCAACAATATTTTCAATAATAATATGATGCTGTTTTGCCAGACGCCTGGCTGACGGCGTGGCTCTGACTTTCTCCAATCCCTCATCGGTTTCCCGTTTTGTCCGAAGTTCTTCCATGGATTCAGGTTTTAGGCCATCAGCCATTTTTTCTTCAGTTGCTTCCAACTCTAATTGCGGTAATATTATTTCTGCTGCCATATTCTCTCTTACTCCCTATTCATGATCAAGTAAACGGTATACCGCACGAATAAAATCGCTTTTTTGAGGAATCACCGCTGCCTCAAGTTCTTTATTATAGGGAATGGGCACATCCAGCCCGGCCAGTCGGATCATTGGTGCATTGAGATAGTCAAAGGCTTCGCTTTCGGCTATGCGAGCCACAATCTCGCCACCAAGGCCGCCTGTTTTAGCAGCTTCATGGGCCACAATCACCCTCCCTGTTTTGATCACTGAATCCACAATGGGTTTCATATCCATGGGGTAAAGGGTGATGGGATTAAGGATTTCCACTTCGATGCCTTCTTCTGCTAAAAAGGCTGCCGCTTCCATGGCCTTTGGTAAAAGTGTGCCATAGGTAACAATCGTCACATCTTTTCCTGGGCGTTCTGTCATTGTTTTTTCGATTTCCACAATGAAATCCTCATCCAAAGGTACCTCACCCTCGGTGCTATATAAAAGTTTGTGTTCAATAAAACAAACCGGGTTATTATCGCGAATGGCTGCCTTAATTAGACCCTTGGCCTGGGCCGGAGTTGATGGGGTGACCACCTTTAACCCCGGTACATGACAAAGCCAGGCTTCAAGGCTCTGACTGTGCTGGGCAGCTGCTCCCGTGCCTGATCCTGCCGGCAAACGCAACACCATGGGAACCTGGGTTTGTCCGCCAAACATATAGCGCATCTTGGCGCCCTGATTAACCAGAGCGTCCATGGCAAAGGTCACAAAATCCATAAACATTATTTCACAAATTGGGCGAAGTCCCGTGGTTGCGGCTCCCACAGCGGTTCCGACAATGGCAGCTTCAGAAATAGGGGTATCCAAAATACGTTCTTCCCCAAATTCCTCAAGCATACCCTGGGATAGACCAAAAGCGCCGCCGTAGACGCCAATATCTTCACCCATAAAAATGACGTTGTCATCACGTTGCATTTCCTCGATCATTCCCAATCGTATCGCTTCTCGATAGGTCATATTCTGTATTTCATTATTATTCATTCTCTAACCTCTCATGCGTATACATCATCTAAAACGGCTGTTATTTCCGGTTCCGGACTTTCCATGGCAAATTCCAAAGCATTTTCAATGGAATCTTTGGCTTCCTCTTCCATGGTTAGTATTTGCTTATCTGTAAATACTTTATTATCCTTTAAATAATTTTTCATTTTGAGGATGGGATCTCTTTTCTGCCATTCCTCAACTTCTTCCCTGGTTCGGTAGTCCTGGGCATCACTTTTAGAATGTCCGCTGTAACGGTAGGTTTTGGCTTCAATGAGCACCGGTCCCCGACCTGCTCTGGCATAGCGGAGCGCTTTTAAGAGGATATTGTAAACCTCAAGAGGATCATTTCCGTCAATGGTCAATCCCGGCATATCATAACTTGCACTTCGATCTGAAATGTTTTCGATATTCATATGCTTTGCAACTGGTGTTGACATCCCATAAAGATTGTTTTCAATTAAAAAAACAATGGGCAGTTTCCATATGGAGGCCAAATTTAAGGATTCATGAAAGCTTCCTTCATTAGTCGCCCCATCCCCGGCAAAGCACAACACTACTTTTCCGGTTTTTTTATATTTCTGGGTCAATGCTGCGCCACAGGAAAGGTTAAAGCCTCCGCCAACCACTCCGTTAGCACCAAGATTGCCGTTTCTGACATCGGCAATGTGCATGGATCCGCCTTTTCCTTTACAATAGCCATTGGCTTTTCCTAAAATTTCCGCCATCATCAAATTAACATCCAGACCAAACCCAATGGCCTGGGAATGACCGCGATGGGTTAAGGACACTAAATCTCCCTTTTCCAGGGCCATACAGGAAGCCACTCCAGTGGCTTCCTGTCCAATGGACAAATGGGTTGTTCCGTGGACCAGTCCTTTGGTAAAGAGATCATCCACTTTTTCTTCAAAAAAACGGGCTTGATTCATTTTATAATACATTCTTAATAATATCTTTTCTGGTAATTCAATCATCGCTTCCTCCACATTTTCATAATGATATCATGGATGGTGTAAACACCAATCTCATTATATCGTTTTTTCCGGCATAAAGAAAGAATGAAGCGAAAAACAATGCTATTATCCATTATTTCCGCTTCATTCTTTCTTTTATTTAATTATCTTTTAATTTTTATTTCCCCAACGATTGTTTTTTCAAGTTGCTTAATAATGGATTCTGCAATAATCAAATCTTCCGGGGTGGTGATTTTGATATTTGAATAATGTCCGGTGACAATCTTAACCGCACAACCCAGTCTTTCGACTAAAAAAGCATCATCCGTGCCTTCAACATCTTCGTCAATGGCATTTTCATGAGCCCTTCGCAATAGCTGATATTCAAAGGTCTGAGGGGTTTGAATTTCTACCAGGTAATCCCGGTTAGGGGTATATTCCACAAAGCCGTCAGCATTAATGACCTTAATGGTATTCTTTGCCGGCACACCCACTACCGTGGCTTTATGCTCCATGGTTTCGTAAATGCTCTTAATAATCACGGATTCCTGGATAATCGGTCGTGCTCCATCGTGGATCATCACAATGTCTGTTTTCGGGTTCACGGCTTTCAGTCCTTCATAAACTGACTGTTGTCTGGTACTTCCGCCTTCAACCAGTTTAACCTTTGTGTATCGATAGGGCCTTAACACCTGCTGGTGGCAAATTTTAAACTCGTCTTTGTTTATCACAAGAATAATTTCTTTGATCAGGGAACACTTCTCAAAAACATCCAGGGTGTAGGCCAAAATAGGTTTTCCATGGATGGTTAAATATTGTTTATTAATTGGAGCATTCATGCGTTGTCCCTGTCCCGCTGCGGGAATTATCACGCTGGTAAAAAGTTTTTCCATAATCTTACCACCTTAGATTTTTTTTAGGAGTCGCATAATTTCAGGATGAGTTGTTTCGAGAACAATTTCTCTTTCATCCGGAAAATCCAGATTGGATTTTAATGTGATCTCAAGTTTAGGCTCCAGATCATAGTCAAATGCCAGATCCGGCCATTCTAAAAGAAGGGTTGCTCCCTGATTGAGATAATCTTCAAAACCCATTTCATAGAGATCATTCTTATCACAAAGGCGATAGAGATCAAAATGAAAAACCCTGGGAGGGTCTCCATATTCATTGACAATGGTATAGGTTGGGCTGGTGACTTCATCCTCAAGCCCTAATCCTTCGACAAAACCTTTGGAAAAAATGGTTTTACCCATTCCCATGCCCCCGTGCAAAAATATAACCAGTGGAAAGGTCAAAGCTTGACCTAATCTTTTCGCAATATCAAAAGTTTCTCCACTGGATTTGGTTTTCATTGTTATGGAAACCATTAATGCTCACCCTTTTCTTTGGCATGATCACTAAACTCTTTAGTTTCGTTATTATTTTTAGTCTCATCAGACTCTTCGGCATTTTCAGTTTCGTCAGTATTCTCAGCCTCATCGATGATTTCGTAATCCACCTCAACGACTTCTTTTTCATCAATGCGCAGTTTATCTGGAATAACAAACGCCAGAACAATATAAAAAGCAATGCTCACAACTCCGCTTATAAAGTTGAAAACAAAGGGTAACACCGGCAAAACAAACAATACCCTGAATATCCAGGGTGATATGTTGCAATATTCACCTAAACCCGCACAAACTCCTGCCAATACGCCCTTCTTTTTATCTCTCAATAAATGTTTTTTCATTCTTTTTTCCGTTCTATATTATTTCTGATGATAGGTACTCATAAACCGTTCTAACCGATCCATGGTTTCGATTAAATCTTCAGGGTGGGGTAAAAATACAATTCTAAAGTGATCCGGCTGTTGCCAGTTAAATCCTGATCCCTGAACCATGAGGACATGTTCTTCTTTTAAGAAATCAAGAGCAAATTGAACGTCACTGGTAATATTAAATCGCTTAATATCTATTTTAGGGAAAACATAAAATGCGGCTTCTGGCTTGGTACAGGATAACCCCGGGATGGCGTTAACCCGTTCATAAACAATTTTTCGTTGTTCATAGAGGCGTCCTCCGGGTACCAGTAAATCATTCATACTCTGGTAACCTCCCAGTGATGTCTGGATGGCATGCTGGCCCGGAACATTGGAACACATTCGCATGTTCGAAAGCATTTTAATCCCTTCGATATAATCTTTTGCTGCGGTCTTATTCCCGGTTAAAATCATCCAACCCACTCTGAATCCCGGAATTCGATGGGATTTTGACAAACCATTCAGGGTTACAACAAGGACTTCATCCGTAAGGGTTGCCATGGGTATATGGACTGCTTCATCATAGAGAATCCGGTCGTAAATTTCATCTGCATAAATAATCAGATTGTTTTCAACCGCCAATTTCACAATGCCTTCTAAGATTTCTTTGGGGTAAAGAGCTCCGGTGGGATTATTGGGGTTAATGACAACAATTCCTTTGGTATTTGAGTTAATTTTACTTTTCATATCTTCAAGGTCCGGATACCAGTTGGATTCTTCATCACAGGTATAATAAACAGCTGTTCCTCCTGACAAATTCACAGCAGCTGACCACAAAGGATAGTCTGGGGATGGTACTAAAACTTCATCCCCATTATCTAAAAGGGCCTGCATACAGAACAAAATTAATTCGCTGACACCGTTGCCTAAAAACACATCGTCCACGGTGAGATCCATAATTCCTTTGGTTTGATAATGCTGAACAACGGCCTTACGGGCGGAAAAAATCCCCTGGGAATTACAATATCCTTCAGCGCTTATCATGTTATATTTAATGTCGTGGATAATTTCATCCGGGGCATTTAAATTAAAGGGTGCTGTATTGCCTGTATTGAGCATAATAATATCAATGCCCTGACGTTCCATGCGATCCGCCTCGTCAACCACCGGTCCTCTAATATCATAACAAACGTTGTCCAATTTTTTTGACTTCTTCACAGCTTTCATCACTACACTCAACTCCTTTTATTTTTAAATTTAAAATAAGATTATTTTAATGTGTCATTGGTTTTCATTTTTTCAATAACATGACGATAGCCTTTGCCATGTTTCAAACAACGGTTCACTCGGCTAATGGTTGCGGAACTTGCCCCTGTGATTTTTTCGACATCAATAAAGGTTTTTCCCCGAGATAATAAAAAGGCAATTTCAAAACGATGCGCCATATCCTCAATTTCTTTAATGGTGCAGATATCTTCCAGGAGCAAATTGCATTCTTCTTCGGTTTCAAGAGATAGTATTGCCTGGGCTAGCACATGTCTTTTCATGCTTTCTTCCATTAATCATCCTCATTAATTTCTTAAAATGACAGAAATTTTCTTTCTAAAAAAATTTTATCCATTGACACTTAATCTTATCTTTAGTGTATAATGTAATATCATACCATATTCGGATAAATAAATAAATTGAAAGGTTCAAATACATGAAATTATATAATACCATTACCCAGCAAAAAGAAACCTTTATTCCCATTGAGGCCGGCAAGGTGCGAATGTACTCCTGTGGCCCCACGGTTTACAACTATTTCCATATTGGCAATGCGCGTCCCTTCATCGTTTTTGACGTACTACGCCGGTTTTTAGAATACTCAGGCTATGAAGTCACCTTTATCCAAAACTTCACCGATGTGGATGACAAAATTATCAACCGCAGCCATGAAGAGGGTATTTCCCCTCAGGAAGTCTCGGAAAAATATATTCAGGAATATTTTACCGATGCGGATGCCCTTGGGATCAAGCGCGCCAATGTTCATCCCAAAGTGAGCGAACATATGACTGAGATCATTGACATGATTAAAACGCTTGAGGAAAAAGGTCTTGCCTATAACGTCGATGGCAATGTTTATTATCATGTAGACAATTTTAAGGATTATGGAAAGCTGTCAAAACAATCCATTGACGATTTAAAGTCCGGTGCCCGTGTTGTTATTAATGATGAAAAACAAAGTCCCCTGGATTTTGCTCTCTGGAAAAAGAAAAAGGAAGGTGAGCCCTTTTGGGAAAGCCCCTGGGGACAAGGCCGTCCTGGCTGGCATATTGAGTGTTCCGCCATGTCAAAAAAACATTTAGGCGAAACCATTGATATTCATGGCGGCGGACAGGATCTTATTTTCCCCCACCACGAAAATGAAATCGCCCAATCTGAAGGCGCCTGTGGCAAACCCTTTGCCAACTACTGGGTACATAACGGCTATATTAATATTAATAATGAAAAAATGTCAAAATCCAAGGGAAACTTTTTTACGGTCAGAGATATTGCCAAAAGCTTCGACCTCGAAGTGGTTCGGATGTTTTTGCTCATGGCACACTACCGGAGCCCGGTAAATTTCAGTGAGGAACTTTTGCAACAGGCTTCAACCGCACTGGATCGTTTCTATACCGCCAAATATCAGATGGCATTTCTTTTAACCAATGCCACAACCAATGAGGCTTCCAAAGAAGAAGAAACCTGGATCACCTCTCTGGAGGCTTATAACACTGCTTTTATGACGGCCATGGAAGATGACATTAATACGGCCGATGCCATTGCCAGTATTTTCGAATTAGTTCGGGATCTTAATTCCAACCTTGACCAAAATTCTTCAAAGGAGGCCATCATGGCAGGCCAAAAACTTTTTGCTGAGCTCACTGGGGTATTGGGACTGGCTGTTAAAGATAAGGAAACCAATTTAGCGTCTGAAATTGAAGATCTGATTGCGCAGCGCCAAGCTGCCAGAAAAGCCAAAGATTTTAAAAAATCCGATGAGATCAGGGACGAACTCCTTGCCAAGGGGATTGTTTTAGAAGATACCCGGGAAGGTGTTAAATGGAAGAGAGCCCAATAAGCAGAGCTTCCATTAGTGAAGCTCTGAAAAAAAAGTTTACCCAAACCCAGGCAAAAGCCATGAGTCCACTGGCGCTGGCCTATATTGGAGATGGTATTTTCTCTGATGCCATTCGCAAATATTTAATTGGCTGTGGCCAGCAAGATGTCAATCTCATGACCAAAGCCTCGATCTCCTACGTAAGGGCCAGTGCCCAGGCTCAGATCATCCATACCCTTATTCCCGAGCTAACTGAGAATGAACTTCGTATCGTTAAACGAGGACGCAACACCCACTCCCAGGTACCTAAAAATGCCAATGCCTCGGATTATTGCTATGCCACAGGCTTTGAAGCCTTACTGGGGTATCTATATCTCAGTGGCGAACCCCTACGCCTGGAAGCATTGATGATAAAAGGCATCGCCATTATTAATGCCAAAAACCCTAAATTGCAAGGTTAATTTTTTATTGTTGGTTGGCCCAGGATCATAGAAAAAACGTGTTCAATCTGAAGCACATGATCAGATAAATGAGGATCACGAAAAACCGATGCATTTGCATTAAAAAAGATCCAAAGCAAACTTTTTGCTTTGGATCTTTTTTATTTCTTTTATGAGAGTACCGGAAGTGGTTTCCAGGTTTCAAAAATCTGATGCTTGAATCGTTGATACATGAATATTTCATAGGCAATACACACTATTTCAGAAATAATAAATCCGTACCATACCAAATCCAGACCGCCTATTTTTGCCAATATATAGGAACTCGGCAAAAGCACAATCATTTGACGGATAAAGGAAGCAATCATACTGACATAGGCTTTACCAATGGCCTGAAAGCTTACGCTGATCATAATGGATATCCCGGCAATGGGAAACGCGATGCTAATACTTCTCAGGCAATGAATACCAATAGCGGTCATTTCAGGCGAGGCATTAAAAGGAATCAATATCTGTGCGGAAAATACCCAAAACAGAATGGTTCCGATACTCATGATTCCTAAAGCCGCACCGATGGCAACCTTGAGGGTTTGCTTAAAACGTTCTTCATTCTTCGCTCCAAAATTATATCCGAAAATTGGCATTGCTCCCTGACCCAAACCAAAAATCGGCATAAATATAAAGGATTGAAGTTTAAAATAAACGCCAAAAACCGCCACAGCGGACATGCCGAACGTTGCCAAAATCAGGTTATAGCCTGTGATCATGACTGAGCCCAAGCCTTGCATCACCGCTGCCGGTAAACCGACCACAATGATGTCCTTAATGATTTCAGTACGATAATGGAAAACTTTGAAGTTGAGTTTGAGCAAATTCCTTTTGCCCTTAAAGACAACAACCAGCATATAAATCATTCCAATAATTTGTCCGGTCACGGTCGCAATAGCAGAACCTGTTACCCCTAAAGCCGGAAAACCCAGCAAACCAAAAACCATAATGGGATTTAGAATAATATTGCATACGGCTCCCATGATTTGGCCGATCATTGGTTTGATCATTTCACCACTTCCCTGCAGGGTGGCAAAAGCGGCTTGGGTAATAATGCTGCCGAAGCAGAAAAGTGTGACAATCACCAGATAATCCCGACCCTGGGAAATAATAAGAGGATTATCGGTAAAAAGACTGATGAATCGCTCGGAAACAAGGACCCCAATAATGGCAAGAGCCACTGAAAGAATCACCGCAATAATAAATCCATGTTCGGCAACATTGGCCGCCGCTTCTTTTTTACCTTCACCCAAACGTCTGGCAATGGAAGAATTAATCCCAACGCCCATGCCGACAAAACACGAAATAATGAGTATTTGGATGGGAAACGCCAGAGAAACCGCAGTCAGTGCTTCTTCCCCTACATGGGCCACAAAAATACTATCCACCACATTGTACATGGACTGAATAAGCATGGAAATAATGGCCGGTAATGACATAGAAAAGAGGAGCCTTGGAATTGGCACAACCCCCATTTTGTTTTGTTTCTTCAACAGAGTTTTTTCCGATTCGCTCATGGCACCTCCCAATTAGTTTTATTTAATTATTTTCTATTTTTTTTTGGAAATTTCAACTTTAACCTTGTGGTCTTTAATCGTTTTTCCATTTAATTTCTTTTCAACTTTTTTTGCGAAATCTTCATCAATATCAACAAATGTAAACTTATCATACATATCAATGTTTCCTACGGTTGAAGATGGAATCCCACATTCGCCGCAAATGGCTCCAAGGATATCACGTTTCTGAGCATTGTCTTTTTCTCCAACACTGATAAAGAGACGTTTTGTTTTTTCAGGACCCATACGTTTTCCGCCCCGGTTGCCATCTCGGTTGCCTTCTCGGCTCCCTTCGCGACTGCCTTCTCGGCTGTCTCGACGACCACGACCAGCGTCTCGGCTATCACGGCCATCTCGACGAGGACCAGCATCTGTACGTCTTGGACGACGTTCTACGGTATTAAGATCGGCCGCTTCTGATAAAGGTAATTGAGCCTGGAGTAACACTGCCGCAATGGATTCGGCGGTATGTCCTTTTGCTTTTAATTCCTCAATAATTTCAGCGTAACAAGCCAAACTTCCTTTTTCCGCACGAATTTTAAAACGTTCGTGGAAATGGGCAACTTTAATATCGTTAATCACATCACTGGTTGGAATTAAACCACGTTCGATACTCTTTTTGGTGTAATCCGTTATTTTTCTTAATTTAAATTGATCTCGTGATCTTGCCAGGGTTAGTGACATACCACTTTTGCCTGCACGTCCGGTTCGACCAATACGATGGACATAATATTCTTCATTGTCGGGCACATCATAATTGAAAACAATATCGATATCATCCACATCGATGCCTCGGGCTGCAACATCGGTGGCAACCAGAATTCTGAGTTGTCCATGGCTGAACTGTTTCAGTACGGCCATACGTGACATTTGTCGCATATCACCATGGATTTTATCCACAGAATATCCCAATTTTTTCAAATCATCGGTGATTTCATCCACATATTTTTTTGTATTGCAAAATATTAGGGAACGATTTGGTTTGTAAACATCCAGTAATCGCGTTAATGCCTCAAATTTATGATGATCGCTGATATTGAAATATTTTTGTTCAATGCCTGGAGCAACCATATTTTTGGGAGAAATTTCAACAAATACCGGGTTCTTCTGGTAGGTTTCCGCAATCTTCATAATGGCCTTTGGCATGGTGGCTGAAAATAATACGGTTTGGATCTCATGTTCAATTTCATCGAGGATTAATTCAATATCCTCACGAAAGCCCATGTTTAACATTTCATCCGCTTCATCTAAAATAACCATTGAAACTTCGCTGAGTTTTAATGTTTTACGACGCATATGATCCATCACACGTCCAGGAGTTCCAACAACAATTTGCACTCCTGATTTTAGTTCTCTTATTTGTCCTTCAATGGAAGCGCCCCCGAATATTGGAAGAACCTTAATGTTTCTAGCGTATTTCAGTACCTTTTTAAATTCATCTGAGACCTGAACTGCCAACTCTCTGGTTGGGCAAAGTACTAAAACTTGCACTTTCTTTATGGTAAGATCAAGCTTTTCTATAGCAGGTATGGCGAATGCCACGGTTTTCCCTGTTCCTGTTTGGGATTTACCAATAAGGTCTCCTCCCGTCATCAGTTGTGGAATAGCTTGCTCTTGGATATCGGTCATTTCTACAAAGCCCATCTCTTCGAGACCTTGCAACAATTTTTCATCAATCTTTAATTCTGTAAATTTCATTTAGTATCCTTTCTCGAATATATAACATCTAATTGTAGACTAACAAATACTAAAACACAAGGAGTATTATTTCTTTTTTTGTGAATTCTCCGTGACTATTCTTTCTTTTATTAAGAAAAATCGGGGCTTTTATTAAGAAATTATGACTTTCCTTCCCATAAAGGGCAAATATATTTCCAGTTCGGCATTTATTTATAAAATTCTGGTAACATTGTAACTAAATAGTGTATACTACCATTGAAAGTTAATCTCATCAATAGGTTTGATTACACTTTAAGATTCATTTAAAAACAGGAGGTACACCAGATGTCAACTTTTGGAACACGATTAAAAAGTCTAAGAATTAATAAGGACATGACTCAACAAGATTTTGCCGAACATTTTGACTTAAATAAAAGTTCTATATCCAAATATGAAAAGGATAAGAACCTTCCAGAAAATCAATTACTCATGGAAATTGCAGATTATTTCAATGTATCCGTTGATTATCTACTTTGTCGCACCAACAATCCAACATCGTTAAACGATGCAAAGCTTAAATTGGAAGGATGTCAGGATCCCACCGAACAACTGTCTAAACCTTTAGAAATGAAGGATCTGATGGGTCTTTTCGGATATGCTCTGGCAAGTGAAGAAGCTAAAAAAGAAATTTTGGATTTTATCAACTTTAAACAGGAAGTCCTCGTTCAGCATTATTCCAACAAAAACTGAGTCTCTTGTTAAACCGGTATATTCTGCAGATCTTTTTCAGGAATTTTCGGTGACTTATTTATTGTTACTAAAAAAGACAGCACCTAGTCAAAGGAGCTGTCTTTTTTTGTCGCTTGATTTATTGCCCCTCATAAACTTTTTTACGCTTCTATATTTTCAAGGGCGTTCAACCATTGGGTAGCATGGGCATCTGAAGGCATTCGCCAGTCTCCTCGAGGTGAAAACGACACCGAACCAACCTTTGGACCATCCGGCACGCAGGACCTTTTAAACTGTTGACTGAAGAAACGACGATAAAACCGTTTCAGCCACTTCAAAATTTCCGGTGTTTCATAAACATCTTCAAAGGCTTTCAGTGCCAGAAAATAGACTTTTTCAGGACTAAAGCCATAGCGCACCATTTGGTAGGTGAAAAAATCATGTAGTTCATAGGGTCCAACCACCTCTTCGGTTTTCTGCTGTATATTCCCTTCATCGTCGGGAGGTAATAGCTCTGGTGAAACCGGTGTATCCAATACATCATAAAGTATTTCTTTGATGTCATTTTCTTTTGAATGATCAGCCACCCATTCCACCAAATATCGAATGAGGGTTTTTGGGACACTGGCGTTGACGCTGTACATGGACATATGATCCCCATTATAAGTGGCCCATCCCAATGCCAGTTCTGAAAGATCGCCGGTGCCAATGACAATTCCCCCAAGCTGATTGGAAAGATCCATGAGTATTTGCGTTCGTTCCCGGGCCTGGGCATTTTCATAGGTTACATCATACACATCAATGGACTGCCCGATATCTTTAAAATGAGCCTCGCAGGCTTCCACAATGGAAATCTCATGAAATGTCGCACCTAATCCCTTGATGAGCGCCACTGCGTTATCGTAGGTGCGATCGGTGGTTCCAAAACCGGGCATGGTTACCGCATGGATTTTCTCTCTGGGAATCTTAAATCGATCACAAACATTGACACAGACCAGTAATGCCATGGTGGAGTCCAGTCCCCCGGAAATCCCAACTACCATTGGTGCATTTCCGATATGTTTTAGCCGTGTGGCCAAACCCATGGTTTGGATATTAAAAATCTCTTCGCAGCGTTCACTGCGTCGGTTTGGATCACTTGGAACAAAGGGAAAGGGATTCACATCTCGCTGAAACTCAAGACAGTCCCGGGACTCAAAGAGAATTCTGCGATAGTTCCGGTCTTTAATCAAATTGGCTGAATCTGAAAAACAGTGCTGGGTTTGTCGGTCATGAATTAAGGCTTCTATGTCAATGTCCGCCACCAGCAGTTCATCCCCAAGGTTGTACTTAGGCAGTTCTTTTAACAAGACTCCCATTTCACAAATAAGTGCGTGTCCGCCAAAAACCAAATCCGTGGTTGATTCCCCAAACCCTGCCGAGGTGTAGAGATAACCGGCATTACATCGCCCGGATTGGGAACGGATCAGTTCCCGACGATAATCGCTTTTACCCACGATCTCATTACTGGCAGAGGGATTTAGAATAAGGGTAGCCCCTGCCAATGCGTGATAGCTTCCCGGTGGAATAGGAGCCCATAAATCTTCACAGATTTCAATGGCAACCACCAAATCTTTCATGTGACTGTTTTGGAAAAGCAAATCCGTTCCCATGGGTACCACTTGTCCCAAAAAAGTGATTTCAGACTGGTTCAGGGATTTTGAAGAGGCAAACCAACGCTTTTCATAAAATTCCTGATTGTTAGGAATAAAGGTTTTGGGAACGATCCCCAAAATTTTTCCTGAATTCAGAACCACGCCGCAATTGTAAAGGCTTCCCCCCACCACCAATGGGATTCCTGCTACCAAAAGTATTTTTTTATTCACCGACCACTCACGTAATTGATCCAGAGCAATAATGGCGTTATTTTGAAGTTCCCGCTGGAAAAACAAATCACCACAGGTATAGCCGGTGATTCCAAGTTCAGGAAAAAGCAAAACCTCAACACCTTGATCCAGGGCTTTTTCCGCCATACGAATCATTTCTTCAACGTTATACTGACAATCTGCCAGTTTTATTTTTGGAACAGCACAGGCTGTTCTGGCAAAACCATATTTATGCATTTAATTCACCTTTTATCTTTAATTCTCAATCAGCCAAGATTGATGCCTCTCATTATATCCCCGTTGAAACTTCCTGGCAATGACCTTTTTCTTTTCCACAGGCTGTGGTTAAAACTATTTAATTTATGAACAACCCCTGGTGGATATCTTAAGAGAACCTTTGGCTCTATTCATGGGTTTCCTATTCATTTAACAACTTTATCCACACTATCCACAGATAAAACCTATGTTCTCCACAATTTTTGAGCTAATTCACAGGTGTTTAAAAGTTATCCACAATTGTCCACAGTTATAGATGTTGTGTTTTTATCCATAAAAAAAGTCAAGATCTAGGATCCCGACTTTTTTTTCTAAATATTTTTTCCTGCTAATGCTGCTTTTACAAAGCTTTGAAAGAGAGGATGCGGTTTATTCGGACGTGATTTAAATTCAGGATGTGCTTGGGTTGCAACAAACCAGGGATGATCCTTAAGCTCAATCATTTCTACCAATACCCGATCCGGAGACATCCCCGAGAAAACCAAACCATGTTCGGCAAGAATTTGAATGTATTCATCATTGACTTCATAGCGATGGCGATGACGTTCGCTGATTTCCTTTTGTCCATAGGCTTCCAGAGCTTTTGTTCCCTCAGCCAGTTCACCTGGGTAAAGGCCTAATCGCATGGTTCCACCCTTATCGCTGATTTTCTTTTGCTCTTCCATGAGGTTAATCACTGGATATGGAGTTTCAGGATCTAACTCAATACTATGGGCACCGGTTAATCCGGCCACATTTCGGGCAAATTCAATGACTGCCAGTTGCAGTCCCAGGCAAAGTCCCAGAAACGGAATTTTGTTTTCACGGGCAAATTGAATGGCATGTATTTTACCTTCCACTCCGCGGTGGCCAAAACCGCCGGGAACAATAATCCCATCAAGATCCTTTAAAATCCGATCAACATTTTCTTCATTAATATCTTCTGAGTGGATCCACTTAATCACAACTTCAGAGTTATTGCCAATGCCGGCATGACGCAATGCTTCAGCGACGGACAAATAAGCATCGTGGAGTTCGACGTATTTTCCGACTAAACCAACGGTGATTTTATTTTCAAGATTTTTCGCCTTTTTTACAAGGTCTTTCCAATCCGCAAGATCCGGTTCTCCACAATTCATTTTTAATTTTTCACAAACCAATTGTGCCAGGCCTTCTTTTTCAAGCATCAAAGGCACTTCATAAAGCTCTGCGGCATCCAGATTAACTACCACCGCATTTTTATCCACGTTACAGAAAAGAGAAATTTTAGCTTTTATGTTATCATCCACTTCATGTTCCGATCGAAGAACAATAATATCCGGCTGAATCCCAATGCTTCGCAATTCTTTAACCGAATGCTGGGTGGGTTTTGTTTTTAGTTCCCCGGCTTTGCCAAGGTAGGGTAACAGGGTTACATGAATGTATAATACATTTTCCGCCCCTAAATCTCCCTGGAATTGACGGATGGCTTCTAAATAAGGCAGGCTTTCAATATCTCCAACGGTACCGCCAATTTCGGTAATGACCACATCCGGGTGACTGTATTCGGATACGCGCAAGATGCCATCCTTAATTTCATCGGTAATGTGTGGAATGACTTGGACTGTTCCCCCAAGATAATCTCCCCGGCGTTCTTTTGAAATAACATTCCAATACACTTTACCGGTGGTGACATTGCTATATTGTGATAGATTTTCATCTATAAAGCGTTCATAATGGCCTAAATCCAAATCGGTTTCGGCACCGTCATCGGTAACAAAAACCTCGCCGTGCTGATAAGGGCTCATGGTTCCAGGATCAAAATTTAAATAGGGATCAAATTTTTGGATCGATACTTTAAGACCGCGCGCCTTTAGCAATCGACCTAATGAAGCACTGGTAATACCCTTCCCAAGTGAAGATACCACACCACCAGTGACAAATACATATTTTGTTTGCATAAGATAATTATACTCCTTTTTCTTGTTCTCAATAAAATCCAATAAAAAATCACCGCAAAAAATTGAGTTTTTTTTTTGCAGTGATGCAATTTACAATACTATTATATTTTAACGGATTCTGAAAAAATTACAATAGGAATTTTACTTTTATCACCATATTTTTTCAATAGCACCTTTTAATTAAAGAATAAAGAAGAATATACAACCATAATGGCACAAAGATCCTAAAAGCACAAAGATATGAAAGAATTCGTGGAATCCAAAATTTGTAGAAAAGTTAGGCTTTTTAATGGCGTAAATAACACCGCCTACCGTATACATCACACCACCGGCAACTAAAAGAATGAATCCGGGTAAAGGTAATGCTGCATAAAGCGGCCCTAATGCAAAAAGTGCAAACCACCCTAAAAAAATGTATAATCCGGTGCCGAGCCATCGCGGCATATTAATCCACAATACTTTTAGAACGATTCCAATGATAGCTATTCCCCAAATTGCAATCATCATGACAAGTCGCAAGGTTCCTGAGAGAGCAAGCAGACAAAATGGGGTGTAGGTTCCGGCAATAAGAATAAAAATCATGGCATGATCCCTTTTCTTTAAATGAAGAACCCGTTCTTTACTTCCAAGAGAAGCATGATAAGTAAAACTCGTCGTGTACAGACAAATCAGTCCCAGGCCAAAGGCAAAAACTGAAATAAGGGTTAAAGGCGTCACATTATTTTTTGCAATAATCAGCCAGAACATGGCCACAATGCCAATCACGGATAAAATCGCCCCAATGAGATGGGTTAATGCATTAATCGGATCACGAAATCGGTTCATAATACGTCCTTTCGCACATAGTTATGATAACTATGTACTGTTATTTGTTAAATTAATTTTAAGGCTTTCTCATGGATATTCCCAGAAAATCGTTGTAATCGGTGGGGCGTCCCGGGGGAATGACACAGAATTTTTCATCCCATTGACCTGAAACGAGCTTTTTAAGAGGTGAAATACTTCCTTGCCTAACAATCACTTCTAAGCCAATGAGCTTGCCAATGTCATTGACCCGGGGAAGCGTCTCTTTAACATCAAAGGCACCGGTATCAATGAGCATTAAATTTTTGTAATGTTTAAACATCATATTCATAATCATCTTCGCCCGGCGTTCACCGTACTTCTTTAAATTTCGTTCGTATTCGATATCCAGGGTTTTTTCTCCCTTCAACCACCCCTCGGTTAAAAAATAGGTGGTGGTCCGAATACGCTCCAGGTTTGCTGTTTCACTTAGAACAATATCGATACAATCCCCGTACTTTGGGATGATCATGGTTGCCTTTGTGCTTTTAAGTCCCAAAAGACCATTGCCACAATTACCATAGGCAAAAAGAAGCTCATCATATTCCTCTTCCGCCTTATTAATTTCAATCTGGAGAGCATCCCGTAATCGTTCCGGTGAGTCATGAAGGGTATTTGGCATCCATAAGGTCTCTATTTCCACAGCCTGGTTCTTCAGTGCCAGCTCTACCTCATTACGGATGGTCTCACAAACGATTAATAATCTCTTCATAATATTACACCTTTTTCCTAATTACTCTTTCAAGAGTATTGATAATGAAACTTTTTCAACAGTTTTCTTTCATTATATCTAACTTATCCTTGTTTTAAACTAAAAAGTTCGGATAAAATTTCTCCTTCTTAAATTTTTAACTCAGGCACCCTTTGTGTTATAATGTTATCGAAAAACAAACTTTATTTTGAGGAGAAAAAATGGATAAAAGTGTATTTCGAAAAGAAACCCTGGCACGTCGTAAAGCAACCTACTCTGCTGCAACCGACGCTGTTATTATAGAAACTTTTTTAGAAAGCGACCTTTACAAAAATGCTGAATGGATCATGGCCTATGTGAGTTTTGGAACAGAGATTAATACCCATGATTTCATAAAAAAAGCTCTGGCTGATGGCAAACATATTGTGGCCCCTATTTGCAATATTGAAGATCACACGGTGACATTATCAGAAATCATCAATTTCCCGGGAGATCTGGAAGAAGGGCATTATGGTATTCTTGAAGTTCGAGAAGATTGCCTCCGAATTATCGATCCAAAACAACTTGATTTGGTCTTGGTTCCCGGTTGTGCATTTACCAAAGCCGGCCATCGTATGGGTTTCGGCGGAGGCTATTATGACCGTTTTTTAGAAACCATTAGTGATGATTGCATTACTGCCGCACTGATTCGTGAGGATTTTATTTTCGAAAAAATCCCCATGGAAGCTCATGACAAAAGCGTTGACTATATGATTACAGAAAAATGTCTTTCCTGTTGTCCCATTCAGGAGGACTGATTAAAAATGAATGTATCCGAAGCTATCACATATATTGAATCAACCCATAAGTTTGGCACCCGACTCGGACTTGAAAGCATGAGTCTTCTGCTTAACGAAATGGATAATCCCCAGGACAAGCTTAAATTCATCCATATTGCCGGCACCAATGGTAAAGGTTCTACCTCAACCATGATTGCCGGAATTTTAAAAGAAGCAGGGTATAAGACCGGGCTGTTCACATCCCCTTTTTTAGAATCGTTTAATGAGCGTATTCAACTGAATAGTGTTCCTGTTGATGATGATAGCCTGGTTGCCGCCACTGCTTTTGTGAAAAAGCACATTGAAGTGCTCCTGGCACAAGGCGAACCCCATCCCACAGAATTTGAAATGGTGACTGCCATCGGCCTCCAATATTTTTATGAAAAACAGGTTGATGTTGTGGTTCTTGAGGTTGGCTTGGGAGGACGTCTCGATGCAACCAATATCATAAAGGATCCTTTGACGGTTGTTATTATGAGCATCAGCTGTGATCATACCGATTATCTGGGAACGACCATCGGTGAAATTGCCTTTGAAAAAGCTTCCATTATTAAGGAAGGCTCTGACGTCGTGGTTTATCCCCAGGACCCGGAAGCGATGAAAGTCATCCTTGACTTTGCTAAGTCTAAAAACGCCTCAGTGACACTGGTTAATCCCGATGATATTGCCATCATGGACTTCAACACCCGGTCTCAAACACTCAAGTACCTGGGAAATACCCTTCCAATCGATGAGTTTCAATTGAAACTCCTGGGTAATCACCAATCACTGAACTGTCTTACCGCACTGGAAGTCATTAGCCTGCTTATTAGGAAGGGCTTTTTGATTAACCGTTTTCATATTGAAGAAGCCTTGTCCCAGGTGATTTTTCCGGGACGCTTCGAAATATTTTTGGAATCCCCGGTGGTGCTTATTGATGGTGCTCATAACAGCAATGGTATCCAGGCCTTTGTCCAAAACATGAATCAGTATTTTCCAAAAAAGAAAATAAACCTTTATTTTGGAATGCTGGAAGATAAAGACATTGAGGAATCCTTGTCCTATTTAGTACCCATAGCGGCTACGATTCATACCCTTACCCCAAACAGCGACCGTGCCATGCCTGCAAAAGAAATGGCGGCACTGATTCATGAGGCATATAAAAAGTCCGTTGATTTTTATGATACCATGAATACTGCGGTAAAAAGCATTGATCTTAATGAAACCGATGATGTCAACGTTTTTGTCGGCTCCCTTTATATGATCGGAGAAGCCCGAACTTTAATCAGAAAACTGTTAGTCAACTAGCCGAAAAAGGAGCTTTCAAAAGCTCCTTTGAGTTTGTTGACAAACCCATCCTGGGGACCATGGTAAATCGTTGTCTGCTGCAAGATCGAACAGGCTATCGCCTGTTCGCCATGATGCTGACACCTGATATTACAATTGTCCCCAGGACTTACTTGTCTACTTTCCCCACAGTCTCGAGGAACTTTTACAGCTCCTTTTTTGTTATCAGCTATTCTTCTAATGCCCCTTTTAACAGGCGAATGACCGAAGCCTTATCTGATGCTCGAAATAGCTCGTTTCTCAGTGTCGTGGAGTGTTTTAGGCCTTTAGTATAGGCTGCCAGGTGTTTTCGCATTTCCCGAAGACCTGCTTCCTCATTTTTCAGCAGGGATAATAATTCAATATGCCTGAGTGCTGCGTCTATTTTTTCCTCTGGCGTGGGTTTGTCCAGAACTTCACCTGTTTGTAAATAGTGATTTATTTCCCGAAAAATAAAAGAATTTCCAATAGCCGCTCTTCCAATCATTAGCCCATCCACTCCTGTGGTTTCCAGGGCTTTTTTCGCAGATTCGCCACTGACGATATCGCCGCTGAGAATAATAGGAATTCCGGCATTTCTCTTGACCTCTTCAATAATCTCCCAATTGGCTTTACCTGAATAATAGGCTTCCCGGGTTCTTCCATGGATGGTCAGGGCTGCTGCCCCTGCTTCTTCAATGCCTTCCGCAATTTCTCGAATATTAATGGAATCCTCATCCCAGCCAATTCTTGTTTTCACAATCAGGGGCTTGTTGGATGCCAGGACCAAGGCCTTAACCACCTTAAAAAACAAATCAGGGGTTTTCATCAGTGCCGATCCTTCACCATTTTTGGTAATTTTCGGTGCCGGACAACCGCCATTGAAATCAAGAAAAGCATGGTCTGTCAGATTAATATACCGCTCCACCACTTCGCCAAGAATATCCGGGTCTGACCCAAAAATTTGAACTCCTGCCGGTGTTTCTTTTTCACTGGTCATCATGAGCTCAGCGGTTTTGTGATCTTTATAGTAAAGTCCCTTGCCACTGATCATTTCCGTAAAAACAACCCCTGCGCCATAGTCTTTCGACATCAGGCGAAAAGGTAAGTTTGTATAGCCTGCCATAGGTCCTAACATCAGTGGTGTCTTAATCTTAATATTTCCTATTTTAAATGTTCTTTCACTCATACCGATTGGCAAATCTCCCTTAAAAGTAATTTTCGTCTGTTCTTACTCTTTGCAATTTTTATCATAAATGATTTTTAGTCCCTTAAGTGAGAGTTGCGGATCGTATACGTCAATGGCATCTGTTTCCTGATATAAAAGCCGACCATAGCCGCCTGTGGCCACAACCTTCATGTCTGGTGTTTTTGTTTCCTTTTTAATTTGTTTGATAATATATTCAACTTGGCCAATATATCCGTAAACCAAACCAGCCTGCATACTTGTTACCGTATCCTTAGCTAAAATGGAAGGGGGTTTTTTTATTTCGATGTTGGGCAGCATTGCCGCATTTTTCCATAGAGCATCAATGGAAATCTGTATACCCGGAGTGGTGACTGCTGCTGAAAAAGCACCCTGCGCATTAATATAATCAAAGGTTGTTGCGGTACCAAAATCGATGACAATCACCGGTCCGCCATAAATATTATAGGCAGCCACCGCATCCACAATCCGATCCGCTCCAACCTCTGAAGGGTCTGCGGTATGAATGGGCATGCCTGTTTTTATACCTGGCCCCACCACCATTGGTTCCAGGCCAATGAATTTTTTTATCCCATTATTCAGTGAATACATAATATTTGGAACCACCGAAGCCATAATTGCTCGGGTAATATCCTCAGACAAAATGCCACTATTTTCAAAAAAGGATTTAATGAGCACTCCATATTCATCTGACGTTCTCGGGGTTTTTGTAACAAATCGCCAGGAATGAAGAATTTTATCCCCTTCAAGCACTGCCAATTCTGTATTCGTATTTCCCACATCAATTCCTAAAATCATTTTGTCCTCCGACAGGTTTTTAACGGTTTGTCTATCATTTTCCAATGCCAGAACCGTTTTCTCTATTTAGCCTTATTTTAATTAATCTAAAAATGATTAATTCAGTTGTTCGCCTTGTTCTAAACCAATTTTTTCAATAAATTCCTGTGCTATCATTTTTTTTCGCCTGGAAGCTGTATTTTTTAATAATAATTGAACCTCCAACCGTTGCAACTTTAAAACTTTTTCCCTCTAATATTTCCACAACTTCTCCTGGTTTTGCAAGGCCTCTAAGCAGTCCTTTCAAAGAGAGCCTGGCCGATCAATATTATTTTCATCCGAAGCGCCTCCTTAATAAAACTTACCATTAATTATATTTCAAATCCCATGGAATTTCAAATAATATTTCCTGGTTTCATCCGAATATCCTTATATACTAATGAACTTACCCTATTATGATAAAAAAACACCCTGTAGAATAGAATTTTCATTGTCTATTCTACAGGGTATTAATAATAAAACTTCAGCTTTATTATTATTTTACTGCATTATTCAATTTTTGATTCAATTTCAACTTCGACTATTTTTTCATCAACATGATTTTCTTTGAACATGGATCTGAATTCATCTCCGGTAATGGTGCGTTCAGTTAGGAGATGCGTTGCAACTTTTTCGAGCTTTTCTTTATTCTCTTCAAGAATAGAACAGGCACGATCAAAGGAACTTTCGACAATGGTACGAATTTCCTTATCAATAACCGCTGCTACTTCTTCACTGTAATTCCGTGATCTGCCTAAATCCCGACCCATAAAGACTTCTCCGCTTTCAGGATGTCCATAGGTTATGGGACCGAGATGTTCGCTCATTCCCCATTCAGTAACCATGCTTCTGGCTAGGCTGGTGGCACGTTCGATGTCATTGCTGGCACCGGTACAAATATCTTCCAGAGCAACCTTTTCACCGGCCCGGCCTCCGAGAAGACTGGTCACCATATCTAAAAGTTTACCTTTACTCATGTGTTGAGCATCGGTGTCCGGCAATGACAGGGTATAACCTGCTGCCATTCCTCGGGGAACAATGGAGATTTCATGTACGGAGTCAGTATTGGGTAGCAAATGCATGACAATGGCATGGCCGGCTTCGTGATACGCCGTGATGACGAGATCTTCCTGTACCATCACCTTGCTTTTCTTTTCAGGACCGGCGATCACTCGCTTAATGGCCTCTTCCAGCTCCACCATGGTAATTAATTTTCCATTTTTTCTGGCCGTCAAAATAGCTGCTTCATTCATCAGGTTTTCTAAATCTGCCCCGGTAAAGCCTGGGGTTCCTTTGGCAATCACACCTAAGCTCACTTCTGGAGCCAAAGGTTTTTCCTTTTTGTGAACATTAAGGATTTCCTCACGACCTTTGACATCGGGGATGCCAACTGTTACCTGACGGTCAAAGCGACCTGGACGTAACAAAGCAGGATCCAAAATATCCGGACGATTGGTAGCAGCAATGACAATGATACCTTCATTAATACCAAAACCATCCATTTCAACCAATAGTTGGTTGAGCGTCTGTTCACGTTCATCATGTCCACCACCAAGTCCGGCACCACGATGACGCCCAACAGCATCAATTTCATCAATAAACAAAATACAAGGGGCACTTTTCTTGGCGTTTTCAAAGAGATCTCTTACTCGAGATGCCCCAACACCAACAAACATTTCCACAAAATCAGAACCACTAATGGTGAAAAAGGGCACTGCGGCTTCCCCGGCAACGGCACGGGCAAGAAGGGTTTTCCCTGTACCCGGAGGTCCGATTAAAAGGATCCCTTTTGGAATTCGGGCGCCCAATTTTCTATATCGATCCGGAGATTTTAAGAAATCAACTACTTCTTCCAGCTCTTCTTTTTCCTCATCGGCACCCGCCACATCTTTAAAGGTAACTTTTGTGTCACCTTCCACATGAAGCTTTGCCTTGCTTTTTCCAAATGACATCACTTTGCCGCCACCGCCGCCAGCCTGTTGGCTGAAGACAAGGAAAAACACCACCATCAAAATAATAATGACCACCGATGGTATCAATGAGATCCACCATGAATCCTGCTGTTTGGCAATGGTTACCTTCACATTATTCTGTAATATATACGGTGTCACCTGCTGATCAATAATATATTGTGGTACTACTGCTTCAAACTGCTCCCCATTTCTGAGCACACCTTTTACATCTGAGTTATTAATCTCAATTTCCGTCACTTGATTATTTTGAAGCTCGGTCAGCAGTTCACTGTATACAATGGTTTTAACCTCATTTTTAGTGGGATTTAAAAAGGTCACTGCAACAATAATAATTAACAAAATTGCTAAGTAAAACCCAATCATTTTTAGGTATTTATTCAAAGCACATCACCCTCTCTCATAATATTTTTTCTTTTCTCTATTTTTTTAGTCATTATTGGTATATTTCTTTTTTTAGAATGCCAATATAGGGTAAATTTCGATATTTTTGTGCATAATCCAGTCCGTAGCCCACCACAAAGGCATTGGGAATTTCAAATCCGATATAATCAGGAGCCACAATTTGTTCCCGGCGCCCTTTTTTGTTTAGGAGTGAACAAATTTTAACATCGGCAGCTCCCAGGCCTGAAAACCGTTCTAAAAGATATTTTACGGTGTTTCCTGTATCCACAATATCTTCAACTAAAATTATAGTCCGGTTTTTAACCTCTATGGACAAATCATTTTCAAGTTGAACAACTCCACAGCTTTGGGCAGCAGACCCGTAACTGGATGCTTTTAAAAAATCAATTTCAACTGGAATGGTAATCTTGCGCATTAAATCTGATAAGAAAACAGCACTTCCCTTGAGAATCCCAATAAGAATAGGATTCTTTCCAAAATATTCCTCTGAAATTTTTGCTCCCAGCTCGCTGACACGCTTTTCCAATGCTTCTTCATCAAGCAAAATTTCCTGTATATCGGCTCTCACATTTTTCTCCTAACATAAGGTAGCATTGACCTTTAAAATATTTTTTGTATCCGAATCCGCCAATAGCCGTTCATTAATGCCATAACCAATAATCCAGAGTATTTCTGAATTCATGGCTAGAAGAGGAATCCCATCCCGTAAATTCCGATCAATTTTTTTGTCAATAAAATATTTTTTTATCATTTTCTTTCCAGAAACCCCTACGGGATGAAAAAAATCGCCTGACTTTCGACTACGCAAATTGAGTACGCACCCTATTTTATCATAATCAAAATATTTTTCACTATGATTTTTAATTTCTTTTGAAAAAAAACAAGAAATTTTCTTAAATTCTTGCTGATTGATTACTTTTGTTTCCAAAATTAACCGTTGTGCTGCAAAAATCCATGTTTTATTGACCAAAATTTCTATGGGTTCTATGGATTTTGTGATTACATCTTCTTTTTTTTCCACCATAACCCGTTCATAGCGCCGACTAAGACGAATATCATTGGGTAAGTGGAGTTCCCATATTGTTTTCTCGCTTTTTAGTAAACTGTAAAAAGCAGTGATATGATTGTACTCAATTTCCATTAAACTACCCTTAAATTTATAGATAGCACAACGTAATATTTCTTTTTGGACCACGGGCTTTTCCAAAAGCCATTGATCCCGATCAATAAACACCGTTTTGCCGTCCACACTAAGAAGTCGCTTTTGAACCATATTAACGTAATCTTCAAAAAACGCCTCATACTCAAGTGCAATTTTTGTGAACTCATTAAAATGAACTTCTGCTTTGGGGTTGATTTCCCGAATCATTGGCATGATATCCAGGCGAATCTTATTTCGGGTAAAATCTTTTTGAAAATTAGTTGCGTCTGTGCGGTAAGCCAAATGATTTTTCTCGCAATAGTCAATAATCTCTTTCTTTTCCAAACACAAAAACGGACGTATAAAAAGGCCATCTCTGACGGATTTAATTCCTGAGACCCCTTTGATGCCAGTGCCTCGAATCAATCGCATTAACAGGGTTTCTGCCTGATCATTAATATGGTGCCCCATGGCAATACGGTTATAGCCATTTTCAATGGCAATCTGCTGAAAAAAATCATACCGTTCATTACGCCCCGCTTCTTCAATGGATATCTTTTCTTCAGCTGAGATTTTGCAAATATCCCGTTTTCTTGAAAAAAAAGGAATCCCGGCAGACTGGCTGAAGATTCTAACAAAGTCTTCATCCGCATCTGCCGCTGCTCCTCGAAGACCATGGTGCAAATGGGCAACCCCAATACTGATTCCAAAGTCGCTGGCGTATTTCTCCAAAAAATATAATAAAGCCAGCGAATCCGCTCCACCGGATACTCCGATGAGGACATGATCGCCAGCTGCTAAAATTTTCTGTTCTTTAATATAGTTGATTACTTTTTTATCCATGGTATCACCACTTCAACAAATTCTCTTAAAAAAATGGTGGTCGCAATAGGGCTCGAACCTATGACCCCCTGCTTGTAAGGCAGGTGCTCTCCCAGCTGAGCTATGCGACCACGAAATATTTTATTATTTAATTAATGATTCGAATTCTTTTCGCTCATCACTGTGATATGAGCTGTATTTTCAACAAATTCTTTTTTTGGTGACCCCTAGGGGACTTGAACCCCTGTTACCGCCGTGAAAGGGCGGTGTCTTAACCGCTTGACCAAGGGGCCATATAATGTTTGTATTTTAAATTTATGGTAGCGGCGAACGGAGTCGAACCGCCGACACTACGGGTATGAACCGTATGCTCTAGCCAACTGAGCTACGCCGCCATAAGTAAGTGTTTTTTAATTTGGTTGCGGGAGCAGGATTTGAACCTACGACCTCCGGGTTATGAGCCCGACGAGCTACCAAACTGCTCCATCCCGCGATGTTTAATTGATTGTAAAAAGTGGTGCCGAAGACCGGAATTGAACCGGTACGATCGTTAGGATCGCAGGATTTTAAGTCCTGTGCGTCTGCCAGTTCCGCCACTCCGGCATTAATTTCGTTTCGCCGCTCTCTCGAGGGACAAGTGTTATTATACGACCTTTCAAAAACAATGTCAAGCTTTTTTTTTTGCGTTTTTTTATAAGTCGCTGCTCTTATATAATCCGAAATCTTCATATACACGAACTCTTATTTTACAGCATTTCAATTCCAATGTCAATACCTTTTACTGTATTTTTATTTTAATTTGTTTTTCAAGACAAAATGGCGGTAGGCCGCGCCTTCAAGGTTATCAAAATCGGAAACCGTAAAACTTTTTTCCCCGGTCACTTTAAAAATATTGAGAAGAATAAGGGCTCCCGCCAAAATAATATCGGCTCTTTTCGCTTCTAAACCTGCAATATTTTGTCGCTCTTCAATGGTTTTTCCCGACAGTTCTTCAATCATGGCTTCCAGTTCATCCCGGGTTATAATGCTCTCATGAACTTTTTCACTATCGTATATCCTTAGCCCCTGCTTGATGGTTGACAAACTTGTGGCTGTTCCGCCAATACCAATAAGCTTGTAAGGTCTTTGAGGTATAAAATCTCCGACTTTTTCCATTAGCTCTGCATAGATGTCCTCATTCAGCCGTTTAAGCTCCTGAAAGGTCGGTGGATCGGAAAACAGGTATTTCTCGGTTGCTCGAACACATCCCAGATTGATGCTGATCATTTTTTTTAATTCATTGTTTTCACCAAAAATAAATTCAGTGCTTCCCCCACCAATATCAAAGATCAGTAACTTTTCATTAAAACTTTGAGAAACCCCTATAAAACCAAGTTCAGCTTCATCTTCGCCGGAAATCACTTCAATATCCAATCCCAGCTTTTCTTTGACCTGGTCGGTAAACTCCTGGGTATTTTCCGCATCCCGCATCGCGCTGGTTCCAAAAACATAAAATGCTTTTACATCATAGTCCTCTGCAATGTTTTTGTATTCTTCCAATGCCTCTAAATTTCTTTTTTGGGCATCGGGATGAAGCTGACCGGTACGATCGACCCCCTGACCCATTCGTGTATAACGAACTGATTTATTGACCCGAACTAAATTCTCCTGATCATTTCTAAAAATGAGCATCCGCGTCGAATTGGTTCCAATATCAATCACGGCAAAATTATCCTTGCTTTTTTCCGGTTCGAGATCTTTATTCTCTGTTTCATTATTCAACTGTTCGATCATTTGCTTACTCCAGTCTTATCAGCGTCAACAGAAACCACAATCACCTCATCCGGATAATAGAGTCCCAGATATTTACGGGCAACGAATTCCACGTAACTTTTACTGCCAATTTGCTTAACCTGTTCGTCTAATTGATTGCTTCTTATTTTCTGCTCTTCAATTTTTTGAACAATTTGGCTTTTTTGTTGTTCCAATTCATATTGCATTATAAAATTTACAGCAAAAAGATAACCTGTAAAGCCAACTATAAATATGATCATCAGTGCTATTAGAACCCGACGTTTAATTATCCTTTTTGTTTTTTCAGTCATTATCTTTCACCATTTTTACTTTAGTCCTTTTATAATTCTCGATACATATCTGCTGCACGATCTTTTGGTGCATGTTCCAATAGTTCAAGTACTTCTATTTTTTGTTCACCATCACCGTAGCGTATGGTGATAATATCCCCCGGAGCCACACGATCCCCGGCCTTGGCTACTTTTTCGTTAATTGAAATTCGACCGCCGTCACATGCTCCTTTACCAACGGTTCTTCTTTTTATAATTCTGGCATTTTTTAAAAATTTGTCAATTCTCATTTTTCACCTCGGTATTTCTATGGTTTCAGATAGCCTTAATTTAAAAAACAAAAAGCCAGAGCAATGCCCTGGCTTTTATTGTATAACTTACTTATTAATTTCGTCTTTAAAACCTTTGCCTGCTTTAAAGCCAGGAGCTTTTGATGCGGCAATTTGGATAGGTTCTTTTGTTCTGGGATTTAGACCGGTACGTGCGGCACGATCTCTCACTTCAAAGGTTCCAAAACCAACCAGGGATACTTTATCTCCATTTTTTAAAGTATCAACAACTGACTCAAGAAATGCACCTAATGCTTTTTCTGAATCTTTCTTCGATAAACCTGACTTTTCAGCCATTTCAGTAATTAACTCTGATTTGTTCATTTTTTTCCTCCATAATATAATTTTCCAGTATTCTATGTTTAATATTATAAGCGTGTTTCCCTGTAAATTACAAGTTTTTTTTTCTTTTTTCTGCTTTTTCTGCTTTTAAAGCCCTTTTGCCCGGTTCCAAATGGCATCTAATTGATCTAAAGTGTAGTCATTCAGGCTTTTTTTCTCTTGGTTTCCAATTTTTTCCATGGCTTCAAAGCGATTGATAAATTTTTGCGTTGCTTTTCTTAAGGACATTTCCGGTTGAATTTTAAGTAAACGGGCCACATTAACCACGGAAAACAATAAATCCCCAAGCTCTTCCTCGATATTTTCGGAATGCTCCGCTCTCATAGCTTCCCACAATTCAGCTGTTTCCTCAACAATTTTATCCATGGCCGGCAGAGCATCGCCCCAATCAAATCCGACTTTCGAAGCTTTTTTTTGAACTTTATAAGCTTCCATCAACGCCGGCATCGCCTTTGGAATATGTTTCATTTCTCGGGAAATTTGATGCTGGGTTTCAATTTCTTTCGGGTGGCTGCTGTCACTTTTTTCCAAACGTTTAATGGCATCCCAATTGGTTTCCACCCTTAGGGGATCAAAATCAGCTTTGTCTAAAAAAACATGGGGATGTCTTCTAATCATTTTTTGGTTAATCCCTTTAATCACGTTGTTCATGGTAAAGCGACTTTCTTCGCTTCCAATTTCCGAATGAAAAATAATCTGAAAAAGCAGATCTCCCAATTCTTCAGTGAGATTCTCCCAGTCCTCATTATCAATGGCATCAATGACTTCATAGCTTTCTTCTAAAAGATAATTTTTCAGACTTTCGTGGGTTTGAATCCGATCCCAGGCGCATCCTTCCTCACTTCGGAGGGTTTTCATCATGGCTAGGGTGCCATTAAATCCAAGATAACCATCTTTTTCTGTTGGGATATAAAGACTGGTGAGATGATTAATTTCATCAACCCAGTCCAACTCATAAAGACGGATTTCTTTGATGATTTCTTCCCCGGGAATGCCGGAATTAATCAGGAGTACCACTTTTTTTTCAGGATCGTAAATTTCCATTAGGCCGAGTTTCAGCTCAGAAGCCATGTGTTTATCATAGACTTGGGTAATGAGTACCGCCATCATAGGATCTGGAGGACTTTGTTTGAAATCAAAGGCATCCATGATTTTAATCCCATGAATTGGATCTTCTTCAAGGGCATTCATGGTAACATCCACAAAACTGACTCCTGGACTGATATGATAATCCAATCCTTCAATTTTAGCAACTTTAATGAGTTTTTCTACTGTTTTTTCCCCGAACAAAGGGTTTCCCGGCACAGCATAAACGATGTCCTGTCCGGTTTTTGCAACCATCATCAGCTTTTCTACAATCTTTTCATAAACATCCTCAAAAGAGGCTTCTGTTTCATAAAAAGCATCAAAACTTTCATAGGATATTTTCTCTTCCCGTATAAAATCCACGACCGGATGGATTTCGGTTCTGAAAAAATTCTGATTGGTATTCTTAAGTAATGCTAATGTTTCAAGGGTTATCTGTCCTGGATTTCCAGGTCCCAGCCCGACAATATCAATATGCGACATGGTTCACTTCCTTTTTAAAATTAAATGCTAGGGCCGACGTCTGGGGTGGGTTCTCCCTGGAACCAATCGATTAATACGATCATAAATAAGGAGGAGACGTTGATGCCCGGGGAAATATCTGATTTCCTCTTCAGTAATTCCCTTAATGAGAATCATAATGATTCCATAGACACAAATCGCAACAACCAAGGCGATTACAAGGCCAAAAAAATTTCCTATCATGAATGAAACCAATACGAATGTAAAATAGGTCATGAGTCCCATAATCATCGAGGCAAACAAGGGTTTAACCAGGGTATGGAAAAAGTCCATGTGTACTCCGGTGAAACGCCTGACCGAAAGGAAATTAGCAACGGTTAAATAGGCAAAGGTGATAATGGTACTGAGAACAATGCCATAAATATTAATAGCCGGAATGGCAAGAAATATCCAGCCGGTAATAAACCGTATAATAATCGCCACGCCTAAATTAATCAGGGGCACCCGAAAACGGTCGATGGACTGGAGAATGCTCTGGAAGGTATTTGACAGCATCATAAAAATGGTGGCATAGGATAAGGTGCTTAAAATCGCACCGCCATAGGGTGATCCCGGAAAAAGCAGATCAAAGATACCAAAGGACAGAACCGATAATCCAATACAGGACGGAAAAGCCACCAGTAAAATAATACGAATGGACAAAATAATTTTATTGTTTGTTTCCTCACGCTTGCGCAGGGCAAAGGATTCGGAAATTGTGGGGATCATGGCAATGGCCAGGGTTCCACTGAGAATTAGAGGAATGTTAATGAGAATTTCCGCATTGCTGAAATCCCCAAACATAATGGTCGCATCCACTGCCCCAAAACCTGCATGGGCCAATCTTGATACATAAATAAACGAGTCTATGGTTGAAAACATTGAAACCAGTGCCGCTGTCAGTGTAACCGGAATCGAGATAATCACTAATCTCTTTAAAAGTGCTCTGTTTGAGCGTTGTCGCTTTCCGGTTCTTTTTTTCAGAAGCCGACGATTTTTCTTCACAAAAGCGGTATAAAGATAGGCCAATAAGATGGCTGCCGCAAGGCCACCGGCGGTGGCTCCAAAAACCGCTCCCCCAACGCCCATACCAATCCCAAAATTCGCCACAAAAACCCAGCATAGAAGAACCCCGAGAAAAACCCGAACAATCTGTTCAATGATCTGAGAAATCGCCGTTGGTGTCATAATCTGAAATCCCTGGAAAAACCCGCGATAGGCGGAACACACTGAAATAACCAGAGGTGCCAGTGCAATGGCTATAATGGCCGGGTAACTTTCCGATGTCCAATTGGCGGTTTCAATGATCCAATCCGCTCCAAAAAACAATAAAAGACTTGAGATACTCCCCATAATCACCAGGGCAGTCATTGACAGCTTAAAAACTCGATGGGCTGTGGCGTATTCGCCTTTGGCAATGTTTTCCGACACCATTTTAGAAATGGCCAGAGGCAATCCCACCGTTGATACCATTAACAACAGATTGTATATGTTGGTAACATTGGCATAGATTCCATTCCCATAACTCCCCACCATTTGATACAGTGGGATTTTGAAAAAAAGACCCAGAAGCCTTGAAAATATTCCGGCAGCCGCTAAAATGCTGGCGCCTTTTAAATAATTTGATGTTTTATCCGACATAGATAATCCTCTTCATACTATTTTTCCACTACACCTTTAAGATGATGTTTTTCGCAGATTGTTTTTAATTATATCCTTTTAATCAAACAGTGGCAATATAAAAGCACTGGAAAATTTTCCAGTGCCTGGGATTTTTATATTCTAGATTCTATTTTCATAAACTTTGACATTTAAATCAGTTTTGAGTTGTTTAATATAGGCTTCCAACGGTGTGATAATGTCATTCATTTCAATTTTTTCTTTTTTTAGAAGGTCCGCGGTGAATTTTGTGTAGGCATCCGCTCCCTTTTTTGTTTTAACAGCTTCGGTAATCTCTGTTTTCTTTTCTTCTAATGTCGGGATTTGACTTTGGGTTTTATCATAAACATAAATAACATGGTAACCATAATCGGTTTTTACCGGCTGGCTCACTCCGCCTTTATCCAGTGCGAAAGCGGCGTCTGAAAACGCCGGTACCATTTTACCATAGGCAAAGGCACCCAGGTCGGTGGCTTCTTTAACACCATCCACGGTTTTATATTTTGCGATCAGAGCATTAAATTCTTCCGGGGATTTCACATTTTTTGCTTCTTCGTAAATTTGCTTAGCCAATGTTTCATCTGCGGCTAAAATATGTTTTGCTGAAACGGTACTGGTGTCATAGGATTTTTTATTGTCATCATAATATTTTTTAAGAGCCGAATCACTAACGGTGACCTTGTTGGTTAAATCCGCCTGAATGGCTGTGGCGGCTGCTGCTGCCTTAGCATCCAATTTCTGAAACCCGCGAAACTGTGCAACTGTCAGGTATTTTTGATCCAGGTATTTTTGCAGGGTATCATCTCCGGGAAGCAGAGAATTCACAAAGACCTGCCGACTGGCAACATTACTGTCAATGACGTCCTGGGCCAGGGTCAATTTATTATCTTCGGCGTATTTAATCATGGCATTTTGTTCGGCAATGGTATTAAATATATTGGTGTTGGCTGTTTTCACAGTGGCTGCATCGGTTGCCAGGGATTTTTGGGTTTGATAAAAAGCGAGAAATTCTTCATTGGCTAAACGATAATTATAAATGTCTTTTGTAACATCCTGGCCATTGATTTTACCCACAACGATGTTTAATTCTTTACTGGGGTCGGCTTTTAAGGCGGTATCATAATTTGCAGCCAGGGTATTGGCAACATTATTATCAAGAACAAATTTTGTCAGAAATGCTTCAAATGATGTCGTATCCGTATTATATGTTGCAAGGGTCGTATTGTATTTATCTTCCCCCAGTGATGTTTTAAGATTGGTCATCATGGTAGTTGCTTCGGTTCCAAGAGCAGCTTCATCGACGGTGATGCCATCTTTTTTGCCTTGAACTGTCATGGTTTCCACCCGAACTAAATCATCTAAAAGATCTTTTTTAAGTTGGGTAAACTCTGTTCCGGTAGGAAAAGTTTCCCCGCTGGCATCAAAATACATCTGGTAATAGGCTAGATAATTATTAAAGCTTTCTTTAAGTATCTGATTTCCATCAACTTCCGCCACTGCCTGTTTTTTATCCTTTTCGGGGTTGACCTGAACCATACTGCATCCAGCTCCTAAAAAACTGACAAGGAATGTGATTGCCAGTAAGCCAGCCAATGTCCGTGTTTTCTTCATTTTCATGTAAATCTCCTTTTATTTCATAAAATCTTAATTAGTCTAACATAAAACAGTCTATTTTCGCCTTAATTTTTTTGAGTTTCCAACATTTCAAGAAATTTTCCCAATTCTCTTAGATAAATCTGATCTTTTTCATGTTTTAATAGGATCCGCCAGCGCAGTTGATTCCCTTTACCGGCGTTAAACTTAATATTGTAAAGATCAAAAAGTTGTTTCATCAGTTCAGGTTTCGGAATTGGCACTTCTTTGGACCCATCAAAGGTAAAGAGAACGCTGTGCCCACGTTCCCGAATCTCAGTCATTCCAAGTGATCTTCCCAAATGCTTGATCATTGCCAGAGCCATGAGGTTATAAACACCATCTGGGATTTCTCCAAAACGATCCAACAGCTCATCCTCCAACTCTTCATAATCCGCTTGAGACTTAACATAGGATAATTTTTTGTAAATGTCATATTTAAGTTCTTCGTTACTAATATAGTTTTCCGGAATATAACTGCTCACATCCAAATTGATGATGAGTTCACTGGCCATAAACCCCTGGTCTTTGCCCAGACGCCTGGAAACAGCCTCTTCAAGAATTCGACAATACAACTCATAGCCAATGGTTGCCAGATTTCCAGACTGGGCTGATCCTAAAATATTCCCAGCCCCCCTTATTTCCAGATCCCGAAGGGCAATCTTGAATCCGGATCCAAAAGCGGTAAAATCCTTAATGGCTTTTAAACGCTTCTGTGATATTTCAGAAAGGACTTTTGGTTTGTGTGTCACATAGGCATAACCCTGGACATCCGAACGCCCGACCCGACCGCGAAGCTGATACAATTGGGAAAGCCCCATATGATCGCCATTGTCAATAATCAGGGTATTGGCATTTTTTATATCCAGTCCTGATTCAATGATCGTCGTGGTGACTAAAATATCATAGTCCTCTTTAAGAAAATCAACCATAATATCCTCAAGCTCGGGACCGGTCATGCGTCCGTGGGCCACAACAATCCGGGCCTCGGGCACCAGCTTTTGAAGTTTTCTTGAAACTTCAAAAATATCGTGGATGCGGTTGTGAACAAAAAAAACCTGACCCTGGCGACTGAGTTCTCGTTCAATGGCATCTTTAATAATGGCAGCATTATATTCCATAACATAGGTCAGAACCGGTCGCCTACCGGCTGGCGGTTCATCAATAACGCTCATATCCCGAACCCCTACCATCGACATATGAAGGGTTCTTGGTATCGGCGTGGCGCTGAGAGTCAGAACATCCACATTTTCCTTAAGCTGTTTAATTCGCTCTTTGTGGCGGACCCCAAACCGTTGTTCCTCATCAACGACCAGCAATCCCAGATCTTTGAAAACCACATCTTTCGACAACAGTCGATGGGTTCCGATAATCAGATCCATTTGTCCTGCCGCCAGTTCTTTCAACGCTTTTTCCTGTTCTGTTTTTGTCCTGAATCGACTCAGAAGGCCAACACTGATGGGATATTTTTGAAACCGATCCACCGCTGTTTGAAAGTGCTGCTGAGCAAGAATAGTGGTGGGTACAAGCAGGACAACCTGTTTGCCTTCCATCACCGCTTTAAAAACAGCCCGAAGGGCTACCTCGGTTTTTCCGTAACCCACATCCCCGCACAGCAGTCGATCCATGGGTCGCGGCGTTTCCATGTCCGCTTTGATTTCCTCTACCGCCAGGAGTTGATCATTGGTTTCCATATAGGGAAAGGACTCTTCAAATTCGGTTTGCCAACTGGAATCCGGCCCAAAAGCATAACCTACCAAACTGCGCCTTTTGGCATAGAGAGCAATGAGTTCATCGGCCATATCCTCAACAGCTGCTTTCACCCGGGACTTTGATTTATTCCAATCATTGGTTCCCAGCTGGTTGATCCTGGGGTTTTTCTCGCCCGTTCCCACATACACCTGGATAGCTTCCATTTGATCCACAGGGCAATAAAAACGCGCATCATTGGCGTATTCAATGACAAGGAGATCCTTAATGGTATTATCAATTTTCAGCTGCTCAATGCCTCGGTAAATCCCAATACCATGGGTATCATGAACCACATAACCGCCCTGGTTGAGTTGGGTAAAGGAATCAATTTTTCGGCCTTTTTTACGTTTCTGTTTTCTTGACGAAATGGATTCCTTTAGAATTTCACTTTGATTGATACAAATAAGTCCATCTTCCGGAAGTTCAAAACCACTGGCCAGTTCTCCAATGGATAACTGAATACCAGGGTTGGCCAATGTCGTAAAATTGTGGATATCCGCTTCAGTGATCATCGCTTTTAACTTATTTAGTCCCACCTCATCTCGGGCCCGGAGATTAATTATGACATTTTTTCTCAGTTGCTCCTGGATTAATTGAATAAATAAGGCTGGCTGTCCCAATAAGGAATCAATATCTTTTGCTGTCATATTAACTGAAACGCCTTTTTTTCCTCTGGATGTGAACAAATGAAGTTTTAGCTGAGCCTGGTTTTCCATAGCTTTTTCAATTTTTGACAGGGAATAAAATTTGTTTTGTTCCTCAGGAAACATAAATTTTTCGTTCAGGAGGGTTTCAAAATTCCGTTGAATTTTTTCCTGGAACACGATCTGGGATTCTCTGATGCGCAGTGGTTCATCCCAGATACAAATACAATCCCCCAGATAATCCAACAATAAGGCTTCACTCTTAATAAAAGAAATTAAGGTTTCATCGTGGGCCCCAGGATCTTCCATGACGCGCTCAATGAGTCCCGCATACTCTGGAAGTGCACCATAATGCCTGTTCATGAGTGACAGCGCCTTTTTTCGCTCATCGGGGTCCAGAATAATTTCCCGGCCAGGTGGTATTCTAACCCGGTCAACCCCATGGGTGGATAGTTGGGTTTCAGGATCGAAGCATCGAATGGATTCAATGGTATCCCCAAAAAATTCGATTCGGTAAGCCTGGCTTGCGGTGGGCGGAAATACATCTAAAATTCCACCCCGATGGGCATATTGTCCCCGGGCCTCAACCTGATAAACCCCATGATACCCGAGCGCAAAGAGACGATCCACCAAAGCCAAAGGATCCCATGATTCTTCCCGGGCCAGGGTAAATGCAAGTCCCTGAAACTTTTCAAGCGGCAGGCATTTTTTCAGCAGCGTCTCAACCCCGGTGACCACAACCCCTCTGCTGGTTAATAAAATCTTCTCAATAACGTCGAGGCGTTGTTGATTTATCTCCAGGCTATGAACATCCGCAAAATAATCATGAATGGATTCCATGGGAAAATAAAGCACTGCTTCAGGAAGAAGTGCTTTTAAGGCAGCAGCTTTTTTTTGGGCCAGATAATCGGTTGCCGTCACATAGAGAATCCGTTTATCCTGATTTTCATAAATTAATCCGGTTAATACTTCTTTAAGGCTATTATTGATGTTTGAAAGGTTTGCAATTTCCCCAGCTGCCAAAGCATTAAGAATAATTTTTGTTTTTTCCAGCCCAAGAAGATCCTCATATAGTAAATCCATTTGTCCCTTCTTTCTTTTCTAAACACTGATAGCCCGGGTTTTGCAACCCAGGCTCTTCATGTTACTATCTTTTTTAATTTTAATTATTTTCATCCTGTTTTTCCAGGCTGACTGGTTTTTCCGGCTTTTTGCGAATATTAATGCGGTTCATTGCCAGATCCACGCCATCTTTCACAAAATAATCCACCGCTTTAGCGACTTCGATCACGGCATCTTCCATGAGGGACTCCTCGCTTTTGGCAAAACGGCCTAAAACATAGTTCACTAAATCAAAACCGTCCTTGGGTTTACCAATACCAATCCGAATTCTTGGGAAATCCTGACTTCCCAGACTTTGAATGATCGAACGCATCCCATTATGAGTACCGCCGCTACCGCGCTGTCGTATCCGAACATCGCCTGGAACAAGGTCAATATCATCATAAATGATGAGTAGATTTTCCAGAGGAACTTCATAAAAATGAACGAGCCCCGAAACACAAAGACCACTATTATTCATAAAGGTTGTTGGTTTGGCCAGCATAATTTTCTGTCCAAACTCACGATAAACACCGGTAAAGGCATTTTGTTCCTTTTTCGTTACTGAAATTCCTTTTTTTTTGCTAAGCGTGTCAATGGCGCTAAAACCCATATTATGCCGGGTCACATCATATTTACTGCCGATATTTCCCAATCCCACAATCAGATGCATGGTTTTCTACCAGTCCTAAACGTATCTTCCAACAAAAAGCTTACTGAGTGAACGGCCAAAATGAACATAATCAATGGCTCGGCCAAAAAGGGTGCCTGTGGAAAGAATTTTTATTTTCTCAATACGATTTTTTTCGGGAATCACCAGGGTATTCAGAGTGACTAATTCTTTAATGGCTGAATCCTGAATCCGCTGAATGGCAGGTCCTGAAAAGACACCATGGCTACAGGCTGCATAGACGGAATTAGCGCCAAGATCGAGGAGTGCATTAGCCCCGGAGGTAATGGTTCCGGCAGTATCAATCATATCATCAATCATAATGCAATTTTTGCCTTTAACATCACCAATAACATTCATGACAATTGTTTCGTTGGCCCGGGGTCGGTCTTTATCAATAATAGCAAAAGGACAGCCCAGGTTACGGGACAGGTTACGGGAACGCTTAACACTGCCGACATCAGGAGATACAACCACCATGTTTTCCAGGTTCTTTTCTTTATAATATTCGGTAATAAGTCCACCACCGGATAAATGATCAAGGGGAATATCAAAAAATCCCTGGATCTGATTGGAGTGAAGATCCATGGTAATCACCCGATCGGCTCCAGCGGTCGTTAAGAGATTGGCCACTAATTTTGCGGTAATTGGATCCCGTGATTTTGCCTTACGATCCTGCCTGGCATAGCCGTAATATGGAATAACAGCATTAATTCGCCCTGCCGAAGCACGTTTCATGGAATCAATGAGGATTAATAATTCCATGAGATTATGATTGACCGGATTTCCTGTGGACTGGATCACAAATACATCCGCGCCACGGACTGATTCAAAAACATTAACCCCAATTTCTCCATCACTGAAAGTTACAACCTCTGCATTGCACAACTGTACTTCTAAATAATCTGCGATTTCATTTGCCAGAGGAAGGTTTGCGTTCCCGGCAATAATCTTAATTCCACTATACTTTCCATCCATAAGTTCTCATACCTCTTCTTAATTTTCTTTATTCTATAATAATGACACGATTTATAAATTTAGCAAGCTTATTTTTTCAAATAGCCAACCTTATTCACTTGTCGTGCTCTTGCAATAGCTAAACTATCTTCGGGCACATCGTCGGTAATGGTTGATCCCGCAGCTATATAGGAACCTTCCTTTACGGTTACCGGGGCAATGAGATTGGTATTACATCCAATAAAGGCATTCTTCTCCACCACAGTTCGATCTTTTTTCTTGCCGTCGTAGTTTACAAAAACCGTGCCGCAGCCCAGGTTCACATTTTCTCCCACATCCCCGTCCCCAATATACGTGAGGTGGGCTGCCTTAGCACCGTCGGCCATGGTGGAATTTTTCACTTCAACAAAATCCCCAACCTTACAATGCTTACCAATTCGGCTTCCCGGTCGGATATAGGCATAGGGACCAACACTGGTATTATCATCCACGGAACTGTCTAAAATAGTTGAATTCCGGATTGTCACCTGATTACCGATGATAGCATTTACCAACCGGCTGTTGGCGCCAATCAGACAATCCTTGCCGATAACGGTTTTCCCTTCCAGAATCACGCCGGGATACAGGGTACTGTCCTGACCAACCATGACTTCGTTACTGATATAGGTTGCGGCCGGATCAATCATCACTACTCCATTGTCCATAAGCTTTGTATTAATCCGTTTTCTCATAATAGCTGTCACTTCTGAAAGTTGAACCTTGGAGTTAATGGCTTTTATATCTTCATAATCCGGAGTCACATAGGTGCCGGTTGTTTTCCCAAGCTTTCCCATAATCTCAATGACATCGGTGAGATAATATTCCCCCTGGGTATTATTGGTGTTAAGCTCTTGTAAAGACCGAATCAGGGTTTGAGCATCAAAGCAATACATGCCAGAATTAATTTCCCGGATTTTTTTCTCTTCGACTGTGGCATCTCCCTCTTCCACGATTTTCAAAAGCTCACCTTTATAATTTTTTACCATGCGTCCATAACCAGTGGGATCTTGAAATTCAGCACTGAGCACCGTCGCACCATGGCCTCGGGCTTCATGCTCAGTTACCAGACCCTTAATGGTTTCAGGACGTATGAGTGGAGCATCCCCTACCAGAACAATGAGATTTCCCTTTAGTTCTTTAAAAAAGGGCAGTGCCTGCAAAACCGCATGTCCAGTTCCTAACTGTTCCTTCTGGAGTATGGCGGCAATCCCAGGACAAAGACTTTTTTCAACTTCCTCTGCCTGATACCCCACAATCACTGCAATAGCGTCAATTCCTGAACCTTTACTGGCATCAATCACATAATCCAAAATATTTTTTTCGCAAACCTGGTGCAGCACCTTTGATTTTTGAGACCGCATCCGAGTTCCCTGGCCGGCTGCCAGGATAATTGTTTTTGATTCATTCATGGTTTCATATTCTCCATCATCATCTATTTATCAACAACAAAAAAAGGGAAATGATTTCCCCTTTTTTTTATCATATTATTCTTCTTCGTAATCTACTTCCAGCTCTACTTCTTCGACTTCTTCTTTAACTAACTGGGTATCATCTTCGATGGCCTTTTCGTAAGCTTTCAATACCCTTTCCTGCATTTCACGACGGGTACCCATGTTAATGGGATGGGCAATGTCTTTAAACTCGCCATCCGGCGTTTTTCGACTGGGCATTGCAATGAAAAATCCACTTTGACCTTCAATCACTTTGATATCATGTACAACAAATTGGTCATCAAAAGTAACTGAGACAATCGCTCTCATTTTACCTTCTGGATACGTTTTCCGTACTCTTACGTCCGTTATTTCCATCTTGTAGTAAGCCTCCCCTTTGAAATAAAATCATCTGTCTAACTTTAGCTACATCCTACCACATATTGAGAAATATTAAAACAAAAACATCAATTTTTTTGAATTCTTAATGTTTTTTAAAAGGGTTAAAAAAAACAAATGGATTCATCATTCCAAGCCTTTGGAATGAAAACGTTTATTCATTGATTGTTATCTCATTAAATGCAACATAATCAATGAATGTTCTGTTATTTTGAGTACAAAGTGACCTTGAATCCTGCCTCTTGCATATCATCATCGTTCATAATAATAAGCGGGGTAAAATCATCCACAAGTTTGTCCAGCGGCGATTTGGTCACAAAAATAACACAGATTCCCATTACTTTTGCACCAACTTCTTCCATAAGATTGGTCATTCCCTTGGCAGTCCCGCCACCTTTCATAAAATCGTCAATAATTAAAACCTTTTTTCCTTTTAAGTCAATGCGTCGGCTCAGATACATGGTTTTAATTTTATTGGATGAACCTGATATGTAATTAACACTGGTGGTTGCCCCTTCAGTCACACGATTGGATCGTCTGATGAGACCCATGGGGACACTGAGATACCGTGCCGTCTCCAGTGCTGCCGGAATGCCTTTTGTTTCTGTGGTAACCACATAATCAATGCCTTTACTGCCATATTTTGATGCAATAATACGACCGATATTTTTAGAATATCGTGGATTGGAAAGAATATCACTATAGTAAATAAACCCTCCCTGGATGCGACGCCAGGGCTCCAGCAAAAGCTTTGCGATTTCTTCAAGGAGCGCCACTTCCTCGGATTCCAACACTTCCGGTCGATAAACAACGCCACCGGTGGCTCCTGAGAAAGTTTCCACGCGGCCTACCCCAATGATTTGAAAAGCGCTTTTAACAATGGCAACATCTTCACAAACACTGGATTTTCCTGCGTCCAATAAATTGGTAAAATAATTATAGCTAAAAACCTCGTTGGGATGATCTGATAATACTTGTGATATGATACTGATTCTTTCGTTTTTCTTCATTTCCCACCTGTGTTGATTTTTTTTAAAAATCCGAACGTTATTTTTAATATTTATAATTTTATTCATATTTCATCAAAAGCGCAAGTTATTTTTAACCTTTACTCAAGTGAAACTCCTATGTTATAATTTCTGATGAAGTGTTTAAGGGGATTTATAAGGACCTCTCTGATCATTTTATTCTATTTAAACTGGAAAAAAGCATACAAACATATGAGTTGTTAAGAATTTATTAAGAAATTCATTGTTTATAAAGGAGCTAATAATTTGAAAGCACAACTTGAAAAAAAATTTAACAAACCCATACATAAATTATTCTTCATTGGCATCGGTGGAAGCAGCATGAGTGGTCTTGCCTCTATGTCCTTATCACAGGGTTTCACTGTTGAAGGTTCTGATATGATTACTTCCGCCTATGTTGAAAAATTAGAGGGTCTTGGGGTTCTTGTACATATTGGCCATGCCTATGATAATATTCCCGTGGGCACCGATTGTGTTGTTTATTCCGCAGCTATCCATGAGGATAATCCTGATATGATTAAAGCAACTGATTTGGGCCTTCCCAAAATCGAACGTTCGAATTTTCTCGGGCTTTTTTCTCATATCTTTGATAAAACCATTGCAATTTCAGGCACCCATGGTAAAACAACCACATCTTCCATGGTGGCCTGCCTTCTTCAATACGCCAAGTTAGACCCCAGCCTGAGCATCGGCGGAAGTCTTTCCGAATTTGGCGGTAATGCCGTGGTAGCTTCAAAGGACTTTTTTGTGGTGGAAGCCTGTGAATATGTGGATAGCTTTTTAAAAACATCCCATTCCATTGGCATTATCACCAACATTGAAGAGGATCACCTTGACTACTTTACCGGGGGTCTTGCTCAAATCAAAGAATCCTTTCATAAATTCGGTAAGATTCTGCCATCAACCGGTCTCATGATTGCCTATGGGGATTCCCAGGATGTTTTAGATGTTGTTAAAGATCTTGCCTGTCCGGTGGTTACCTACGGCTTAGATCCCAGGAACGACTGGCATCCTGAGAATATAGAGTACGATAAAACAGGCAAACCCAGTTTTGATGTCTTTCAAGGGAAAAATTTTTACGGCCATTATGAGCTTATTATTCCCGGAGAGCATAATGTTCTCGATGCTCTTTCGGCCATTATCTGTGGGGACTTTCTTACCATACCGGTTGAAACCTCCATCAGTGCCATGGCATGCTTTACCGGTGCTAAACGCCGGTTCGAATTCCGAGGTGAAGTGAATGGCATTAACGTTTATGAAGATTACGCCCATCATCCCACAGAACTTAAGGTCGTTGTGGATGCATGCCTGAATTATGAGCATCATAAACTGTGGGTTGTTTTCCAACCTCACACGTATTCCAGAACTTTCTTTTTCTTCGATAACTTTGTGGATGCCTTTGCCAAAGCGGACTATGTCATCCTTAATGATATTTATTCCGACCGTGAAGGTAATGACTGGAACATTTACTCGGAAGACCTTCAAAAAGCCATTGAAGAAAAATACCACATACCAACCGTGACAATTTCCGCCTTTGAGGATATTGTTAATTACCTCACCGAGCGTTTATGCCCCAATGATCTAGTCCTTGTGGCCGGCTCCCAAACCATTAATCATGTAGCATTTGATTTAGTTAAAAGGTTGAAAGAAATCCATAATTCTTGACTTTTTCGCTCTGATCCCAGAGGCTCGTTTTTATTTCTTTCAACATCCCAATGGATCAGCCTTTTTGTTATCACATTTGGCATCTTATTCCTCCTGAAAACACCCCAAAAACTTTATGAAAAACATTGGAAAAATTAGTTGTTTTGATTCTTTTGGGGTATAATCCTTTAAAGAAATAATTTTTATGGAGGTTTTATTATGAATGCGCTTCAACCCTATTATAATGGTGGGATTGGCTCTGGCTCAGGGTCAAGTCTTTTGTATGGTCTATTGCTGGTTCTTTTATCTATTTTATTCATTGTCTTAGTCACTGCACTTATTATTGGAATCATTAGTTATTTCTTTATGGCCATCGGCCTTTATACCATGGCTAAAAATCGGAAATTAGACCATGCCTGGATGGCTTGGATTCCTATTGCCAGCGGTTACCTCATGGGTGAACTCATTAATGATGATGTCTCTATCAGTACATTGCATATTCCCTATGCGAAAATATTTTTGCCATTGGCGCCTTTTGCTTTTGCACTGATGATGAGTATTCTTGGATTGATTCCACAAATTGGGATGGTTTTCATCATTCTCCTTTCCCTGGCCCTCAGTGTTTATCAATTCACTGCATTGTTTTGGCTTTTCAGTATTTATAATAAAGACCATCGGGTACTTTTCCTTGTATTGAGTATTCTTTTCCCTTTTATGGGACCGATTTTTGTTTTTGTCATCCGAAATAAAGAAGGCTATGATGAACGCCATCCCGAAGAAGTACTGGAAGTCAACTATGACTCTAAATCCATTATCGCGCTTTCCCTGGGTATTTTTTCAATTCTCAGCTGTATTACTTTAATTGGATTCAGTGCCCTCATTGGTGCTGTAGGCCTCATTTTTGCAATGATCGCCATGAAGGAACAAAAAGCCCTGGGACGCCCTTCGGGAATGGCCCTGGCAGGTTTAATCTGTTCCATTGTCGGACTTTCTCTTACATTGATTGTTCTCATTGCCTGTGTTGGTTTGGGAGCAACAGGGTTGTTCAACGGCATGTTTAATGGTATGTTCAATGGCACTTATTACTAAATTTAACTTAAATACTTGAATGCCTTTATGGCGGGTGTTCGTCATCTGCCATAAAGGCTTCTTTTTTTTACAGAGAGGTGAAAATTATGTTGTCTCAAGGAGAATATGGCCTGGTTCTCAGTGGCGGTGGTGCTAAAGGTGCCTTTGAAATGGGAGTTTGGAAAGCCATTCGGGAGTGTGAATATTCCATTGGTGCCGTGATTGGCACCTCGGTTGGCGCCATTAATGCTGCCATGATTGCTCAAAACAACTTTGACATTGCCATGGAATTTTGGTCAAAGATTACGATAACCCACGTTTTAAATCTCAGTAAAACAGTCACGAATAACTATGTTGAAACTTGGTCAAAGGAAAGTTTTGATACTTTTCGTGATGGTTTTTTAACGTTACTCTTTTCCGATGGTTTTGATATTACTCCTTTGCGAAATAATCTCACCCGTTTAATCTCTGAAGAGGCGATCAGGAAATCTTCCGTTCGCTTTGGTTTAGTCACTGTGGATCTTACCAGTCTTAAACCCAAGCAATTAATGATTGAAGATATTCCCCAGGGACAGCTCATTGATTATTTACTTGCCAGTGCCACTCTTCCAATTTTTCAAAAACAGGAAATTGATGGTAAAACCTACATTGATGGCGGGTTTTTCGACAATGTTCCCATTAATTTTATGCTTGAACAAAACTTCAATCAGATTATTTCTGTAGAATTTCCAGTTCTGGCCATACGAAAATGGGTTCGCGATAAAAACATTAAAATTGTCACTGTTAATAATTCCGAGTTTCTAGGGGGGACCTTGAACTTTAATTCCAAAACCATTGACCACAGCATTCAGTTAGGTTATTTGGATGCCATGAAAACATTTGGGGCTCTGGAGGGCAAACATTATTACATTGATACTCAAAGGGAATATTTTATTTTCGAGAAATTCAAAAGCCAGCTTGGACTGCCACTGTCTGATAAAATCAAGGAGCAAAAGCTCATAGAGTTACTTGGTAATCCTAAAGTCACTGATCGGCAAAGCATCATGATTGGTCTTGAAGATCTATTAAAAAAAACCACGTTCAGAAATCAGCCTTTGGCTTTGTCCCTTCTTGAAATCACTGCCAAAAGTCTTGGGGTTCCTCGATTGGAAAATTATTCCATTAATTTTTTCTTTCAAGCTATCTTAAAAAAACTAAATACCCTACTTGAAGAAAATCTCACCCTTCTTGAAAACCCTGCAATCATGATGGATTTTCTAGTACCTGCTAATAATAACTTTCGCCGATATAACTTTATTACTTTCTACATTGTTTTTGTAAGCATTCGCGGAGATCTATCCCGTGAAAAAATGAATGCTTTCCTGTGTAAATTCACTCCCAATATTTCTCTTTCCATGATTACCCTTTTTTATATCCATGAAATGCTTGAAAATTAAAATGAAAAAGCCTTGAAGTCTGGAGAAACTCTCCAAATTTCAAGGCTTTTTCAATCATTTTTAAATTAACGGCCACAGCACTTTTTGAATTTTTTGCCGGAACCACAGGGACAAGGTTCGTTACGGCCAACTTTAACTTCATTGACCACTGTTTTTGAACGCTTGTACTCTTTTGTAAGCTCAACGCGTTTGTCTTCGCTTAAAATATTATCCCATTCTTCCAGGGAGTACAGCCATTCTGCCGGTACGGTCAGCATGTTTGTATAGAGCTTTTCAAAATCAATTTCCAGCTTTATATCGGTATCCAATGCGACTCCATCCAGATCCAGGGATGTTACAAGACTGTCGTTAATGCCATCTAAAAATCCCATAAACTGGGAAGCTATCATTTTATTTTCATTTGCCAGGCCTTCAACTGTGCCTTCAATGATCTTTAATTTATTGCTCAGTATCTTTTGGTATAATACCTTTTCGTCTGCACAATATTTTTCCCAAAACTTATTTTGTTCTTCTTCAGTTTTGGAATTCTCTTCTATGTAGTTTTTCCATTCATCATATAAACTCATTCTTTTTCTCCTCATCATTTGCTAGGATTATTATACCTCATTTTGATCAAGAATTAAACCCAAATTTATCAAATTATTCAGACCTGGGTTTTGCTTTGCAGAATCGGACAAGTATTGCTTTATCCGCAATTTCAGTTTACAATAGTGTTGCAAAAGTATTTTTAAGAAAGGTCGGTGACTCAGTGAATAATCAGGGCATTCAAAAAATTTTAGTGGCCGATGACAGTCCGGATATTCGTGAACTGGCAGACATTCTCCTTTCAGCTGAAGACTTTGAAATCGTCAGTGCCAAAAATGGACAAGAGGCTGTGGATCTTGCCGATGATACCATTATGGTTCATATTCGTAACCTGCGTGAAAAAATCGAAGAAAATCCCCGGGAACCCCAATATATTAAAACTGCCTGGGGGAAAGGATATTACATTGACTAAAAAAGACAGTTCTCACCAAACCGAAAACCCTGGAAAAAAATTTTTTCTATTCTCCCGACTGGGCTTCACCTTTTTAAAATACATGGCCATTGCTTTTATTTGCGCCATGCTTTTTAGTATATTTGTCACTCCCTTTATAAAACCCTGGTTTATCATGAGCGAGTTTTGGTCCATTGTTATGTATAGTGTATTGCCCTGTATCTTCATGCTTATTCTCCTCATTTCTCTTTTGGGAAAAAAAATACGCTATATTAATGAAATTCAAAAGAGCATCCAAATCATTGAAGGCGGCAGCATGGACTATACGATTCCCGTTCGAGGTCGGGATGAACTATCTTCCCTGGCCACAAGCATTAATGAAATGCGTCGAGCTTTGGATGCGGAAATCAAATCTCAGGAAAAAGCCAAACGAGATAATCAACAGTTAATTACCTCTGTTTTCCACGATATACGGACCCCATTAACTTCCATAGTTTGTTATCTGGAACTCATACAGGATGGTCGGGTAAGAGATCCAATTAAGGAAAAAGCTTATCTTAAGGCTGCTCTTGAAAAGACCTACCAGATTAAAGGTTTAATCACCAGTCTTTTTGAGCATGCTTTAGCAGACAATGGTGATGTTCCATTTCATTTTGAAACCTACGATGGCAAACTGCTCATTTCTCAGATCATTGAAGAAATATCCTTCTCCCTAAAGGAAGGAGGATTCAAACTGGTTGTTGAAAATTGTATTGATCAGGATTTTTCATTAACCGTTGACCTCAAACAACTGAGGCGGATCTTTGATAATCTGGTTTCCAATATTTTGAAATATGCGGATCCCAAGCAACCTGTAGATCTTGGGCTTATCCTCAATAATAAAGAATTATGCATTGTTCAGCGCAATAAAACAATGACTGATTTCCAAAGCTCCGGGGAAACTCCCATTGACAGTAACAGCATTGGTTTAGATACCTGTAAAAGAATCATTGTGAGACATCTGGGTAAGATTAACTATCATCAACTCCATCATCTATTTAAAGTCGAACTTTCACTGCCGATCCAACAACAAATTCCTTTTGAGTCTAAAAAAAAGCTTTAACTAATTTCTCTGCCTATAGGCAAAATAGAAAAGCAAGTCCTGGGGACAATCATAATATCAGTTGGTCGGTACGGTCTTGTTGGCCCAATTTTGATTGGGGTTATTTCAGTTTCATGGGGATTCCTGAAACCATGAAATAAGCTTCATCAGCTCGGCTTGCCACCAGTTGATTCATCCGTCCGGCAATATCCCTGAAATAGCTTCCCAATTTATAAGCAGGGACTAAACCCATTCCTACCTCATTGGAAACCAGAATAAGCATTTTATCTTTACAGACATCCAACAGTGTTTCCACCTCAATTTTAATGGCCTCTTCAACTTCTGACACCTGTTCCATGAAACAGGTGTCGTAATCCACAGGAAAATCCAACATATTATTGGTGGCCATAACGGTCAGGCAATCAAAAAGAACGATTTCAGCCTTTTTAAAACCCGGATCTTCTTTCATGGTTTCAAAGTTTTTATACTGCTCAATGGTTTCCCAAAGAGCCGGCCGCTGTTCCTGATGTTTGGCAATGCGATCCTTCATGCCATCGTCAAAGGCAATGGCTGTGGCAATATAAACCACTGGCTTTGAGGACTGCTTCGCTAAATTCTCTGCATAGGTGCTTTTTCCGCTGCGGGCACCTCCGGTAACAAATACTAAATAACCCATTTTATCCCCTCCACTGCTTCAGACAAGCCAAAAGCTGGCTATTATTTTTTTCTTTTTTTATGGCAATACGAAAGTAAGACTCATCCAGCCCTATAAAATCATCACAGAGTCGAATATTCATGCCCTGGCCTTCTAAATACAATTGAAGATCCCTGGCCGTACCTTTAAGGAGTCGGCAAAGATGGAAGTCCGTACCACTTTCAAACACCTTTAAAATATCTATTTTTTTAAGTTCATTATAAACCCGTTGGCGTTCTCTTCCAATGTAATCCCGGGTTTTTTTTTCATAATCTTTTTCATCATAAACCGATGCTGCGGCAATCAGACCAAGAGTGTTAATGGTCCAGGGTTCCTTATAGGCTTCCATGGCTTTGACAATGGCTTCTGATCCCACACCATAGCCGATACGAAGGCCTGGCAGTGCATAAAACTTTGTCAGTGACCTTAATAAAAATACCGGATGATCGCCTTCCTTAATCAACGGGAGCCCATCCTCTTCATCGGTAAAACCGATAAAGGATTCGTCTAAGAACCAAGTGGTTTCTTTCGAAGATTTTTCAATCAACTGGGTCATAAACTCCCGGGAATAAACCCGGCCGCTAGGATTATTGGGATTACAACAGAAAATGACCTGGGGTTGACTGATTTCAATGGCTTTTAATAATTTTGTTGGGTCAATGGTAAAATCATTTTTTTCTTCCAGAATAAAAGGCTCGACCTCCCAGCCATAGAGTTTCAAGGCGCGTTCATATTCATTAAAGGTCGGTTGGATGATCAGTGCCCTACCTGGTTTATGACTCCGGGCAAATAAATAAATCAGTTCGATGGCACCATTTCCTAAAATAACATTTCCAGGATTTACCCCAATATCAGTTGCCAGCTTCTCAATGGTAGATTTTCCTGTGATTTCAGGATAATCTACCAATCCATCAATACCTGCAATGAGCTTTTCTTTAATTCTCCCGGGAATCCCAAGTGGGTTGATATTCACACTGAAATCCAGCATTTCAGGATTTTCTCCGTAGTAACCGCCATGTTTATTCATACCGTATCTCCTATTCTGATCAGATTAAAATGAAAAAATAATGATGGCCATTATGACACTTAGAATAACCACCAGTACTTCACTGCCATACATAATGCTAATGGTTTCCCGGATATCAAAGGATACCATTTCCGTTGTCGGATCACCAATGGTGGGTTTTTCTAAAACCTCGCCAAAATATTGATTGTTGCCACCAAGCTGAATTCCTAAAAGACCTGCCACCACTGATTCCGGATGTCCGGAGTTTGGGCTTTTGTGCTTCGACCGATCCCGTTTATAAATGCGGTAGCCTTCTTTTATATTAAATCCTAGCACCATTCCGCCAAGCAGCATGAACCAGCTTCCAATTCTGGCCGGAATAAAATTTAAAAAATCATCAAATTTTGCAGCAGCATAGCCCAAATCCTTATAGGGTTCCTGGATATAGCCGACCATGGAATCCATGGTATTGGTCGCTTTATAAAGCATGACCAAAATTCCAGGATTTAACCAGGTTACAGGAATAAAGAGTCCTAAAAACAAATAGAAAAGAGGTGCAAGAATGCCATCAATGGTATTTTCAGCGGTCGTTTCCACTGTGGCTCTAATAATTTCTTTTCCTGATAACTCAGAGGTATCCCGGCCAACCAAATAGCCGATCTGAACCCGTGCTTCCTGTAAATTTCCGGACATTAAGGCATCCTTTACCTTCTTAACTTCAACTGAAAGTGTTTTGGCTGCAAGGGATGTCATGATTAAATAGAGATTGAAGGCTAAATATAATAAAATATGGATTTGATAAAGCAGTATCTGAATTAAAAATATAATGCCGCCTGTTAAACCGAGAACCAAAAACAAAAGCACAAATCCCTTTGCCTTTTTATGGTTTCCCCGATTCAATTTTTTATTTAAAAAGCTAATGGTTTTCCCCATTAAAACGATGGGATGGGGTAACCACCGTGGATCCCCAATGAGCCAATCCAGAACTACCCCCAAAATAATGAGACAAAACCAATAGCCTCCCCCTGAACCCAGGGGAAGTACCTCATATAAATTCAATATCTTTATTCTCCAATGATTTCCATGATTTTTTTCATATCCAGGCTTGATTCCACGGTTTCCGCCAAAAGATCGTATTGTTCTTCTTTAAAGGCCTTAAAATCAAAGGCGGCCGGGCCGGCTGCTAAATTCTTTTTTTCTCGCAGAACTTCAATGATTTTTTCTCTAAAATCGTCATTGTCAAAAATCCCATGAAGGTAGGTTCCCATCACTGATCCATCCTGGTTGATGACACCATCCACCGTGCCATCTTCAAGAACAGCAAAACTTTTGGTGCCATCCAATGCTTCACTTTCACCCATATGAATTTCATAGCCTTCAACCATCATATCAGTGATGTTCATGCCCATAAAATTTCCCTGGACTTTTCCGGAAGTGCGAACCGTTCGTTTTTCTTCGCCAATGGTCGTGATGATGTTCAGTAAGCCCAAACCATTAATGCTTCCTTTTGACGATTCAACACCGAATGGATCCCGAATTTCTTTGCCTAAAAGCTGGAAGCCTCCGCAAATACCAACAATCGGTATCCCACAATCATGCAGGCGTCTTATTTCGCCACCCATTTTACTTTCGATGACATGACAGGTATCATCAATGGTATTTTTACTTCCGGGAATAACCAGTAAATCCGGATTGGCTAATTGGAGTTCCCGTTGGTTACGGTAATATTCCACAGTTACTTCCGGGTGCATTTCAAAGGCTGTGCAATCCGTGAAATTAGAAAGGTGTGGCAGGTAAACCACGCCAATGGTAATAAGACCTTCACTTTGGGTATCAAAGCGTTCACTGACACTGTCCTCATCATCAATCACAAAGCGTTTGTAGGGAATAACCCCGAGACAGGGAATATTGATTTTTTCTTCGATCATTTCAATGCCGGGTTTTAATAACTCAACGTCACCTCTAAATTTGTTAATAATAAATCCTTTAATCCGTCTTTGTTCCTCTGGCGGAAGCAGCATAATGGTACCATAAATCGAAGCAAAAACCCCACCCTTGTCAATATCTCCAATGAGGAGCACCGGAGCGTCCACCAGTTCAGCCAAACCCATATTCACGATGTCATTATCTCTTAGGTTAATTTCCGCCGGACTTCCGGCACCTTCAATAACGATCACATCTTTTCCTTCAGCCAATGTGTCATAGGCTGAAACAACCAGTTCCACCAGCTTGGGTTTATGGGCATGATAATCCCAGGCTTCCATATTGTATTCAGCTTTCCCCATGAGAATGACCTGGCAACCCACGTCGGAGTTAGGCTTTAGTAATACTGGATTCATTTCCACCTGGGGCTCCATTCGAGCACATTCTGCCTGAACCACCTGGGCCCGGCCCATTTCCTTACCGTCTTTTGTAATATATGAATTCAGAGCCATGTTTTGAGATTTATAGGGTGCCACTACATAGCCCCGGTTATTTAGAATTCGGCACAGTGCAGCTGTGAGGAGGCTTTTCCCCACCGAAGAACCGGTACCCATGAACATAATATTTTTCGCCATTGTTTCTCCTTCTCTTTCCTCGTGAAGTCTCTATTAATCTGTTTTTGTTGCCAGGGCAACGGCATCTTCAACCGTGGACACAACTTTAGGGTAAGCGACCACCGGCCTTCGAATAAATAATATTTTGGCCCCGGCCTTTTGTACTGCCGCTACCTTTTCAGAAACACCACCAACATCACCGCTGTCTTTGGTGACGACAAACCCGATGTTATATTCCATCATCATGACATAATTCATTTCAATGGAAAATGGTCCTTGCACACCAAGAATATGTGAAGGTTTGTATCCAAGATTTTCGCATTTTTTCATGACCCCTGAGGTTGGCAGCACCCGGATATAGGTGCGTTCTTTGGCAAGTCCTTCAAAGGCTTCCAATTGCCTGCTTCCAGTGGTCAATAAAACATTCTGGTCGCTTTTCCCCATGGCGCCAATTAAATAGTCCCGTGCGCCTTCATAGGTATCGTAGAATAAACTATCCGCACTCATATCGATGTGGGAAGGTCGTTCCAATCGAATGTATTCAACACTCATGGCGTCACAGGCCCAAATCGCATTTTCTGATATTTCCCGGGCATAGGGATGGGTCGCATCGATGCATAGATCCACCTTGTAAATGGTCATGGTTTCCCTCAGGGTAATTCCATCCAACAGCCCTGAAATTTTTGTTAATCGGGGATGTTCGGGGATCCTGTCTGTAGCAATATTGGTAAGGGACGAATAGCAAACCTCTTTCCCCTCGGCCAGAAGAGCCTCGGTCAGTTGCCGGCTATCCAGGGTTCCTCCCAGAACAAGAATCATAACACATATCCCCTTGGAGTAATCATTTTGAGATGGTCTGCGGTGATATAGGTTTTTGAATTCCCAATAATAACCATTGAGAACATATCAATATCGGCTTCACTCATTTTTCCCAGGGTTGTAATCACATAGGATTCATCTTTTCTTTTGGCATTGCGAACAATGCCAACCGGGGTTTCGGCAGCCTTGTATTTCAGCAGAATTGCCTGAGCGGCTTCAATGTTATGGGGACGGCCTTTGCTTTTAGGATTATAAAGACTCACAATGAAATCCCCTTCTCCGGCACAGTTAAGTCGCTTTTCAATCACTGCCCAATCCGTCAGAAGGTCACTGAGGCTGATCACCACATAGTCATGCATCAGTGGTGCTCCCAATGTGGATGCAGCAGCATTGGCTGCTGAAATTCCCGGAACAATCACAACCTCGACATCACTTTTTTTAGATTCCGCCACTTCAAGCATAATGCCAGCCATACCATAAACACCGGCATCTCCACTGCTCACCAGACAAATGGTTTTTCCAGTTTCTGCCAGCTCCAGTGCTTTTTCACAGCGGTCAATTTCCCGATGCATTCCTGATGATAAGACTTCCTTGTCTCCAATCAAGTCTGCAATAATATCAATATAGGTTTTATACCCGATAATAATATCCGCATCCGCAAGGCTTGCCTTGGCGGCTTCTGTCATATGTTCATAAAGTCCGGGACCAATCCCTGTGACATAAATTTTACTCATATTGTACTCCTTTTTTTATTTGCAGGTTTTTATTCCCATGCTTAATTTTCTTCAATCCAGACGGAAAGGGTAATGCCGTTAAGCTTTTGTTTTTCCAATAGACAGGTTCCAAATCCTGAAGCGATATATCCACAGGGCTCAGATACCGCATACAACCCGGTTGTCTGAAAAACAAAGTCCGAAGCTTCAAAACGGCTTTGGACCATTTGAACCATTTCATCAGGAATAATTACCTTTTTCGCTTTAAAGTAGTCACAGGCTTCCTGAATCCCAGGCTCCTGTTCTTTTAGGCCAATGGTGGCAAAAGCTTTAATGCCTTTGTCACTGATCTTTATAGAAGCCAGGGTTGACTGGATGGCCAAAATAATTTTTTTTCCCGGAGTATCCCGGCGGCATCCGACACCAAGCACTAATTTTTTAGGTACCAGCTTAACCGATGGAATCTTTAAAGATGTTTTTTCCAACTCTCTGGAAGTGATAATGACCCCTGCATACTTTTTAATATGACTGTTATCTGATAAAAGCTCAATGTTACCTGGCAGTATCAAATCATTAAGATCAACGTTCCCCTGATTAATCAAACCAATGGCTTCACCATTTAAGATGAGTGCGGTAATATCCTTGGCATCGGTAAAATCATCAATGGTACATTGAATCTTTTCTGCCAGAACATCCACTGCCATGGTTCCCTTGACATCGGTGCCTGTGGTAATCACGGCTTTGGCACCCAAGCGTTTCGCCACCAATCGCGCAGCATCATTGGCACCGCCCAGGTGTCCCGATAATAGACTGATCACATAATCACCACGAGCGTCCATGACCAGGATTCCCGGATCTTTGGATTTATGTTCGAGAATTGGGGCAAGGGCTCTCACCACAATGCCTGTTGCCATAATGCAACAGATAATATCAAAGTCCTCCATAATACTTCCCATAAAAGCAGAAATATCGGATTCAATGATTTCAGTTTTTTCCCGGGCATATTTCTCTTTGGTATAAATGGTGCAATCCTTGTCTTCCAACTGTTTTACAAGGCGCTCAGCTAGATCCATTCCATCATTAGAGAGTGTTACTATGGCCCATTTTTTAATCTTCACAGTTTACTCAATCCCTTGTCGATACTCATGGGTAAAGCTGGGGTCATACAGCTTTGACAAACTATAGTCATCGCCTAAAAAATCACCCACTAAAATCTGAGCGGTTTTTGTAATCTTTTCATCTTTCACTTTTTGGGCAATGGTTTCCAGCGTTCCCATCACAATTTTTTGATCTTCCCAGGTGGCCCGTTGAATAACAGCAATCGGGGTGGTCGGTTTGTAATGCTTCATTAAGCGCTGCACCACATCGTCCATCATTTGTACCGAAAGAAAAATCGCCATGGATGCCTGGTGGGCTGCCAAACTTTCAAGTTTTTCCTTTTCAGGCACTGGTGTTCGGCCTTCCAAGCGTGTCAAGATAACGGTTTGGGATACATCCGGTAATGTAAATTCTTTTTTAAGGGCGGCCGCGGAGGCCACAAAAGAACTAACCCCGGGAATAACATCAAAAGGAATCCCCAATGCCTCCAAACGATCCATCTGCTCACGAATGGCACCGTAAATGGAGGGATCTCCGGTATGGACTCTGGCAATTTTTTTACCTTCATCGGTTCCCCGTTTAATCACGGCAATGACTTCATCCAGGGTCATGGATGCGGAGTTAAAAATCTCGGCATCCGGTTTGTGACCGGCAATAATGGCTTTATTCACAAGGGATCCTGCATAAATAATAATATCAGCTTCGTTGACTATGCGTTGGCCTTTAACGGTGATCAGCTCTGGATCTCCTGGGCCTGCACCTACCATATAAACAGTATTCATAAATAATTTCTCCTCAATTTATAATGTCATTACATTTCTGTAACGGGTTGTGCTCTTTTTAAATGTTCTAAAAACATGTTCTGAATGCCCGGGTATTCTCCAAGGCCTTTGATAATACACTCGACCTTAAAGCGTTCTTCTTCCAGAAGGGTTTTCCAGGAATCTTCATCATCACTGGCCATGTCATTAATGGCATGGTCTCCGGCAACCAACATAAAGGGTGCCAGATAAATCTTTTTGTATTTTTTCTCCTGGAGCAGGGGAACAATGTTTTCCAATTCCGGAAATCCTTCCACTGTGCCAACATAGACATCTTCATAGCCCTTCATTTTAAACATATAGTCTAAACAAGGGTAGGAGGCGTTGGCATGATGATCGGTGCCATGGCCCATATAAACCAAAGCCTCGCCTTTTTTCAGTTTGGGCATTTCCTTCATTACAATATCCACGGTTTCTTCATAATCTTCTACCGTGGTGAGTAAAGGTCGACCCAGGGTCAGAGACTCAAAGTCTTTTTCAAAGGCTTTGAGTTCTTTTAAGGTAATGTCGTATTCATGACCATTGATGATATGAGTGGTCTGACAATGGACATGGGTGTAGCCTGCAGCCTTGAGGTTTTTCAATACATCCCGGGGTAAGTCCACAACGATATTATCACGTTTTTTAAGTTTATTAATGATCATACGTGATGTAAAGGCACGGTAAAAATCGTAGTCAGGGTAAGCTTTCTGCAAGTGCTTTTCCGTAGCCTCAATGGTTTTTTCCCGAGTCTCAGCATAGGATGTCCCAAAGCTGATCACCAGTAATGCTTTTTTATCCATAAATTGGTTCTCCTAATTATTTCAGACTTTTCAGAGCCTGGTAATTATCTTCAATGGTTTTTTCAATATCTTCTGTGGTGTGAGCCGTTGAAAGAAAGATTCCTTCAAACTGGGCTGGTGGCAAAAGGTTGCCGGCATCAAGCATTGCTTTAAAGTACTGGGTGTAGGCCTGGGTATCCGATGTCATTACGGCTTGATAGCCATTAATGGGCTGGTCGGTAAAGAAGAGACTGGTCATGCCTTTAAAGCGAACCATTTGGGCCTTCACTCCGGTTTTTTCAATATTTTCTTTAAAGCCAGCTTCCAAAAGCTTGGCCTTTTCTTCCAGTTCTGTATAGACCTCTGGATGATCCCGTAAATAGGTTAAGGTATTCATGCCCATTTTCATCGCGATGGGATTTCCTGAAAGGGTTCCCGCCTGATAAACGCCACCGAGAGGAGCGACAGTTTCCATAATATCACGGCGTCCGCCATAGGCCCCTACCGGCATTCCGCCACCGATAATTTTTCCAAGGGTGGTCATGTCCGGGGTGATCCCCAGGATTTCCTGGGCTCCGCCGTAAGCTAAACGAAATCCGGTAATGACCTCGTCAAAGATTAATACGCTTCCTTCTGCTTTGGTGATTTCGCGAAGACCTTTCATAAAGTCCAGATCCGGTGGGACAACCCCCATGTTTCCAGCCACAGGTTCGACAATAATAGCAGCAATTTCGCCCAGGTTTTCGGCGAAGAGTGCTTTCACACTTTCAATGTCATTATAGGTGGCAACAAGAGTATCCCTGGCGGTTCCAGGGGTAACTCCGGAGCTGGTAGGCACTCCGAAGGTCAGGGTGCCTGACCCGGATTTTACGAGCAGGCCATCGGCATGACCATGATAACAGCCTTCAAACTTAATGATTTTGTCCCGTCCGGTAAAGCCTCGAGCTACCCTAAGAGCACTCATGGTGGCTTCGGTTCCTGAGCTGACCATACGTACCATTTCCATGGATGGATAGGCCTTTGTAATGAGCTTTGCCATGTCAACCTCAATGGCGGTGGGAGCACCAAAACTGGTGCCTTTTTCAAGGGCTTCCTGAATGCCTTCAAAATAGATGGGTGAGGCATGTCCTAAAATAAGAGGTCCCCAGGAACAAATATAATCCGTATATTCGTTGCCATCCACGTCATAAATCTTTGAACCCTTCCCACGGTCAATAAACACAGGGGCCATATCCACTGACTTAAAGGCCCGAACCGGACTGTTGACCCCACCGGGAATAACTTTCTCCGCTTCTATAAATAATTTTTCTGATTTTTCTCTATTCATAAGTTTCTCCCATTTTTTAATTGACATTTAGCGCTACTGTTTGAAAGAGCGCTTTATTAATTAGCGAAAGCTGCTGTGTCAGACAGTTAAGACTGAACCATCCCCGCTGTGCGGGAGCAGTTTACACCTCGAACAAAAAGACCGTGCTACCCGAATAAAAATGCAGACCTCAATCGGACATTCTGTACTAGTCTGACCAGAGATTGAGCAATTAATAAAGCACTCTGCCGAATGATCATATTTTTCGTCTGAATTCTTGATTTTTTTTAGGATGAATTCAGCCCAAAATTACGTTAGCTTTTATACCGGTCACACGCTCACGCTTAGTGACCTACCAAATTTAAAAAAAATTTGGGTAAAAGCGTCACTGATAATCTTTTAGCATGGCCTGCAGTTCTTTGGCAAAGTAGGTAATGATAATGTCAGCCCCAGCGCGTTTGATGCTGATGAGACTTTCAAAAATGACCCGTTGATCCATAAGATTGGCATCCACAGCGTTTTTAATCATGGCATATTCGCCACTGACCTGATAGGCTGCCATAGGTAAATAGGAAAGGTCCTTGCCCTGGGCAATAAGATCAAGGTAAGGCATGGCTGGCTTCACCATGACAATGTCGGCACCTTCATCAATATCCAACACCATTTCCTTTAAGGCTTCTCTGCCATTGGCAGGATCCATTTGATAGCTTCTGCGATCTCCAAAAGCTGGAGCTGAGTTGGCGGCATCACGAAATGGGCCATAGAAACTTGATGCAAACTTGGCTGAGTAAGCCATTATAGGAATGGATTCATAACCTGCCTGATTCAAGGTGTCTCGCATATGACCAATACGGCCATCCATCATATCCGATGGTGCCACCATATCCGCACCGGCCTGAGCATGACTTAAAGCAGTTCTACTCAGAGTTTTTAATGTTTTTTCTCTTTGAATGTCCCCATTTTCTTCGAAAAAGCAACAATGACCGTCACTTTTAAATTCACATAAACAGACATCGGTAATAACATACATATCCGGATCCGTCTTTTTAATGACGCGAATGGCTTTCTGGACCAGTCCGTTTTCTACAAAGGCCGGTGTTGCATCGCTGTCTTTTTCATCTGGAACCCCAAAAAGTATCACATAGCGAATTCCCAATTCTTTAAGAGCCAATGTTTCAGCTTCCAGCCTATCCAACGACAAATGATACTGATCTTTCATGGAGCTGATTTCTCGTCGAATATTCTGTCCATCCACAATAAATAAGGGATAAACCACATCGTTCATGGAAAGCTGGGTTTCTCTTACTAAATTCCGAATGGCGGCGTTTTTTCTAAGTCGTGTTGGTAACATGTTGCTGTCCTCCTTAATTAACTTTATTTAGGTAATTGCGAAAGTGCTGTGAGCTTCGCTATCTGTTTTCATGAAACAATTTTTCCACTATACGTCGGACAGTTCTTCGAACTGTTCGCCTATACGTTACAAAATCGTTTATGAAAACTGACATCAAAGCAAAATTTGTTTGTATTTATACATTTCATAATTGCGTCTACTTTTCTGCATCCTTTAGGATGGCATCCAGCATTCCCTGAATGGTATATTCTTCAGCTTTAATGTCCACATTGATGCCTAATTCAAGGCATTTTTTTGAGGTTTGGGGGCCAATGGAAATACATTTGGCGGTGTTAATGTCAGCTAAATGTTCGGCACCAATTTTTTGTACAAAGAACTCAACGGTGGTGGAACTGGTAAAAGTAATATAGTCAATTTTATTACTTTTCAACATTTCCAGGGGATTGACAGTGGCGTGATCTTCTCTCACGGTTTCATAGGTTTGAACCTCATCCACAGGACAAATCAATGATAACTTTTCAACCACATAAACCCGGGCATTTTTAGATCGGGGAACCAGAACCCGTGAATCCTTTGTGAGCAGTGGGGATAAACCATTAACCAGTTCTTCTCCGATATATTTTTCCGGAACAAAATCTGCGACCAGTCCCCGTTTTAATAAAGCATTCTTTGTTCCTTCACCGATGGCGGTAATATGTAGCTTACCAAAGGCCCGGGCATCTTTGCCGCAGCGTTTGAGGGAATCAAAGAAGATTTCCACGCCATTGATACTGGTGAAAATAATATGGGTGTATTTTTCAAGCATCATAACCTTGTCGTCACAGGCAGCTTCGTTAATGGGAACAATTTTAATGGTGGGGTATTCAATGGGATTGCCGCCAAGTTCCACAATCTTTTCTGACATTTGCGAGCTTTGCTCCCGAGACCTGGTGACGATAATGGTTTTGCCAAACAATGGCTTTTCATCAAAGAACCGGAGCTTTTGTCGTTTATTCACAACTTCCCCTACCACAATAAGGCTGGGTGCGGTAATTTTTGCCTGGGTTGCAATGTCATAAATGGTTTCCAAATTGCCAACCACGACCCGTTGATAGGGGGTTGATGCCCGATGGACAACCGCCACCGGCATCTGTGCATTCATGCCATTTTTTACCAGCTCATCACAAATTTTCTCCAGGTTTTTTACTCCCATTAAAAAGACAATGGTGCCGGTGAGTTTTCCAAGCACTGACCAATCCAAATCTGAAGAGCCATCATAGGCGTTGGATTTTAAATGACCGGTAATGACATGAAATGAGGATACACAATCACGGTGGGTTATGGGAATGCCTGCATAGGCCAGGCCGCCAATGACCGAGGTAATGCCGGGAATCACTTCAAAGGGAACTCCTGCATCATACAGTTCTTCCCCTTCTTCGCCGCCTCGTCCAAAGACGTAGGGATCTCCGCCTTTTAATCGAATAACGGTTTTTCCTTCCCGGCCTTTTCTGACCAGCAAAGCATTGATTTCTTCCTGGGGCATGGCATGGTTTCCGGCGCGTTTTCCAACATAGATGATTTCAGCGTTTTCTTTTGCTTCATTTAGAAAGCTTTCATTCACCAAAGCATCATAAACCAGAACATCCGCTTTTTTTAAAACACCCAGTGCTTTTACAGTTAGCAGTCCGGGATCTCCACAACCGCCGCCAGCCAAATAAACCTTACCCGGTTTTGGATGGACTGCCTCGTAACAACTCTTTGCTAATTGCTGACCCAAAGCGTCGATTTCTTCAATTTTTCCTTCAATTGATTGTTTCACCACCGTACTCCCGTCTTCCTGGCCATAAAGTCCATATAGTTTAACAGTTTCACCCTTAATTTCACAATAGGCTCCGATGGGAATATGACAGCTTCCATTAAGAGCTTTGAGGAAGCTTCGTTCCCCCTTCATTTGAATCCGGGTATTCTCATCACTAATGACTGACATCAGCTCTTTAACCATTTCATTATCTTCCCTTATTTCCACTGCCAGGATTCCCTGGGCAGGTGCAGGAATAAAACACGTCTCAGATAATGCAATGGTATGGTAGTCTCTATCCTCAAAGCGGCCAATACGCTTAAGTCCCGCAGCGGCAAGAACAATACCATCCAGGTTCTGTTCCAGCATTTTGCGAATGCGGGTATCAATATTCCCACGAATCCCGACCACTTCAATGTCAGGTCGCAGTTGTTTTAGCTGATAAATCCGTCGCTTGCTTCCGGTAGCCACAACGGCTCCCTTTGGCAGGTCTTCCAGAGAATCAATGTTATGAGTGGTGAGTAACACATCCCGGGGATCTTCTCTGATTGGTGGTACGGTCAGTATTAAACCTTTCGGAAGCTTTGAAGGCATGTCCTTCATGCTGTGAATGGCCATATGAATCTCTCCGGATAACAGGGCATCTTCCAATTCCTTTGTAAACAGACCCTTGTCGCCGATTTTATCTAACGGTTTATTCTGGATCGAATCCCCTTTGGTTGTAATAATAACCATTTCAAAATTGATCTGGGGATGCGCCTTTGCCAAAACATTAATCAGCCATTGGCTCTGAACCCTTGCCAGGGTGCTGCCCCGGGTTCCAACTTTTATATTCATAAAATTTTCTCCAATTCATCTATTATCATATTATCCCATAAAATGAGATCTAATATTTTTTGAGTTGTTCTTTCAGTGCTTCATTTGAGTAGTTGACCAGGTCTTTAAGCATTTGGGGATCAACCTTTTTTTCTAAAATTCTTTTTCGACATTCCCGCAAAAGTGCGGTCCTTTCAATATAGCTTTCGTCATAGTGAAGGGATAAATCTTCGACAATGGCTTTGGTTAAAGAAGGACTGGCCCCTTCGGTACATACCGACAGGGTTAAATCCCCTCGCCTGATCACACTGGGGAAAATGAAATCCGATTCCTCAGGACTATCCACCCGATTACACCAAATTCCCAATAATTTGCAATCATTTTTGATCTGGGCATTCATTGCTTCACTATTGGTTGCCGCCACCACTAAATCAATATTTTCCAGCTGATTGCGATCATAGGAACCTTCTATCAATGTTAAGCCTTCATCCTGTGTTTTTTTGAGGTAATGGGAAAAATCAAGGCTTACACAGATAATCCTGGCGCCATTTTCAAAAAGGGTTGCAATCCTTCGGGTGGCAACCTTGCCACCGCCTACCACCAGAACCTTTTTATTTTTCAGGTTAAACAACAGCGGTGTCATCATCTTTTTCATCTCCTGAAAGTGCTTTTTGGGGTTTCTCCGAGAAAAGATAGGTCACTGTTTTTTCGATGCCTAAAATTTCTTCTTCGCTGTTTAACGATTTTAACTGCTTAATGGGCGACATGACCATTTCTCTGAATTTTGACCTTACGATCTTTGAAAGATAATCTTCTTGTTTTTTGGTAAGTTCTAAATGTTCGCACAGCGTTGTAATGGTTTCATCGGCCAACTTCCGGGAGGTTTGATTTAGATCGCCAACCATGTTATCCACCTTGGCATGGGTAATCCATAAAAGCAATCCATCAATTTCAGCTTCTATTTCAATGGCAATTTTCTTTGCAATTTTCTGACGATAGACCATGGTTTCATCCATCATTTCCTTAAAATGATCAATGGTCAATAGTTCGATTCCGTCCATGGTTCCCATGGCTTCTTCCACATCCCGGGGCAAAGCCAAATCGATAATCGTTAGGGGTTTGATTCGTTTGGGCATCGCCTCAACCTTTAATATCACATGAGGGGAAGCGGTTGCGGTAATAATCACATCCATTTCCGGAATGATGTCATAGCGCTTTTCATAGTGAACCATTTGGACATTTTCATGAATGGCTTCACATTCGTCCATGTTATGAAAGGTTCGGTTGGTCATATAGGGGTTTTGAAAGCCCTCGGCCTTCATGTACCTTAGTGCCAATATTCCCATTTTCCCTGACCCGATGATCAGTATTTTTTTGTTCCCGTAGTCTTGTGGGTATTGTCGTTTAATATGTTTAACCGCTGTAGAACTTAGAGAAAGCGGTGTCTCTGAAATTTTATATTGGGTTTTCACCTTTTTCGTAAAGGTAATAGCTTCCCGAAACATTTTTGTCAGATATTTTCCGCAGCCCTTAATGGCCTGGGATTTTTCCAGAGCATCCTTCACCTGGCCTAAAATTTGATCTTCTCCTAAAATCATGGAATCCAGTCCGGTGACGACTTCGTACAAATGGACTAACGCCGCTCTGCCCTTTTTTACAAAAAGATAGGGGGCTAATGCTTCAGATTTTTTATTAAGATAAAATTGGGTTAAAATTTCCCCGGCGGCATTTTCATTTCGGGTCGAAACGTAAATCTCACTTCGATTACACGTGGATAGAATAATAACTTCTGCAATGGCATCTTCCTTTAAAAGGGCTCGGATGCCTTCATTAAGCGCTCGATTAAGAAATGCCCCCTTTTCCCGAATGACAAGTGGGGTATTCTGATGATTAATTCCTACTACTACTAATTTCATTTGTCCGAACCTCCTTTCGCTGCTTTTCCACTGCGTTTTCAAGAGCGGCCATGCTTCGATAGCCTTTAATTCCCAGGCACTCCTCAAGACGGGTCATGGTGGCTTCTTCCAGGCTTGCGGTTTTCAGCGCTTCTTTATTTTTAAAAACCTGGGTGGTTGCCCCTTCACAAAGCACTTTTCCATGATGGAGCACATAGGTATAATCACAAAATTCATAAATGAAATCCATATCGTGACTGGATAAAATGATTTTTATCCCATTTCCGAGGGCATCATGAATAATGGATTTCACTCCCGCCTTGCTTTTGGGATCAAGTCCCAGGGTTGGTTCATCCATGAGCATAATCCCGGGTTCCATGGCCAAAACTCCGGCCATGGCCACTCTTTTTTTCTGACCATAGCTGAGATAATGGATGGGACGTTCAGCAAGCCCGGTAATTCCGGTGACTTCCATGGCTGTTTTTACCCGTTTATCAATTTCATCCGCATCCATTCCTATATTTCTTAGGGCAAAGGCGATGTCATCATATATTCCTGAATAAAAAACCTGTTTATCTGACTCCTGGATCACAAGTCCAATGGTTTTTCTAAATGCGTATAAGTCTTTCTTTTTATAGGATAGCGGTTCTCCTTTAAAAAAGACTTTACCCTCTGTGGGCTTAATCAGACCGATTAACGCGGCCATAAGGGTCGACTTTCCCGCACCGTTTTCACCGATCAGGGCAATACAATTTCCCTTGCTGCCGTCCACTGAAACATCTTTCAGAGCCTTTGTTCCGTCGGGATACTGATATGTTAATTTTTCTGTTTTAATCATGTGAATAACCTTTCTTATAGCTTACATGAAAATCCCCTTGATATTGCTTTAATTCCAGGGTCCTGGTCATTTCTTCATAGCTTTTCATCGCCATTAGTAAAAGATTGCTTAATATCATTGCAATGGATTGAATGCTGCCTCTTAGGTTACGATACCCAAAGCGTAATTCCTGGGCCGTCACCATTAACTTAATTTTATCCCAATAGTCGAAAATAAAGCGATAGGTTAGAATGAAAATTTCTAAAAATGTATTGCTGATATGCGCTTTTTTCATTACACCGGCGATTTGAATCACAGGCGTGGTATAAATCAAAAAAAGCATACAGGAAACTCCTGACATGGCTCTGCAAAAGACAAGGCTGGCAATGGCAATGTTTTCTGGAGTAATACCAACGGTATAATTAAACAACTGAAAAGAAAAGAGATAAGTCCCCTCTCCCTGGGAAATTGTTAAAAGTAATGCCAATGCTCCCGGGATAATAAAGAATGAGTCGAAGATCACGGTATGAAGATAAACCTTTGCCGGAATTTTTGCCCAGAAGATGGTGCAGCACACCATCACACCAAAAACTCCTGCCATGTACAGAGGTTTATTAATAAAAAAAACAGAAAGGAGCATAACCAGGGACACCACTACCTTTAAAGTAGGGTTAGCATTGCTGAGTCTATTGGAATGCGCAAAACGATCAATCATGAGATACTCCTTTCAAGGCTGTATTTGATTAGTTTGATTCATCAATTTTTGAAGGTTTCTTTGATTTTTTATTTAAATATACAAAACATGCAATTAATCCGCCAATTCCCAATGCCTGCTGAAAATGGAATAGATTTTTTTCCATATCGCCCGGGTTAAACAAACTTTCAAACCAGGGCTTATAGTTTGGGTCAATTGAGGTAATCGCATTGCTTCCTTGATTATCCGCCCCGGTAAAGGTTGCATTAGGCAAAATTACCGGAGGAACAATAATTATGGCTGCGACAAGAAGAACAAGCACAATTTTAGTGATCAGTGAAAGTTTCATTGGATAACAACCCCTTTTCATTATATTTGTAAATCGCATTAACAACCAACACTGTAAGGATTCCTTCAACAACAGCCAACGGCAGCTGGGTCCATGCAAAAATTAACATAAACTTTACCAGGGAAGCCACAAACCCGCCAATGGGATCTGGAAAAGCCAGAGCCAACTGAACTGATGTGGTGACATAGGTCATGAGGTCTCCCAGAAAAGCGGCAAAAAAGATGGTTAACGGTTTGGGACAATTGAGTTTTAATAATCCTTTGTAAACACCGTAGGCCACAAAAGAACCGACAATGGCCATGGAAAACACATTAGCACCTAGGGTAGTTATTCCCCCATGGGCCAGTAACAAGGCTTGGAATAAAAGCGCGACCGTTCCAATAACCACGGTTGAAAATGGTCCTAGAATAATAGCACCCAAACCAATACCGGTCATATGAGAAGAACTTCCTGTGACCGACGGCAATTTAAAGGCCGATAATGCAAAAGTGAATGCTGCTGCAATGGCCAGCAACACTTTTTGTTCCGGCTTATCTTTAAATATTTTCCCTACTTTATAAAGTCCGAATGCCACAAAGGGCAATGACATGGCCCACCAGAATACCGCCCATCCAATGGGAAGAAATCCTTCCATAATGTGCATGGCATTAACCGGCTGTGACACAATGATGACGAGAAAGGTTAAAATTCCAACCATTGCAACGCTTTTTTTAATTTTTTTCATGTTTTTCCCCCGAAAATTTATAGTTCGACCAGATGACGATCCATCCTATGCTGTCCAAAAATCCTATTGAAAAATTTAAATCAACAAGAAACATGCTTTGGAAGTTTTCTGGGTTTCCCCTAGCGTCTGCCAAGTGCGTGCATTGGTTTGATTCGTTGCTGACCCGAAAAAAAACCTCTCTTTCCATATTGCTATAGAAAAAGAGGTTAACTATTATACTTATCCATTGATTCCACCTATTATGACGTGTCAGAACCAACTTTTGTTAACGTTACTAATTTCCCTTTTCCCTGGAAGGATATTCTAGTACTTCTTTTAGTAGGTTTCCTGACTTATAGCTTTTATTCTCCTCGCCTTCCCGGACAATACGTGCCCAGTGACATATTAAGGAGACATAACTAATTACAGTGACCGGATCGTTCTGGATTCTAACCAGATTCCCTCAATGAATTTGTTCATCCTAAATGAATTTTACATTTCTTATTTAATTGTGTCTTCATTATAACATGGCTGATTTAAAAGTCCAGAGTTTTTAGTTAACATTGATCCCAGCTTAAATTTAGATACAGATCATTGCAAAATTCATAATTACAACCGTAAATTGCTTTGATGTCAGTTTTCATAACCATAAGAAATCGCTTTGCGAATTTCTTATGGTTCGCGGGCAGTCGCCAACTACAAGCAAGCTTGTGATTGGCTCGTTGCCTTCGCGAAAACAGTTTTGTAACGTATAGGCGAACAGTTCGAAGAACTGTCCGACGTATAGTGGAAAAATTGTTTCATGTAAACTGACAGCGAAGCTCACAGTACTTTAGCAATAACCTAAACAATACTTTTACCATTATTTTCTTTTTCCCGGCAACTTTTACAGACTCCATAGATTTCAAGTTTATGACCGAGAATGGTATAGCCCATTTTTTCTTTTAATTTTTTTTCATATTCTTCGAATGGGCATTCATCCACCATGGTTATTTTTTTACATTCCATACATACGAGATGGTGCTTATGCTCAAAACTATTTAACTCAAATAAAGTTTTATTATCGCTGACCGTATTTGTTTTAATGATTAATCCATTTTCCACAAGGGTATTTAAAACTCTGTAAATGGTGGATAAATTGATTGAGATCTTTTGGTTGACCAGTGCTAAATAAATTTGATCTGCGGTTAATGGCTGGGTGCTTGTTTCCAACAGCTCCAATATCGAATTTCGATGCCTGGTATTCTTTAAACCCTTATGGTTTAAAACTTCCTTGTATGTTATTATTTCGCTCATATGGCTCCTCGTTTCATCATTATTCAAATTTATTTTTAAATCCAAGGGTGATGAAAAAAATGATTCCCGATACCAATACAATGGTGGCTCCGGTTGCGGTATTCAAATAGTAAGAGGCTATTAATCCACAGATTCCGGAAAAAACAGCAATCAGTATCGATACCAGAGTATATTGTCTGACATTTCTTGTGATATTTCTTGCAGCTGCTGCAGGTAACACCAAAAGCGAGTTGATAATAAGAAGTCCCACCCATTGTATGGAAATCGTTACGATCACCGCCACCATGGTTGTAAATATCATTTCAACCAGAAGTGTATTTACCCCCCGACTTCGTGCCAGAGATTGATTGATACTTACCATCAGCAGTTTATTAAAGATCACGCTCCAAAGAAAAAGAACAATGATAAACACACCGATTAAAATAAAGATTTCTGATGGCGTTATACTAAGCAAATCTCCTATCAAATAGGAGGAATACTTATTAAAACTCCCCCCCAAAGACATTAATACCAGCCCCAGGGCAATGGCAATGGAAGAAAAAACACCGATGATGGTATCAGTGGAAGCCCGACTTTTATTTTTTATTACCGTTATAATTAACGCAAAAACAATCGAAAACGCCACTGCTGCAAAAATGGGACTGACTAGACCAATCACTGATCCAATGGCAATGCCTGTAAAAGCACCATGTCCCAGGGCATCTGAAAAAAACGCCATTTTATTACTGACAATCATGGTTCCCAATAATCCAAAAAGCGGGGTGATTAAAAGTATGGCCAGAAGGGCATTTTTCATGAAATCATAATCCGCCCATTGAAATGGCAAGATAACCGTAATAAAATCAGACCATAAATTAAGCATCTGCTTCACCCCGGTTATTGTCATGATCATTGGCTCTTTGCTTAAACCATGTCATCCCAAATATTTTTGAGGTTATTTGATTATTAAAAACTTCTTGCGGCGTTCCGCTGCATAAAACGGTTCCATTTATTAGAACGACACGATCTGCATACTTTTCAACCAAATCCAAATCATGGGAAACCAAAATAATGGACAAATCATATTTTTTTCTTAATTCAGATACCGTATCATAAAAAACCTCCAAGCCATTCTGATCAATGCCGGATACCGGCTCATCCAGTAACAATAAATCAGGAATGGGATCAAGGGCCAAAGCAAGTAAAACCCGTTGCAGTTCGCCTCCGGATAAGGCCCCGATTCTCCGATTAATGAGATGTTCCGCTTTAACCATTGCAAGACTTTCTCTGACTTTGTTTTTGATGCCTTTTGTAGTGAGCAACCATGCCGGAATTTTAGAATTGCATACCATAAAAAGATCCAAAACACTGGTTGGGGTGCCACTGTCAAAGCTCAAATTTTGAGGAACATAGCCAATTACAGGGACGCCGCTGTCCTTATTCTTTCCATCCAGGTATTCGAGTTGCCCAGTGTGCTTAACATCTCCCAGCATGGCCTTTAACAGCGTACTTTTTCCGCCCCCGTTAGGTCCTATGATCGCTGTTAATTCGCCACAATGAATATGAAGATTAACATTTTCCAGAACTTTCGTGTTACCAAAATTCACATTGAAATTTTTGACCTTGGTACAACACAAACCAGAGCATTGGACATCATTTAATTGCTGTTCTTTTAACTCTTTCATTATTTTAATGCTTCTTCCAGAGATTTTAAATTGTTTTCCATGATGTTCAAATAATCATCATAGGCATTTTCGGTGGCCTCACCTGTAACCCCGGGATCGAGAGGATAAATCCTGGCGCCGGTTTCGTTGGCAATGGTTTCAGCCGCTTTGGCGGGATATTGGGGTTCTGTGAAAAGGGCTTTGACCTGTGAATCTTTAACGATTTTAATGGTCTCTTCAAGGTCCTTGGGCGAGGGAACGGTGCCCGGTTCTCTTTCAATCACATCCACAATATTGAGATTAAATTCCCTGGCGAAATATGGGAAGGATTCATGAAAGGTTATAATATCCCGACTGCTCACATTTTCCAGAGAGCTGTGCATTTTTTCCTTTAAAGCTTCTAATTTAACAATATAGGCATCTGCATTGGTTTTGTACTGGGCTGCATTTTCCGGGTCTGCCAAAGAAAGCTGATCGGCTATATTTCTTACCTGAATGATTGAATCCGAGATACTCACCCAAACATGGGGATTATCTTCCCCTGAGGGATCTTTAATGAGCTCTATCCCTTTGCTGGCATCAATAATATTAAGATTGGCCTGCTGTTTTAATACCTCATCAAGAAAGGTCTCCATCCCAGCCCCATTAATGACAAAGGCATCGGCACTTCCGATTGTTATTAAATCCTGGGGTGTCAACTGATAATCATGAAGGCATCCGGTTTGAGGTTTAGTCATATTAATAACCTTCACCGAAGGAATATCCTTGGTTACATTGATGGTTGAAATATACATGGGATAAAAGGAGGTGACAACCGTAAAGCTTTTATCCGTTGAGGTGCTGTCTGAACTTATCTGGCCATCGACGTCGTTTTTTACTCCGCAGCCACTTAAAAGGGTAATAGAAATAAGAAGAATAATGAAAAATTTGATTTTTTTTGTGGGCACAATAACTTCCTCCAAATAATAATGATTTGCATTTGCATTTACTATTATACCCCTAAATTTTATAAAAACAACAATTTATAGCGAATACTGACTAATTTTTTATCGTTCCTGTTTCACCCGTTTATAATATGCCTTAGCCGTCAGCATAAAAACTAGGGGAATCTGAAAATGAATCAGACGGAGTAATAATAGAAAGCGTAATTTCCCACCGAGTATTCCTCCAAGTAATCCCAGAACCAAACTGATCGTACTGAAATATAAGGCTTCATAAAACAATACCCTGTCAATATGTTTCTTCCCTTGCTTACAGCTTGTCTTTCCCATTAGCTCGGCAACATGCCTCACAAACAAAAAAGAAGGGGTTTACCCTTCTCGGATTAAACAGTCTATTTGACAACGTCTCCGGTAATAATAAAAATAGGGTTTGAAGCCTTTAGCATGGTGAGTCCTCCAATGCCTTCACCACGGCTGATGCCAACCTGAATGAGCTCAACATTTTCAAAATAGTGATTCATCAGAGTCGTTGCCTGGGCAGCATTTTCCAGGGTGACAAAATTAGCAATCACTCGGCCTCCTGAACGGATTCTTTCCTTGCACCAGATTAAAAGGCCTTCTATTTTGCCTCCAGAGCCGCCAATGATCACCCGATCCACATCCCTGGTAATCTGTGACAAAGCTTCTGGCGCTTTCCCTTTAATAATTTCCACATTATCGGCGTGAAAATGTTCTTTGTTTTTTGCCACCAATTCTAACGCAGCTTCCTTTGCTTCTACCGCAAAAACTATTCCTGGAGCTGCGGCGTAGGCGGCTTCCATGGTAATTCCTCCGGTGCCGGCGCCGATGTCCACCACCGCATCCCCGGGTTTAATTCCCAATAAGGAAATGGTGAGAATGCGAATTTCTCGTTTGGTCATGGGCGCTTTTCCCCGGATATAATCATCATCTCTGTATCCTGCTATATTACTCATTGACAATCACCACCACTGACAGTCCTTCCTCTTTAAAGTCCAGAGCTTCCTTAACGGTAAGCTTTGTAATTTTTTCATTGGCGTAGGATAATTCTTCCCCAACATAGATGCTGCTGTTCTGAATGCCGGCAGCGTCCATGATCCTGGCAATAAATGCTGTGTTGTGGCTCTTATCCGTCAAAAATCCCAGCTTTTTATTATCGATGAGGGCCGGAAGTAAATCGATTTCACGACCATGAAGGCTCACCAATTCTGCGTCATTCCAGGTTAAATTAAGCTTTGCAAAAAAATATTGGAGAGAACTAATCCCTGGAATACACACAATATCTTTAATGGGAATCACTTTTTTAGCATAGGATAAAAGACTATAAAAACCGCAATCTCCTGATACCACCAGGGCTGTTTTCCTGGTCTTATAGATTCCGGCAACCTCTTCCAATAAATCTTTCAAAGATGTTCCTTTTCCGATATAAAGGATTTCCTTGCCAGTGGGATCAAAACTTTCAGTATGTCTTACTCCACAGAGAATCACTTCCGCTGCTTCAATTTCTTTTTTTGCAATGGGCAAAATATAATCCCGATGCCCTGGCCCCAAACCAATAATTTTTAATGGATACATAATCTTTTCCTCATTTTTTCCGCATTTTGACTGTCACCTAAATGACCATGGATTTTCGAAAAAAGAATCACTTCGATTTCGATGGATTCATACACCCGATCGGTTATCTTTTTTTTCACAACCTCTGCTAAATGATTAAAATAATTGGGTAGCTTTTCTTCCAGAATTAACTCGGTGGCTTCATCGGTGGTTTTTGATGCCATAATTTTTTTCATAGTTGCCTGGGAGCCTCCCAGGATTCCAAAGTGGGCTGTGAGAATTTCCATTCGGCCATCGGCCACGCTGCTGTGAGTATTAAAAATACCACCGGCAACCTTGACAAGCTTTCCTAAATGTCCGATGACCAGTATTTTTTCGAAACCCATGCGCTCAGCCTCATCCAGCATAAATCCCATAAAATTGCTGGTTTTTACCAGGTTACCCTCATTAAGTCCCAGACTGAGAGCAAAATCTTTACCGTAATTTCCCGGCACAAAAATAATTTCTTTCACACCTTTTGCTTTTAAAACCGATAGTTCAAGCTTGAGTGAGGCTTTTAAGGCATCCTCACTCATCGGTTCCACAATACCCGAGGTGCCAACCACTGAAAGTCCACCGACAATTCCCAGCTTGGGATTAAAGGTTCGTTTGGCCAACTCTTCCCCCTGGGGTATACTGATTTCAACAATCCATCCCGTGGGTAAATCTGTTTTACCCAATTCCTGGTATTTTTCTAAAACCTTTTCAATTTCCCGGGTCATCATTTCCCGGGGTACCGGATTAATGGCAGGCTCACCGGTCGGAATACTCAGTCCCACTGAGGTAACGGTTCCTACCCCAATGCCTCCCAGAAAAATGATGCCATTCTTAGGTGAGGGCATTATTTTTGAAAAAATCTTAATCCCATTGGTAATGTCCGGGTCATCCCCGGCATCCTTAATCACCGAGCAGGATGCCTCATTTTCGGAAAATTGTTGGTCATGAAGAACCAAATCCAAAGGCCAGCCCTTTGGCGTATCAATGTTAATGGTTGACCGACTTTCCTGGCTCAGATACATTTCCAGGGCCGCCTTTGTTCCGGCAGCGGCACAGGATCCGGTGGTGTAGCCGTAACGTAATTGTTTGCCGTTTTTTTCAATGGTTTTATTAAGCATGGCTTCTCCCTGAATTAACCAATGGGATAATTCTTTTTAATTAACAGTGTTGAAAGATAGGGAATTTTTCCTTTCAGGATTTCAATATCTCTCACCACATTTTGTGTTTCCATTCCAATATTGGATACCAGCACAAAGGCCTTTTCCAAACCTCGCTTTTCAAGCTCCTGGGCCATCAAAGCATTATTGGCAGAAATTTTCATGACCACAATATTTTGATGGGCATCTAAAATAGCCCTTATTTCTTCAATGGGTTGGGTCATGGCAACCACCCCCAGTGATTCTTCTCCCTGGGTCAGTGGAATATTGAGCTGGGCCCCGAGATTACAAAAAGAAGGAACCCCAGACAAAGTGACTACTTCAATGTTTCGTTTTAATAAAAATTCCATGACATAGGAATAGGTGCTAAAAACCATGGGATCTCCCAGAGTAATAAAGGCAACATCTTTGCCCGTATTTAAGAACAGCTCAATTTCGTCCGCATTTTCTTTCCATTGTTTTTGAAGGACTTCCCGTTCTTCACTGAGGGAAATCATCGGGAAATTCATTTCAAGTACTTTGGAAAGGTCCGGGATATGGGTTTTTACAATATTAAAGGCAATGCTTGGCTGGCCCATTTTCTTGGTCGGGGTAATGATCAAATCACATGCTCCTAAAACCTTAGCCGCTTTAACCGTAATCAGATCCGGATCTCCTGGTCCCACACCAATACCATAAAAAATTCCTTTTTTAACCGCTGCCATAATCGCTACCATTCCCTTCCCAACTGATATAACATGGCGTTTAGAATGGCCGCCACAACAGGGCTTCCGCCCTTGCGTCCATTAATGCGAATAATGGGTGTTTCAATTTGATCTAAGGCGGCCTTGGACTCCGCTGCACCGACAAATCCAATCGGGGCACCAATAATAAGATCTGGTTTTGCATCCCCTGATTTGATTTTTTCAATCAGGGTATACAACGCTGTGGGAGCATTGCCAATGGCAAAAATCCCAATGCTGGGATCCTTTAACGCTTTCTCCATACCAACCGTCGAACGGGTAACCCCCCGTTCTTTGGCTTGTGCTGCCACATCCGCATCATGAACGAAATTGACAATTTCAATGCCATGATCCGCCAGGGCTTTTTTATTCACGGCAACCTGAATCATCCGGGTATCTGCATAAATCTTTTTCCCTTGTTTTAGTGCTTCCATGCCGCTTTCATAACCGCCATTAAGGATTTGAAGTAAATCCGCATATTCAAAATCGGCGGTGGTGTGGATGATACGTTTCACCAGTGGCGCAATGGACTCTGGGAATAGCTTATCCCCTAATTCTTCGGTAATGATTTCAAAACTGCGTTCTTCAATTTCCTGGGGATTATTAATATATTGCATCGCTTCTCGCTTTCTTTTTTTTTACTATTATTTTATGTGCTGAAATTCTCATTTCTTAATAATTTTCTTGGGTTACTATAATCCCGCCTGGTATCAAACGATTATAATAAATGTTCGCATAGGCACTGGCAGGAATTTGTGTTTTTAGCATTTCCATAAATTCTATCTCTTTGAAATGCTTTTTCTCATACATAATCCCAATCACCGTGCCACTGTGGCCAATAATGGTTCCTAAACCGCCAAAGTCCTGGGAAATTTTGGTTAATATTTCCAAATAAGTTTTCCTGAGCCGGCCTTGATTGAGAAAAGCACTCTTCGTACAAGCCTCTCCAACCTCTTTCAGATTATTTTCTTTCACACCTTTTTCAAATTGACCAACAATCTCTGAAAAGGTTTCTAAATCTTTTTTCGAGTAATCATCCTGGGTTTCGTTAAAGGTCAGGGTGTCAATGCCTCCGTGAAAGTCAATAATCAGTAAGTCGGATTCCACAGAGCCCTTAAATTCTTTTAAGACATTGCCATTAATATGATTAAAAAGGTTTAGTTCCGGAAACATCAAATTATCTGAGGGTTCGATGGCTGTGCAAAGCGCGCCAATGTCCTCTGGCGTCAGGCCTAACCCGAAATATTCAGAAAGTCCGGCCGCCATTCCTGAAATATCCGCAGTACTGCTGGCCATCCCTTTTTCAACCGGAATTTCGGTTTCCATAGAAATTTGAAGATGCTCTTTTTCTCTGGCTGAAATCCCATAACGCCGAAAAACTTCTTCAACCATTTTGCCTGTTTTAGGTTTTAAAAAGTTCGGATGCCATGGTCCCTCTTCAATGGTAATGGTAGAGTAGCGGTTAATCGGACAGGATACCAAACAGGGATTATCCTCAAACCAACCCTGAATAAATTCTCCACAGGTTCCCGGAGTTTTTACTTGAATCCGCCTCATTTTTTGCCCTCTTTGTGGTTAAGTGCCTTTGTTAATAAGGCTTCTAAAAATAGCGGATTGCTGTAAAAATGAATATGGGGATAACCGGCTAAAACATTTTTCTTTTGATAACCACAGGTCCAGGTTCGATCTTTTTTAGAAATCACATAGGCGGTGGGAATCTCTTCCTGAGTTTCGACGATACTATGATGAAATTCATGGCCCCGTATTTCAATGGGTTTTTCTCCAAGATTTGCCTTGATATTAACATATCCAAACCGTTGGAGACGTGTTGTCATTTGGGTGTTTCCATTTAAAAATCCGATACCCTCATTACTTTCCCCATTTAAAAGGGTCATGGCATTTGTTAAATACATCAGTCCGCCACACTCGGCGTAACAGGGAAGTCCTGCCTCTAACTGACTTTTCATATCCGCCATTAGGCTTTTATTTTCAGCCAGCTCGGCTCCAAATATTTCCGGAAACCCCCCGCCGATATAAAGGCCGTCTAAATTTTCGGGAAGCCTTTTGTCTCCAAGAGGACTAAAGCTCACCATCTCTGCACCAGCCTTCTCCAGAGCCATAAAATTATCATCATAATAAAAATTAAAGGCTCTGTCCCGGGGAACCCCAATACGAAGTCCCTGATATTTTTCATGATACCCTTCGAAGGGATCGCAATAGGTATTTTCGGTATGAGCGTGACCACTTATTTCCAGGAGCTTATCCAAATCAATATGAGCTTCTGCCAATTCCCCGGCTTTGTCAGCTTTTTCTCTAAAGTCCGATAGTTCTTCGACTGGGACCAACCCGAGATGCCGGCTATCCATAACAATGTCCGGATTATTGGGAAAATACCCGAGACAGGTAACATCATTATAGGCTTCAATCATTTCCTTTAACAATTGGTAATGGGAGTCTGAGGATATTCGGTTGATGATGACCCCCGCAATTTTTGTATTGGGGTCAAAATCAATAAAGCCTTTTACCAAAGCCGCCCCACTTTTTGCCATACCCCGTCCGTCAATAATGAGAATCACCGGCGCTCCAATGGTTTTTGAAAGAAAGGCACTGCTGCCGATATCCGATTCAAGGCTGTGGCCGTCATAGAGACCCATTACCCCTTCCACAATACCCAGATCTTCATTGGTCAATCGTCGATGGAAAAGTCCGCGAATGGTATTTTCATCCAGCATCCAGGTATCCAGGTTAATGGATTTTTCTCCGGTGACAAAACTATGAAACATGGGGTCAATATAATCCGGTCCTGTTTTAAATGGCTTCACTCGGATTCCTCTTTTTTTAAAAGCAGCCATAATTCCCATGGTAACCGTTGTTTTTCCAACATTACTACTGGTTCCCGCCAACATAAAATAATTCAAAATTTTGCCTCCTGCTAAAGTGATTTTTAGGTAATTACTAAATAGTTGATCCTAGCTGTCGGTTTATATGAAACAATTTTTCCACTCTACGTCGGACACTCTACGAGATGTCCGCCTAAGACGTTACAACAATTATTTATATAAACCGACATCTAGGTTTAATGATTTTTCTATTATTAATTTTTATCAATGCGTGTTTTCTTCTTAATTATTTCCAGGAATTCCTGATGACTATTGATTTCCACCAATGCTTTTTTCGCTTTGATATTTTTCAGACATTGGGTTAAAACCCCTTGGGTAAAGTCATTATTGAGACAATTTGTATGAAAATAAATGTCGCCTCTAAGGTCTTCCAACCCTTTAAGATTATTAACATTGCCATGGCCAAAGGGTAAATCCGAGATGAGGATCACATCACAATCTTTCATTAATTCCAAATTTTCCGCCTGCTTTTCCATGCTGATGGCGGTAAATGGGCTTGCCTCAATCAGGGGAATGCCAAGGACATCGCATACGGTCCAATCATCACTTCCCTGGTTTACCACTCCGGCTGTTACCCGGTGTCCCATGGCATCCAGCTCTTCTAAAATCTGGGAAGCGTTGTTTCCTCCGCAAATCACATGAACCTTGAGGCTGTGATAAAATTCGGATTCCTTAATCACCCGGAGTGGAATAATTTCAGGTTTTCCAAAAAGCTTATTTTCCTGTATAAACATTTTCATATCGTATATCTTTTTTAGATTTTCTTCGGTAATCACCTGCTCAGGGGTACCATCCACAATAACCTGGCCGTTTTTCATGAGGATCAGCCGATTGCAGTAACGGGAGGCCAGATTAATATCATGAAGTACTGCCACCACAGTCATGGATTTTTTCAGATTCAGATTTCGAATCAACTCCATCACCTCAATTTGATGATGAATATCGAGGGATGACGTGGGCTCATCCAAAAGAATAATATCCGGTTCCTGGGCAATGGCCCGAGCAATAATAACGCGTTGTTTTTCTCCGCCACTGAGGGTATTATATAACCGTTTTTTCAACTGCAAGGTTTTGGTGGCATGCATGGCCTCGGTGACAACATCATAATCCCGTTGACATTCCTTAACTTTATAACTCAGATAAGGGTTTCGGCCCATCAGGACAATGTCCTCTACGGTAAAATCGTAGTCAATATCAAAGGATTGAGGCACTACCGCCACCATTTGGGCACGTTCTCTTTGTGAATATTTTGCGTTATCTTTTCCTTCGAGAATGATCTCTCCTGACTTTACCGGTACTAACCCGGACAAACATTTTAGTAAGGTGGATTTTCCGGTTCCGTTAGGGCCAATCAGCCCGACAAATTCTCCCTGACAAATAACGGCATTAAACCGGCGCAGAATTTCCGTGTCACCATAAGCGGCTACCACATCCCTAAAATCCAACATAATTCTTGGCATTAATCGCTGCATATTATACCCCACCTTTTTTTCGTTTTTTCAAAAGATAAACAAAGAAGGGTCCGCCAAAGGCTGCGGTTATTATTCCAACCGGTATTTCCTGGCCGGAAACAGTTCTGGCAATGGTATCACAAAAAATCAAAAAGACACCGCCGAATAAAAACGAGAATGGTACCAGAGTACGGTGCTTGGGGCCGGTAACCATGCGGACAATATGAGGAATAATAAGCCCCACAAAACCAATAATTCCAGTAACCGATACCACCGCCGCCGTAATCAAAGACGAGGAAAAAAGAATTTTCTTTTTCAAGCTTTCTGTGTTCACTCCGAGCTGTGTTGCTGTTTCTTCTCCCAGCAGCATAATATCCAGTTCTCGAACCGAGGTCAGCATAATGACGCAGCCAAAAGCCACATAGGGCAGCACCGCAATCACTTGATTCCAACCCTTGCCATTGAGACTCCCCATGGTCCAAAACATGATGTGTGATAAATCATCCTGATTAAAAATCATCAGCAACGACATTAATGCTCCCAGTGATTGGCCAATGGCAATACCACTGAGTAAAAGCGTTGCAACCGGCACTTTCCGGCCAACCCGGGAAATATTATAGACAATCAGAATGGTTGCAAACGAACCAATGAAAGCCAATATTGCCACGCCATTCAGACCCAGAAAACTGCTGGAAAAGTTCATAACAATCCCAATGGATGCTCCTAGCGCCGCCCCAGAAGAGACCCCTAAAATATAGGGATCCGCCATGGGGTTTTTGAAAATTCCCTGATAGGCTGCGCCGCAAATAGCCAGGGCCCCACCGGTGACAAAAGCAAGGATAATTCGTGGCAGTCTGACATTCCAGATAATAGCCACAGCCCCTTGACTGATATTTTCCATTCCTAGATTAATATGAAATATTTGATCCAATAAAATCTTATTGGCATCCAAAAACGATATGGATGCCACCCCTAATAATGTACACACATAAATAATGATCAAACAGATCACTATCGATATTAAAATTGCATATTTCTTGATCCTGTTTTTCATTGTTTCTCCAAATGATGTATTTTTATCTGTTCACCCCTTGGGTCTCTCCCAGTATTTGAGAAAACCAGGGGGCGAACAGGATTCGCCCCGTAGCGACACTTATTTAGAAAATACTTCCGGATAAATACTTTTAGCAACTAGGGCCATTCCCTCAATAATACGAGGGCCCGGTCGCTGAATCATATCACTTTCCGGCGTACCGTATTCAACATATACCAGCTGATTGTTGATGATCGCATTGATCTTATCAAAACCCGGGGTAGCCTTTACCTCTTCTGGTTTTGTATAAAGGGAAATATAAACATCCGGATTATCCCCAATAATTTCCTCGGTACTGAGTGTCGGCCATTGTTTCGTTCCATCGGCAGCAATATTTTTTGCATTCAAATCAGTGAGCATGGAATCCAAAGTGGAACCTGGGCCAGCACTGTGGAATTTGCCAATATCAATGAAAACCGACTTTTGAGTTTTAGCTGTTTTCGCTTTATCGATCAATTCTTTTCGATCTGCTGCCATTTTTTCCACAATTTCTTTGGCTTTATCGTTGGCATTGGTCACTTGACCAGCCTGGACAATATTAGTCAGAATTCCATCAATATTCGCAGCATTAAAGGTAATAACCTTGGCCCCTGTGGCTTCAAGTTGTTGTCGGATATCTTCGGATACAAAGTCCGAAGCAACCACCACATCCGGTGCCAGTTCTATGATTTTTTCAATACTTGGTGCATTAAAACTCCCAATATCCGTTGCCGCCAAAGCCGCTTCAGGGTAATTGCAATATTTTGTCCGGCCCACGACTTTGCTTCCCTGATCGAGCGCAAAGAGGATTTCAGTCGCTGCTGGAGACAAAGATACTATCTTTTGAGGTTCTTTATCAATGGTTACTGAATTACCTGCATTATCGGTTATTGTTACCGGGTAAGTAGTGGAACCACTTTTCGTTACAACCCCAGAATTCTCTTCCGCACTACCACTTTTCTGACACCCGGAAACGGTTACCATTAGCGCTAGAACAACAAAAATTGACACCAGACTTTGAATTTTTCTCTTTTTCATTTTTTCCTCTTTTCATTTTTCTTTTGATTTTTTTGCTTTTTTTTGCAAAAAATAAATCCAGCTTCCTGTGGAGGCTGGATAACAAACATAAGGTTTAATCCTGTTCTTCCCACCGAAGAAATTTAATGTGAGATGAGTGTCCTGACTTTTGCTTCATCCGCCATTCTCCCTTCCCGTCCATGAGACAGTGGTTCTAAGAATTTTGTCGGCAATTACAGTAGCGGGGGCTGTAGGGGTCTTACACCCCTTTCCTCATTACTTATATTATTTAATTAGTCGAAGTGTATCACAGATCAACTGACATTTCAATTGATTATTTGATAGATCAGCTTTTTAATACTGCCGCTGCAAAATCACCGGGATTCTTTCTCCCGCCACTGTTCGTTGGCAATAACCTCGTAGGAAATGGTTTGAATGGTTGGTACTGTTAAAATTTCTGCCATCACTTCATCCAGTGGAATTTCGCCCTCACCGGGAATCCAGTGACGATCGACTTTAAAATGATTATCGGATAACTAAAGGGCCTTGATCAAAACCTGCATCGGCAATAACTTTTATCCTTTCTTCAAAGGGACTAAAATAACCAAACCAGGAAAACATACTATACTTCATTTCACACGCTCATTCTATCTTTAATAAAGCTGATTTATTTATAATTTAATCATGAAACCATTGACTCTCATAGCTTATAAATATAATATAAAGGCATCAACTAAACAACCCTTGGAGGTTTCCTATGAAAAAATATTCAAAAGCCATTGCCATTAGTTTTGCATTTATTATGTTGTCAGCCATTCTTTACACCATTCATTTTTATATTTTTAGAGATTCTCATCATATCTTCATCTATCTATTAGGAGATGTTGCATTTCTTCCCATAGAAGTATTACTTGTTTCATTGATTTTTTCCAAAATCATTGACGACCGCGACAAGCAGGAAAAACTAAAGAAAATAAATATGCTATTGGGTGTGTTCTTCTCGGAATCCGGTGTGGAATTAATGAAATTATTTGCCCAAAATGATAAAAATCTCAATCAATTCCAGGATGCCCTATTAATTAAACTCAATTGGACCAGTAAGGATTACAAGAATTCGATTAAAATCATCAAAGACTTTGACTTTCACTTGGAGTTTGACGGAACGAGTTTGGTTCTGCTCGAGGAATTTCTTTCCTCTAAACGAAATAATCTGTTAATGTTCTTTGACAATCCCACTTTAATTGAGCATGAAACCTTTACTGACTTAATTTTGGCGCTTTCTCATGTAGAACAGGAATTGTCCAATCGAAAAGATCTGAAACGCTTAACAACCCGAGATCAGGAACACGTTGTCATAGACATCGAACGGGTTTATAAATTGCTTTTCCTGGAATGGCTTCAGTATATGAATCACTTACGAAAGGCCTATCCTTTTCTTTACTCATTTTCCGTTCGGACAAATCCTTTTGATCCCAATGCCGATGTGGAAATCCAGTAAATTCATTACACTATCATTGAACTGTGATTCCCTAATTACTAATGGTTTCCACTGATTCCACGGTATATTTTTCCTTGCTGAAAACCAAATCGGTTAAAATGGATAAATATTTTATAACGACCGCCAAAATGGCAAAAATTCCAAAAAATCCTCCTGAGATTACCAGCATTAAAGAGGTATATCCCGATACTACCTGCTCAGTGGAATAACTGATAATGGTATAAACACCAATGGCGAAGGTTGCAATCATCATGAATAAAGTTGCCGCAATGGATAGCCGATAGGCAATATTGGTAAACAGCATTAACGAGTCTGTGGCTATTTCCTTGCGAAGCTTAACGGTCTCTCCATTATAATGTTTTGTCTCGGAAAGGTCATTGATATATTCAATGGTATCGATTTTTAAACCGCAGTTGGCGTATACCGCCTTCCGATAAGGAATGGTTTTACTCATGGAGTGAACCCGATTAATGGCCCTCCTTGAAAGAATTCGAAAATTTTCCGTTCTCAGATGATGGGGGCTCAGAGAATAGTGGTTAAACAATGCGTAAAATAACCGGGACGATTTATGTCCGCAGCTTTTTGGCGCAGCATTGACAATGTCAAAACCTTCTAATGACCTTTCATAAACCGCCATAATCAGCCCGGGTTCATAATCCATAATCATATTATCAAACTCAAAAACAAAATCTCCGATGGAAAGATCAATGCCGGCATTCATAGAAAGTTCAACGCCCTGGTAGAAGCTCATGTTCACCACATTGATCACCGTACCGGTAATGGTTTTCGCCACTGACTTTATTATTTCAAGGCTTTTGTCAGAGGAAGCATCATTGACACAAATAATTTGGTATTTTTCGAAATTCTTTTCAAACATGCCATTGATCTTTCCTAAAAACCCGGCAATCCGGGTTTCATCATTGTAAACATAGATCACCACGGATATAAAGTTTTTTTCTTTGTTACTTATTTGACCATTAGTCATTTTTCAGCACCTCATCTAAATCATAAACTGTATTAATTTTCCCAGACAACACCGAAACGAAGATTGGCTTTTGGGTAGCTGTTCTTATCACTGTGGGCCTGGAATCATTGATCTCTGAAGCTTTGAGTATGGGCTTCATTGAAAATAAAGATCCCTGATAAGAAAAACCATAATCGTCTTTTAAATATTTTCTCGCCATACTGGACATGTAAGGCCAGGCTGATTCAGGCTTGGCCTTGCACTCATTACAATTTCCCAACTGTTTCGGTGTACAATAGCCATCACTTTTCTCCTGACACTTAAAAACCGGCAAGCTTTCCTGGGAAGAAACATGAGGGGTAAAAGTCACCGAGGTTAGGGAGTGAGAACCTGTTTTTCCAAAGGGCATAATGGAAAAAAAAGGACCATCCATCACGGTAATTCCGACATCTAAAAGCCTGTTTAAAGGCTTGCAGAGAATAATTTCACACAGCTCATATTTAATTTTAAAGGCTTCCAAACCGGCCAGATCCAATATCTGATTGGCACAACCGTAGGTGGCATTAAGTAGAAAAGGGGTTTGAAAGGCCTGGCCATTTTCCAGAACAACCTCATAAACATCGGGTTGTTTAATTATTTTTTTTATCCGAACCCCATACTTTATTTCCACACCCGATTGTTTTCCCAGGGATTCCACAAAATAATCTTTAAGAATTTGTGCATCATAGGTATATTCTTTCGTCAGAAAGGCTCCATCACAAAGACCTTTCTTGAAAAATTTCTCTGGGTGTAATTCTTCACAGGGTATTTTAGCAGCCTCACAAAATTGCGTAAATTGCTCCCGATTAGTCCAACTGAAATTTGCGCCGGTGGCATAAACCTGATCAAAACCGCTGTGAATGCAAAAATCATAGTCCTTTACAAAGCGATTAAAATACTGAGCCGATTTAATGGCCGTGGCATAGGATCTTGGATAATGGTACCCCATATGAATCCGCGCCTGATTAATGTGGGTTGCCCGCTTAAACGGGCCATCTTCCCATTCCAAAACCAAAACCCGTTCCCCCCGCTTGGCGCAAAATTCCGCGGCATAAAGGCCGTAAAGCCCTGCTCCGATAATAATTTTATCCCAAATCATCGCTGCTTTTCCAAACTTTTTGGAACAAAGGCATTAACCGCATTGATGACGGCGTCGAGCTCAGCGGGCGTCATGCCGTAAAATAAAGGCAGTGAAAGAATTTCGTCGGCCAGGGCTTCGGTAATGGGAAATGTTCCCTTAGCGAGGTTCAGGTAGGCATAGGCCTCGGACAAATGCGGAGGAATGGGGTAATGAATAATGCTTCCGATTTCTTGTTCTTCTAAATAAGCCATCAATTCATCCCGATAAGGCGTGGTGATTACAAACTGGTGCCACACGGTTTTTGAATCTTTTCTAATTTTTGGCAGCATAGTCACAGGATTCTTGATACCTTTCAGATAGGCCGTGCAGACCCGATGGCGATCCTCATTTAATGCATCTAAATAGTTGAGCTTAACATTAAGAAGTCCCGCCTGGAGCTCGTCCAATCTGGAATTGGTTCCGACGACCTTGTTATAATAGCGTTTTTCACTGCCATAAAAACGAAACATTCGAAATTCTTTGGCCAAATCCTCGTTATCGGTAGTAATGGCCCCGCCATCACCAAACGCGCCAAGATTTTTTGAAGGATAAAAACTGAAACAACCAATATCCCCAAAAGATCCGGTGGTTTTACCTTTATAGGTGGCCCCATGACTCTGGGCGCAGTCTTCCACCAGACGAAGATCGTATTTTTTGCAAAGCGTCATGATTTTGTCCATTTCACAGCATTGGCCGTAAAGATGAACAACCAGAATAGCCCTGGTTTTTTCAGTAATTTTTTCTTCTATTTTATCAGCATCAATGGTGTGGTAATCGTCAGGTTCCACAAATATCGGTGTAGCTCCGTTAATCGTAATTCCCATAACGCTGGCAATATAGGTATTTCCCGGAACAATGACTTCATCCCCCGCACCAATACCCAGGATGCGAAAGGAAAGCCAAAGAGCATCCAGGCAATTTCCAAGCCCTACACAATAATCGGTAGTGATATATCGGGCAAAGTCTTTTTCAAAAGCCTCAACTTCTTTTCCTAAAACGTAGTTTCCGCTTCTAAGGATTTCTAATGCCTTTGTTTCGTACTCCTCCTGATGCGCATTATAGTGTCTCAGTAAATTATTTGCAGGTACCTTCATGGTAAACTCCCATTCTTCTTTATGATTTGGAAAATTGGCTGTCTTCCTTAATGAATTCTTTTTTAAGCCGATAAATTTGTTTTAAATAAGATATGACTGTTTTGACCACCTTCACCTTGGTATCATAATCGTCCTCCCAGATCACGGGAATATCATGGACTTCAATACCCATGCGTTCTGCCCGAAGCAAAAGCTCCACACAATAAAACCAGCCATTGTCCTGGCTGGAATCCGCAACAAGAGCGTCAATGGTTTCTTTTCTGAAAAAATCGAATCCACAGAGTGCATCAGAAAAATGATTGCAAAAAACCTGATGAAGAAGCGTGTTCAGGCCCTGGGAAGTAAACTCCCTTGACGCTTTACGACCAATCACCGTTGAATTCTTTAAAAGCCGGGAACCTTTTATAATCCGGACCTGGGGCTGATTTTCAAAAATTTCTTTCACGTCTTTGAGATGATCGATCTTTGTTGATAAATCAATGTCCATGTACCCTAAAATTTCGCAGGTATTGGCGGCTACACCGGTACGCAAAGCGACGCCTACCCCACGTTCTTTGGTTTTAAGGTAATGAACCCGGGAATACTTTTCACACAATCGGTGGCTGATTTCTTCGGTTTCATCGGTTGAACCATTATCGATGATGGTCAATTGATAATCAAAAAGCTTGTTTCGTTTTAAATAGATCAGGGTTTTTAGGATCCCCTTTTCCAGTCGCCGCTCTTCATTAAGAACAGGGAATAATATGTTAACTTTCATTATTTACCACGCAATCTTGGAATATTAATATCGTAGGGAGGGTAGATCACACCTTTTTCCGTAATAATCGCTGTGACATTCTGATAGGGCGTAACATCAAAAGCGGGGTTTTCCATGGCCACACCATCCGGTGCCACCTGAATCCCGCAAATATGACTGATTTCTCGACAATCACGCTCTTCAATGACAATCTCATCCCCGGATTTCATATTAAAATCGATGGTTGAGGTTGGCGCCGCCACATACATGGGAATGCCATGGGCCTTGGCCAGAACAGAAACCGAATAGGTTCCAATTTTGTTGGCCACATCACCATTAGCGGTAATCCGGTCTGCTCCTACCACCACGCCATCAATTTTCCCCTGCTTCATCATCCAGCCGGCCATGTTATCGGTAATCAGGGTCACGGGAATCCCATCTGCCTGGAGCTCATAGGCGGTGAGCCGGGCACCCTGCAAAAATGGTCGTGTTTCATCCGCATACACCGAAATATTTTTCCCGGCATCATGGGCAGCACGAATCACGCCCAGAGCCGTTCCATAATCTGCGGTCGCCAAAGAACCGGCATTACAATGGGTTAAAAGTGTATCGCCATAATGAATGAGTTCAGCACCGTATTTTCCAATATCCCGACACATTTGAATATCCTCGGAGCAAATGTTCTGGGCTTCATTTTTTAATTGGTTTACTATGACTGAAACTTCCTGATCCTTATTGGCTTCAATCACACTTCCCATGCGTTTAATGGCCCAAAATAAATTAACGGCTGTTGGACGGGTTGACGCAAGACAGGTGCATACCTCTTTCAGCTTACTGAAAAAAAGTTCCTTGGGCTCGTTTGTATATTCCAGAGCTCCAAAATAAACGCCATAGGCTGCGGTAACGCCAATCGCCGGTGCTCCACGGACAATCATATCCACAATGGCTGTTGCTATTTCCCGATAATCGGTATAGGAGTGAACAATAAACTCGGTGGGAAGCTTGGTTTGATCAATGAGTTTCAATACACCATCTTCATAATAAACAGGCTTCAAGTTTATACCTCTAACTTATCAATTAGCTTAAAGATAAGGGCCTTTACTTTTCCAGCATTTTTTTGAAGGCACAGTAATACTTCTTCGTTGGTCACCGGCAAAATATCAGGCTGACCTTCTAAACCTGAATCATAATCCGTCACTAAGGCAATATTCACCACCGGAATTTCCTGTTCCATACAAAGGTAGCCTTCAGGATATTGGGTCATATTCACCACATCCGCTCCCATAATTGCAAACATCCGACTTTCAGCCACAGTGGAGAAACGCGGGCCGTTAATAATAATAACAGTCCCGCCATCATGAACGGTAATCCCACATTCTCTTCCAGACTCTAAAGCCAACACTCTGAGGTTTTGATCATAGGGATGGGCAGAACTGAGGTGGGTTACCCTGGGCTTTTCGAAAAAGGTATCCTTCCGGCCAGAGGTCATATTAATAAACTGATCCGTCACCACAAAATCGCCGGGTTTCATTTCAAATTTTAAGCTTCCCACACAACAGGGAGAAATAATGGCTTTAACGCCCAGGCTTTTTAGAGCATAAATGTTGGCTCGATAATTAATTTCCGAGGGATTAATGGTATGGTCTTTGCCATGGCGAGGTAAAAACGCCACCGTTTTTTCGCCGACTTTGACAAGGCTTATTTGTTCGGATGGTTTCCCATAGGGAGTATCCAAATCAATTTTTTTTACATCTGCGCTCAATTCATAAAGACCAGAACCACCAATAACACCGATATCAGCACTGTAATACATAAACTTTTCTCCTTTGTTTGATTTAATGTCTAAATACAGAATGGGATCCTAGAATCCCATCAGACTCTCCCTAATAACTATTCTAGAATTGCTTCGTACGTTTTCCTGCCAAAGGTTCGTCCTCATCTTCAAGCTCGGTTTTAAAGCCCAGCCACTGATATTTGGAATCATCCTCTTCCTCTGGAATTGCTTCAGTTATTTCTGCGGTGATTGCTTCAATTGCTTCGGTTTCAGGCTCGATAATTTCCGCAACCGCCATTTTCTCCAGCTGTTCTAAAACTTCTTCAACCACCGGAACCTCCGGAGATTCAGAGAGTTCCGGACCGATTTTTTTTTCTTCTTCGATCACGGGAATTTCTTCCCCTTCAGGAATCAGCTCAGACATTTTCGGAATCGGACGTTTAACCAATTCGTCATCATCCAAATCCGCTTTAAAACCCAGCCACTGATAATTGATAGCATCCTTTTCCTCAACGATTTCCTGGGATTCAGGGATCTCTTCAAAAACTTCGGCTACCTCTTCTTCACTCACTTCGGTATGCATCTCTTCTTCCAGTGTCTCTAACGTTTCTTCGGGAAGGGTTTGACTTTGGCTTTCACCCTCGTCTTGCATGGTCACGGTATATCCCTTTTTGACTGCTTCATCCTCTGGGTTTTTATCCGCTTTATAGCCTACCCAGCTTTTTTGAGGGCGATAGGGCGCCATATCGTCATCAATAATTTTGGCATTCGCCATGGTCTGAGCTGCGCTGCCATGGATGGTTTCTGAAGTCTTAATGGTTTCCGAGGTATGAAATCCGGTATCCAGTTGAGTATCATCGTATTTCACCCAGCTTTGTCTTTTATCCGGAAAATATTTTTTTAAGATATCTTTGGGAATTTCTTCATTACATAAAATGGCAGCAACCGAGGTAAGCACTTTCGGTAATCGCTGGTTTTGCGGCCATTCAATGGTCATGCCAACTTCATATTTTACAAGGTCCACTACATTAAAGCCCAGGGATTCCAAAGAATACCGCATCAGCGTAGGATTACGGCAAGGTTCATTTGTTTTTCTGGCACAAGCCATTCCCTGAGTCTCACAGATGGGGCAGTTCCCCGGGATCAGACCCATGGATCCGTCAACTTCATTTTCGATCTCAAGAAGGGTTTTCCAGGTCATCACCTTGATTGCATCAAAATTTTCTCGGCAGTATTCGGCAATGGCCTTGGGGTCACGAATATTTCTGATGTCTTCACGGGGAACTTCAAATTGTCTGCCGATGATGTGCATGTATTTAAACTGCTTTAAAAAAATTGCTTCATCAAAGGTATAAGGAGGACAGGACCAATATTTTGCAAAATTGGGACATACCTTGCATTCACCAAGAACTTTATCCCGATTAAAATATTCTTCCATCAGGTATTCTACCCGTTTAGCTCCAAAGCTCAATTTATCTTTTAATTCCATTTTTAACCATCCCTTCATAATCAATCCGAGGATTGCCTAAACTCTATTATCAGGCCTCTTGTTTAATAACTTATTAAGATAAGTCTACTTGTCAAAGTTAAAATCTACTTCTATTATATTCTGCCTCTATTTTACATCGGTTTCGGCAAATCATCAATTAAACTTTTAGTCTAATTAGGATATTTTTCCTGTATTTTCAAAAAAAACGACAAATTACTGTTTTTTTTTAAATATTTATGTTTATAATAATATGAGTAATTTTTTGAAGGGAGATTAATGAATGGAATATTCTCATGAAATAAGAAGAATGTGTACCGTTGGCAATAATGCAAACCACGGATCAGCACCAATCCCAGAGGAGGGTAAATGGGTTCAGTCTAAAGAAGTCACAGACATCTCCGGTTTAACCCATGGTGTTGGCTGGTGTGCACCTCAACAAGGCGCCTGCAAGTTAACCCTTAACGTCAAGGATGGCATTATCCAGGAATGTTTGATTGAAACCATCGGTTGTTCAGGAATGACTCATTCAGCTTCTATGGCCGCTGAAATCATGCCCGGAAAAACAATTTTAGAAGCATTAAATACAGATCTCGTTTGTGATGCTATTAATACCGCCATGCGTGAATTATTTTTACAAATCGTCTATGGTCGTACCCAAACCGCTTTTTCTGAAGGCGGCCTCCCCATCGGAGCCGGTCTTGAAGATTTAGGTAAGGGCTTAAGAAGCACTGTTGGCACCACCTACGGCACACTCGCAAAGGGACCACGCTACCTGGAAATAGCCGAAGGTTATATCCAGAAACTGGCATTAAATAAAAACGATGAAATTATTGGTTACTCCTTTGTTCATCTTGGAAAAATGATGGAAAGCATCAATAATGGCGTTGCACCTGCTGACGCTTTGGAAAAAGCCTCTGGTAAATATGGACAATTTGACGATGCTGTAAAATACATCGATCCAAGAAAAGAATAGGAGGAAATCACATGGCATTATTTGAAAGTTATGAAAGAAGAATCGCTAAAATTGAAGAATTTTTAGCTGCCAATGGCATTGCAACTTTAGAAGAAGCAAAGGCTATTTGTGATGATAAAGGCATTGATGTTGCTGCTATTGTCAGAAGCATCCAACCCATTTGTTTTGACAACGCCTGTTGGGCTTACACCCTGGGTGCTGCCCTGGCAATTAAACGCGGCATTACCAATGCCGCCGATGCTGCTGAAGTGGTTGGCGAAGGCTTACAGGCTTTCTGTATTCCCGGTTCGGTTGCCGAACAACGTAAGGTTGGTTTAGGTCACGGTAACTTAGGCGCGATGCTTTTAAGAGAAGACACTGAATGTTTTGCTTTTGTAGCAGGACATGAATCCTTTGCCGCAGCCGAAGGTGCCATCGGCATCGCCCGATCTGCCAACAAGGTCCGTGTAAAACCACTCCGGGTTATTTTAAACGGCCTGGGAAAAGATGCGGCTTTGATTATTGCCAGAGTCAACGGCTTTACCTATGTCAAAACCGATTATGATTTTGCCACCGGCGACCTGAATATTGTCGAACGAACACCTTACTCTGTTGGCGAACGTGCCGCAGTTAATTGTTACGGTTGTAATGATGTTCAAGAAGGCGTAGCCATCATGCACTATGAAGGCGTGAATGTTTCCATTACCGGAAACTCCACCAACCCGACTCGTTTTCAACACCCTGTTGCCGGTACTTATAAGAAAGAAGCCCTTGAACAAGGGAAGAAATTCTTCTCAGTTGCATCAGGCGGTGGTACCGGTCGAACATTACATCCTGACAACATGGGCGCCGGTCCTGCTTCCTACGGAATGACTGACACCATGGGCCGGATGCACTCGGATGCTCAGTTTGCCGGTTCATCTTCAGTACCAGCCCATGTTGAAATGATGGGTCTGATTGGAATGGGAAACAACCCAATGGTTGGAGCGACTGTTTCTGTTGCTGTGGCGATTGAAGAAGCTTCCAAAGCCTAAAATTTTCTAAGCAAACAGCCTAAAATAAAGGCTTATTATGACTGCATCAATCTCTTTTAAGGTTGGTGCAGTTTTTGTATAGCTAAGGTGATGCTGTCCATTAAAGGAGGTGAAAAGTTATGCCAGAACTGCCGGAAGTAGAAACCGTTCGCAGAACGTTAAAGAACTTTATTATTGAAAAAAAAATTAAAGAAGTCAGGGTTCATTACGATAAAATCGTCGTCGGAGACACGAAAAACTTTGTGGAGTCATTAAAGGGACAAACCATTTGCGATATCGATCGGGTGGGAAAATATTTAGTCTTTATTTTGGATAGCCAGGCGTTTATTTCTCATCTGCGTATGGAAGGAAAGTATAATATTACCGAAGCGTCAACGCCGCTTAATAAACATGAACATCTTAGCTTTGTCTTTAGTGATGGCACCGAATTACGATACCAAGACACCCGTAAATTTGGTCGGATAGAACTGGTGAATAAAGAAACCTATCATCAGGATTTGCCGCTTTGTAAACTTGGACCAGAACCATGGGACGCAGATCCTCAAGAAATCTACTCAAAAATACATAGGAGCAGTCTGCCGATTAAAACATTGCTACTCGATCAGACTATTATGAGTGGCATCGGAAATATCTACGCCAATGAAATCTGTTTTTCGATGAAAATGCATCCTCTCACACCAGGGAAACGTGTCAGTAAAAAGCGGGTCGCAGAATTAATAGCCGTATCGAAAGAAATATTGGAGCAGGCCATTGCCCAGGGCGGAACGACGATTCACTCTTTTGACGCCAATGGTATTACCGGGTTGTTTCAAGTGCAGTTACAGGTACATATGCAAAAAGTTTGTCAAGTATGCAACGGGCCAATAACCAAAGAAATGGTTCGTGGCAGAGGCACCTATTATTGTAAAGTGTGCCAGAAGAAGAGAGGGTAAAATTATTTTGCCATAGGGATGATTCTTTTTCAACACAGAAGAACCATCTCCTCGTGTTAAAGCTCTAATTTTCTTTACATTTCCCTCTCCACCCCTTATACTCAACATATGTCCATTTTACAGACATTTAAAAAATGTTATCCGGAAATAGTAGCACATTGATGATCGAGAGGTAAAAAACATGATTCTAATTTGGGGAAAACTCATAAAACACAATAAATTTCTGGAACAAAAAGTTTTTGAAATTGATAACAAATCCTTGAATATATATGATAAAATCCAAGCTGCTTTAGAGACCTTCTGCCATGACTTTGATTTGGAAAAACCGATGTGGTTTGACAGAAATACAAAAGAACTTAATCGGATTTCCAAAACATCTTTTCGTGAAGACCAGTTTATCGATTCCATCTGGTTTGATTATTTAGAAATCGAAATTATAGACGATGATAAAAAGAAAACATAAATATGCCGGATGAGCTAAGAATAAAAGAAGAAGACGCGGGGACGTTTCGGGACCTGTGAAAAAGTCGCTTTTTGGGGCCGATTTCTAAAAATATGAGTAAACTATTTTTAGAAAACGAAATTAATTCTGAATATGACGAACTTTTCAACAAAATAAGAAAAATTAGCGGTCATGATGGCCGCGATT